>JAVCCB010000041.1 GCA_030765685.1 Candidatus Tantalella remota | reverse complement strand
CCGTTGAGAAAAAGGTGAGAGCTCATTTTCTTCTTTCCAGGGCGGAGCTGAACAAGCTGCGGACGGTTCTGGAAAAAGCGCTTCTTGAAAGTAAGAAAAAAAATGGCGGGAAGAGCAAAGACCAGTAGAGGGAGAACTTTTTCCGGAAGGGGTAAAAATGCTTTATAGAAAATGGATGCGCCAGTTGGCGATAGTGTTTGCGGGGGTTTTTGTACTGGCGGTTTGCGCGGGTGACGCTGTATGCGCTGAGAAGGCCAAGAAGAAGGTCAAATGGGTAAAGTCCAAGACGGGGCTTAAGTCTCTCATAATGCTCTCTAAGGACAGGGGAGACATGGTTCAGTCCTACAAGAAGGAGACAGAGCGGCACCGGAAGCTCAAGAAAGCCATAGATCATCACGAGCTTAAAGTAGGAGAGCATGCCTCAAAGATATTGAAGAAATACGGTCCACCTGTCATAACGTATAAAGAAGAGGGCGGTACCCGCGAGAAGTGGGCATATAAACCGGGGAAAGAAACTTTTCTTAACACGGAGAAAGTGTATCTTATTTTTGACGAAAACGAGACGCTTCTGGAGTGGGATGTCATTCCCTTGAAGGAGAAGGCCGAGAAGCCTTCCGAAGAAAAGTCCTGATCGTAACTTCCGGACGCGCCAAGCACCGTTATATGAATCCTCCTCTTTTTTTATCGGCGCGCCCGGGTCTCTATTGATACGTGTAGTCTTACCTCCTGTTTTCCCTTTTATTTAGCGATAGACGCGTAAGTATGTTCTTTTTTGTACCCTTTGTAGTTGGCCTCTATTATTCTCTGAGCGGGTTTGTTCTGCGGGGTGAATTGACGGTTGTGCGCTCCGCCCGCGCGGGTGTTGGTGTCCCATTTCCACCAGTAAACTCCGGCCAGCCAGTCCTTGTTCCATATAGTCTGAAAGAAAGCTTCATAGCATTTTGCCTGGATCTCGGGAGCGGCGTTACCTGAGGTGCCGCCTTTCCAGGGAGTGTTCGGAGCGTGGCCCGTGCTCGCGTATCCTATCTCGGTAAAGATGATAGGCTTGTTTATCGTAGCCTGCCACACTTCTATTTCATAGACCCACTTTTTCCAGCCCGCCCGGAGGTCTTCCACGGTCGGATCCGCTTTGTATGTGAGAGGGAAGTAAGCGTCAATGCCGACGAAGTCGAGTTCGTGCCAGAACTTTACGTTCTTGTAATTATCCCAGTTGGCCGCGTATACCAAGGTGCCAGCGTAGGCTTTTTTTACCGGCTCGATGACTTCGGTGCGCCACATCTCGTCTTTTTGAGTAGTGAAAGAAAGTTCGGTTCCCAGGCAGAAGATGTCCGCCTTATGTTTTTTTGCCATCTTGGCGTAATGAAGTATGAATTTTTTGTATTGTTTAAACCAGGCTGTCCAGTCGCTTTCTGTGACGAACCCGATGTCAGCGCGCCAATAAGACCCGTCATGTTTATCCAGAAGATCGAGGTGAGGCTTAATCATGACCTTCAGCCCAAGCTTGCGTGCTTTTTTGATGGCGTGGATGATGCTCTTGTCGGAAGGCGTCTGGTCTGTCTTGAATATTTTTGTCGAGTTATAGGCGTCCTGATACTGCGTGACTATGATAGATACATATTCGACACCCATGTTTGACAGTTTTTCGAGTGACTTGTCTGAGTACGCGGACGCGAAACGGTTCTTGTCCCAGGTGACATAGCACATCCCTTTCTGGGGGAGAAGTATAGCTGTATCAGAGTAAAGAACTTCAGCAGGCAGAGCAAAAGAAAAAATAAGTACAAGTGCGAATGTGAGATTGAACAGCCTGCTTTTTTTTGATAATTCCGTGATCACCATCTTTGCTTCCTTTCGTAAATTAAAAAACCCTATTTGATAAAGGCGAACCTTAGTCAAATAGGGTTACAAAAAGTTAGCATTAACAGCGACCCAGACTAGATTCAATTTCGGCAGCCCGACAACCGTATCTCCAGGGGAGACTTAGGCTCAAGGTTTTGCAGCCCTATTCTTTAGAATAGTTTGCCCTTATCGTTTTGAAAAAATTGCGTTAGAAAGAACAATACCTACATCCATAATCAATTTTAATGATTAAAAAACAAAAAGCAAGAGTGTATAGCTAACTATTTAATCGTTAACTGAGAGTGCGTGGTTTATAGTGATATATAAAGATTTCATTTGAAATGATGATTTTTATCCTATATAATCGTATCTGAAAGTGTGATATCAATTTTTTAAGGACGATATATATAGGAGGACCTCATGGGTGATGGCAGAGTTAATTTGACACGAGAGGGAAGAGACAAAAAATGCAGTGAGCTTGAAGTTCTCAAGGGGCCAAAAAGGAGAGAGATAGCCAAGGATCTCGCGGCGGCACGGGCTCATGGAGACCTTAGCGAGAATGCGGAATATGACGCCGCGAAAGCGGATCAGGCTATGAACGAAAAGCGTATAGCGGAACTTGAGGATACGCTTATGAGGGCAAAAATAATCGACGACAGCGCAATGCCGAAAGACGAGGCTTTGCTGGGGGCGACGGTGAAGGTGCGAGACACCGGCACGTCCGAGGAATTTGACTACATGCTTGTTTCTGAGGAAGAGTCGGATTTTGAACTTAATAAGATATCATCGTCTTCTCCGGTCGGGATGGCTCTCATGGGGCATAAGGTCGGAGATGTCGTAGAGGTAAAGGTTCCTGCGGGATCGAGAATGTACGAAATAATCAGTATAAACCGGGGATAAGCGGACCCGGCGGGAGAAGGGCTAAAATGAGTGCGCAGATAAGGAACTGGAAAAAAATACTTTTATTTATCCTGGCGGCGATGGTTATCTATTCGCTGCTTCCGATGATCTCGTTCTATACTATGGACGGAGCGGATAAATCGGATAATAATATGGCCAACGTAGAAAAACTGAAGGACAATGAAGGCGGGTACTTTTCCTTTATAGTTTTCGGGGATAATCACGCGGGACTTATCTTTAACGACGCGGCGGCGATGAAGGAGATCTGGCATATGAACCGAGAAGACCGGTTTCGCAAGGTCCCTATAGATTTTGTCTTAAGTGTAGGAGACATAGCTCTTGATGGCGAGCGCTCTCATTTCGCGGCATTCAAAAAGATCCAGAAGCTTATCAAGTATCCCTTTATTACCGCGATAGGAAATCACGATGACCGTGAACTCTTTGAGGAATTCTGCGGCGATAACCAGTTTACTTTTACCAACAGGAATTCGTTTTTTATCGTTCTGGACAATGAAGACGGAAGTATATCAGATGAGGGGTTTCGCTGGTTTGAAGACAAGCTGGAAGAGGGGCAGAAGTACGACCATATTTTTGTCGCCATGCACAAGCCCCCGTTCGATCCGTATCAGCAGGAGTGGTATAACGAGGACAACAGCCCGTGGGCCTACAGGTTTCGCAAGCTGTGCGGAAAATATGAAGTTGACATGGTCTTCAGCGGCCATAAGCATATGTTTAAGCATGAAAAGTTTGATGGTGTCGATTACCTGGTTACCGGCGGCGGCGGAATGCTGATAGAGATACCCGATGCCGATGGGGGATACCTTCATTATGTGAGGGTGATGGTAAACAACGATTACGTTACGTATGAGGTAAGAAAGATCTCCCCTCCTCTATGGGAATTGATAACGTATTATGCCTGGAAAGAGATGCTTTACTGGTGGCGGAATTTTTACGGGACCGGATATATCATCGGCAGGAACACAAAAGTCCAGCCTCTCAGGGTGTCGGATCTTAATGAAAAGGGATATTGGGGGATTGATTAGAAGCGGTATCGGGTATCGAGTACCGGGTATCGGGAGATCGGGATATCGGGGGATCAGGGACAGAAAGTCATAACAGGTGCTGGGATGTAGTTGAAGGTTTTGGAAGCTGGTAAGGTTGTGGTCCGGGTCTAGACCAAACCTTTTGCCCAAAAACCATACCAGCTGCTACACCCACTAACCATCAACCTAAACGAGATACTGCGAGGCGGGCAATTTGCTCGCCTTTTTTTATTGACAAAAAACAGGCGTAGGGATAAACTACTATTTGTCTATAGGGAAATAGGAGAATATATGTTGATAGGGAAAAAAGGATATTATTCACTAAAAGTCATGCTCTTTTTTGCATTCAGCGGAGGTGAATCTTATTCGATAAAAGAAGTATCAGAGAGGACAGGTATATCGCCAAAAGTCCTCGAGCAGATCCTGCTGGTTCTTAAGAATGGAGGGCTGTTGAGCAGTAAGCGCGGGCCTAACGGCGGGTACAGACTTGCTAAGGATATAACGGGTATCACGGTAATGGATGTGATGGATGGCGCCGGAGATAGTATAGGCATCCTTCCGATAGAACCAGGTGAAGGAAAGGAGGCGATCGATGAAATACTCGATACGACAGGAGGCGTTCTCAAGGACCAGATCGTTACGATGTTGTATGGCGTAAAATTGACAGATCTGGTAGAGAAGATACGCAGAAAAGTTGACAATAAAGAATTAAATTATTTTATTTAAATGGAGGTAAAAAAATGACTAAGATCGATGGGAAATTGAAAGTTGAAACACTGGCTCTGCACGGCGGCCAGGAACCTGACCCGACTACCGGAGCCAGGGCGGTACCGATTTATCAGACAACATCGTATAACTTTAAGGATACGGAACATGCCGCCAACCTTTTCGCGCTGAAGGAGTTCGGGAACATCTATACGAGGCTGATGAACCCGACGACGGACGTGCTCGAGAAAAGGGTGGCAGCTATGGAGGGAGGGGTAGGCGCTCTGGGTACAGCCAGCGGCCAGGCCGCGATCTCGCTTGCTCTCCTTAATATAGCGCAGGCGGGCGATGAGATCGTTTCCGCGGACAACCTTTACGGCGGAACGTACACGTTGTTCCGCTATACCTTTAAAAAATTCGGTATAGATGTAAAATTCGTTCCGTCGGGAGATATGGAAGGGTTTCGTAAAGCTATAACCCCGAAGACCAAGGCGATATATGCCGAGTCCGTAGGTAATCCTAAGTTAAATGTGACGGATATAGAGGAACTGTCGAAGATAGCTCACGAGAATGGTATTCCTCTTATTCTGGATAATACGGTATCACCGTATCTTCTGCGGCCGATAGACCACGGTGTTGACATAGTGGTCTATTCCGCAACGAAGTTCATCGGAGGTCACGGGACTTCGGTGGGGGGGCTTATTGTGGATTCCGGGAAGTTCGACTGGACGAACGGAAAGTTTCCCCTCATATCTGAACCCGACCCGAGTTATCATGGCATTAATTTTGTGGAAGCCTTGAAGCCAAGGGGGAACATAGCTTACATAATCAAGGCGAGAGTAACTCTTCTCAGGGACCTGGGTCCGGCGATGTCGCCGTTCAACGCGTTTCTTTTTCTTCAGGGCTTTGAGACTCTTCACCTCCGCATGCCGCGTCATTCGGAAAACGCTCTGAAGGTAGCTGAATTCCTGGAAAAACATCCCAAGGTCTCATGGGTGAATTATCCGGGACTCCGTTCCAGTCCGGAAAAGGATAAGGCCGCAAAATATCTTACTAAAGGCGCTGGTGCTATCATTGGTTTCGGAGTCAAAGGCGGAGCCGAAGCGGGGAAGAAGTTCATAGATTCTCTTGAGCTGGTGTCCCATCTGGCGAACATAGGCGACGCGAAGACGCTGGCGATACACCCTGCAAGCACCACGCATCAGCAGCTTTCTTCCGAAGAACAGGAGGCTGCGGGTGTTACGGAGGATTATATACGTTTGTCAATAGGGATAGAGAATGTGGACGATATAATCGAGGATATGGAGCAGGCGTTAAGTAAAACATAAGATCTGGATGCTGGATTCTCGATTCTAGATTCTCGTAGGAAGGATAGCGAGTATCAAGCATCGAGCAACGAGGATCGGATAAAAGGATAGGAGACGAAGAATGAATATATACGACAATATAACACAGACCATAGGCAATACGCCCCTTATCCGTCTTAATAAGGTAGGCAGTGATCTGCCGGGAAACATCCTTGTCAAAGCGGAGTTCTTTAATCCTCTGGCAAGCGTAAAGGACAGGATAGGCATATCGATGATAGAGGCCGCCGAGAAGGAAGGGAAGCTTAATAAGGACTCAGTTATAATCGAACCTACCAGCGGGAACACGGGCATAGCTCTCGCGTTTATAAGCGCCGCTAAAGGATACAGGCTTATCCTTACGATGCCTGACACTATGAGCGCGGAATGGCGCACGCTTCTTAAGATCTTCGGCGCGGAACTGGTTCTTACTCCGGGAGAAAAGGGAATGACCGGAGCCGTGGAGAAGGCGGAGGAGCTTGTCGCGACGACGCCGAACGCGTTCATGCCGCAGCAGTTCAATAACCCCGCAAACCCCGAAGTGCACAGGAAGACGACGGCGCGGGAGATATTGGATGACACTGATGGCAAGGTGGATTTTTTCGTGGCGGGAATTGGTACGGGCGGTACCATTACCGGAGTAGGAGAGGTCCTTAAGGCGAAGGACAACTCGGTGAGGATAGTCGGGGTAGAGCCCGAGACGTCACCGGTGCTTTCGGGCGGCGCGCCCGGTCCGCATAAGATACAGGGTATCGGCGCCGGATTCGTGCCTAATGTCTTGAAAAAAGAACTGTTAGATGAGATAATAACCATTCCCGATGATGAAGCGGGAGAAATGGCACGCAGATTGGCGAGTAAAGAAGGACTGCTGGTCGGCATTTCATCCGGTGCGAACGTTGTCGCGAGCATAAAGATCGCCTCGCGTGAAGAGAACAAGGGGAAGACAATAGTCACTGTTCTTTGCGACACAGGCGAAAGGTATCTCAGCACCTGGCTTTTTTCAGATTTTGTAGGATAATATCAGATTATGTCGGAAAAACCACAAAAAGATGGCATAGGCATCGTAGCGACGAAATATTTTAACCTGCCTGAAGGGGAGAAGTTTGTTCTCGAAAGCGGGATAAAACTTTTAGAGCTTAAGATAGCCTATGAGACGTACGGTGAGCTTAACGACCGGAAAGATAACGCCGTGCTTATATGTCACGCTCTTTCCGGTGACGCTCATGCCGCGGGGTATCACAAAGGTGACAAGAAACCGGGATGGTGGGACGAGATGATCGGCCCCGGGAAAGCCTTTGACACGGATAAATATTTCGTGATATGCGCGAACGTCATCGGGGGCTGCAAAGGATCGAGTGGGCCTAATTCAATAGATACGGTTACAGGCAAACCATACGGTCTGGGCTTTCCCATAGTTTCGATGAAGGATATGGTGAACGCCCAGAAAAAACTGGTGGAGGTTCTTGGTATAGAAAAATTGCTTGCCGTTTCTGGAGGGTCTATGGGGGGCATGCAGGCTCTTCAATGGACGGTATCACATCCGGATATGGTCATCTCCTGTATTCCCGTAGCTACAACGTACAAACATTCGGCGCAGCAGATCGCTTTTGACGAGGTCGGTAGGCAGGCCATTATGGCGGATCCCACCTGGGAGGGAGGAGACTATTACGAGAAGGCTCATCCGTCTGCGGGGCTTTCAGTAGCGCGGATGATAGGCCATATTACTTATATGAGCAACGGGTCGATGGAGAAGAAATTCGGCAGGATGCTTAAGAAAGAGAAACTTGGCTATGAGTTTACGACCGAGTTTGAGGTGGAAGGTTATCTGAGGTATCGTGGAGACAGCTTCGTAAAACGTTTTGACGCCAATTCCTATCTGTATTTGACCAAAGCTATGGATTATTTTGACCTGCAGAAGGACGGCAAACTTACCCAGGCGTTCAAGGGCGTGAAAACACGGTTCCTGGTGATAGCTTTTTCCTCTGACTGGCTGTATCCGCCTTTTCAGTCGAAGGAGATAGTAAAAGCCCTGAAGCTGAACGGCATAGACGTGACGTATTGTGAGATAAGTTCGCAGTACGGACATGACGCCTTCCTTCTGGAGTTTAAAGAGGAAACAAAACTTGTAAAGTACTTCCTGGACAATACTCACAAGAAATTGGGGAAAAATAAATGACGAGTAAGCGGAAAGAAGACCTCAGGCTTGATCATAAGATCATAGGGGATATGATAGAGTCCGAGTCCATGGTCCTTGATCTCGGTTGCGGCGACGGGGATCTCCTGGAATACCTGACGGTGAGCAAGGATGTAAAGGGCAGCGGTGTCGAGATAAGCGAAGATGCGATATACAGCTGTGTCGAGAAAGGCCTCAGCGTTTCGCACGGAGACATAGATTCCGGACTTCGGGAATATCCCGATTTATTTTTTGATTATGTTATCTTCAACCAGACGATGCGGCAGGTGCACAAGCCGAAAGAAGCTATCAAAGAGGCTTTGCGCATTGGCAAAAAGGTCATAGTGGGGTTTCCTAACTTTTGTAATCTTAGTGCCAGGTGCCAGCTTTTTTTTGGTGGGCGCGTGCCGGTGACTTCGTCGCTTCCGTATACCTGGTATGACACGCCTAACCTTCATTTTCTGAGCATAAAGGACTTTCAGGTGTTCTGTGACACCTCGGACTTAAAGGTCGAGACGAAAGTCTTTCTTTCCGGAAAAGGCAGGGTGAAAATATTGCCGAACCTATTTGCCTTGAACGCGATTTTTCAGATATCCGGCCGGTAGGCCGCACATCAAGAGGGAAAATGGATAAAAGATTCATAACTGATTTTAAGGATAAAGAAAAGATCGATTCTTATTTTCTTCTCACCAAGAAGAACCTTAAGCTTACCAAATACGACAAGCAGTATATTGAACTGGGCCTCTCCGATAAGACGGGAAAGATCGAAGGCCGGGTGTGGGATAATGCCGAAGATCTGAATAGCGTTGCGGATACCGGCGACGTGGTCCACATCAAGGGGATAGTGGAAAAATTTCGCGAGGATAAGCAGCTCAAGATACATATGATGTCTAAGGCGGACGAGAGAGCTTTTATATATGAGGATATGGTTCGGGTAGTGGACAACAGGGACCAGATTTACGCTAGCGTTCTCGAATATCTTGGAACGATAAAGAGTAGCTGGATACGTCTCCTGGCGGACAGTTTCACACAGGACGAAGAACTGATGGCGGCGTTCCTTGAAGGCGTAGGAGGAAAGAGCTGGCACAACGCTTATGTGGGCGGGCTTTTAGAGCATACGCATGAAGTGATGTGCATAGCCGACAGGGTGTGTGAGTTGTATCCCGAGGCGGACAGGGATATCGCTATTTTTGGGGCGTTCATCCACGATATCGGCAAGGTCTGCGAACTCGACCCTAAAAAAATGGAATACACGGTCGAGGGCGGACTGGTAGGTCACATAGCGATCGGGTACAAGATACTTTTTAAAAAGATAGAAGCTATCGACAGGTTTCCGTCGGACCTCAGGGTACGTGTAGAGCATATTGTTCTTAGCCATCACGGCAAATATGAGCAGCAGTCACCGGTTCTTCCTAAGACGCTTGAAGCGACCATCATATATCACGCTGACGAGCTTGTTTCTCAGGCCAACGCGATAAAGGAAATACAGGTCGCTCAGGCCGCCGAAGGCAAGGACTGGAGCCATTATGTCACGATAAAGAACAGAAAATATTATATCAAAAGGCCCGAAGATGAGGACCGTGGAGATGTGCCTTCATCCGATCCGGTCGCGGAACCGGAAGAGGAAGAGAAAGAGGCCACCGGCGGCGATCTTTTTTCGGGATAACTTACCTTCAGAAGAGATCAATGGAACGAGAGAAATTCCAGGTGCTTGTTCAGAAAGCGCTTGAAGACCTTCCCCAAAAATTCAAAGACAGGCTGGAGAATGTTGATGTAGTGGTGGAGTTCGAACCCACGCGTGAACAGGCCGGCGCGGTAGGGTCGAAGCACCGCCGCATGGTACTCGGGTTGTACCAGGGCGTTCCGCTTTCCCGACGCAACCATAATTACGGGATGGTCATGCCCGACAAGGTATCTATCTTCCAGAAAAATATCGAAAGAATATGCAAAACAGATGAAGAGGTAGTCCATCTGGTAACGCATACCGTCCGCCATGAACTGGCACATCATCTTGGCATTTCGGATAAGAGACTCCGCGATCTGGGGATATACTAGGGATCAGTGACCAGTGATCAGTCATCAGTGATCAGAAGTTAGATGCTCGATTCTGGATGCTCGATGCTCGATGCTCGTCGGAATTTAAGGCCAAAATCCTAAGCCCAAAATCCAAAGGAATCATTAAAATCCTAAATCCGAAAGGAACGCTACTTTTGGGTTTCGTCATTTGGATTTCATTTGTCATTTGGATTTTGACATTTGGATTTAGAGTTGTGGTCCGTGGTCCGTCGTCTGAGGACTGCGCGTAGCGATTATTCCGCAGCCATAGTAACGCGGATATCATCGACATAGATGGGCCCCGCGTATATGGGTTTATTGTTGGATTCGATCCTGATGGCGACTTTGCGGACGTCTTCACGGAAAGCCTTGTCGACTACGGTCCTTTTCCAGTCGGTGCTTCCGTCGGAGATCTTCGCGGTTATTGTCGTCCACTCGCCCGGTTTGAGGCGTACGCTCCGGGCCATTTCCACGAATTTCCACGTTTCGCCCACCGTCACGATAAGTTTAGCGCGAAGTCCTTCGGGGGCGCCGGGGGGGAGAAAGACGTCTGTAGAAATAGAGATGTAATCGGTAAGGTCCAGGAACTGCTGGATCTCAATAAGCGCGGCTGTCCACCTGGATCCGGGGAAGTCCGTGTCCAGCTTTAAGCTGCCCGTACCGTTAGAAGCTACTTCAACCGTTCTGGATAATGTCAGGCCTACGTGATCATCTTTCTCCAGTGCCCAGTAGGGTATTTCCCAGCCGTCTTCGCTTTTTTCAAAATCATATATTGTTCTGTCCTTGCCGCGCTCTATGGTGCGCGGGCTGCGGGAGGTCGTATATAAGGGTTTTTGCTCTACCGGACGGGTTTCTACCTTTACCGAAAGTGAGACTTTTTTGTAGCCGAAAATATATATTCCCGCGATCACCAGAAAGGTCATGGCAATAGTGGCTATGACCAGAGGTTTTTTTGAACGAACAGTCTTCTTCGGGGCGGTAGAGCGTTCCCTTGAAGAGGGACTTGACGCCGGCTTCCCGGTTTTGCGGGAATTTCCGAAATATGTCTTAGAAAGTTCGAGATCGATATTGTCCTGAGCGGCTTTTTTATTCATATGAAAATATGATACAAGATTAAGGGGGAACTGTAAATAGGAAACAGTAAACAGTGATCAGTTACCAAGTACCGAGTCCTGGGTACCGGGAAAACCCGATACTCGGTACTCGATACCGGCAACAAGCGGAGTCACTAAACGCTTGAAATAAGAGACCCCCGGTGCCCAATATTTTCTCATTTTCTCTTACGTTTACTATTTACATATATGTATCAATATGATATACTTGCTTAAATTACACAAAATGTTCCATAAATCAAAAACCTAACCACAAAATATGCGGGGGTATGGTAATGAAGATAATCTCGGTTGCGAACCAGAAGGGCGGTTGCGGTAAGACGACTCTTTCAGTTAACGTTGCGGCGGCATTGGCTAAATTGGGAAGCAAGACTCTTCTTGTAGACCTCGACCCACAGGGACACGCTACTTTTGCGTTGGGGTATACCGAACAATCTTCTGAGAGAAAGACATCATACGATATTTTCAGGGCGCATTTTGATAACGTGGAAGCTCCCTGTGAGGAGTTAGTTATAGAAGATAGGGATAACTTTTCCTTTATTCCCGCGAACATGATGCTGAGCGCCGCGGAAATAAACCTGGGCAACATGAACGGCGCGGCGGCTCTTTTGTCCCGCACATTGTCCGATCCGTTCTTCCAGAAATACGAATACGTTATCATAGACTCACCCCCGAGCTTTGGATTTCTCACGCTCAACGCGATGTATGCCGCTAACCTTATTTTGGTCCCGATGGACCTTAGCTATTTTTCATTTAACGGGATAAACAGCGTGTACCGCGTGACCAGCCTGCTTAACGCGGAGACTGGAAGAGATCCTGCCGTATACTTTGTCATGAATATCTACGATCAGCGTTCGAATTTCGCGAAAAGTTTTGAAAAAGACGCCCAGCAGAAACTCGGCCCCTATCTTCTCCCGACCAAGATACGTTCGAGCGTCAGGCTCAGGGAAGCAGCCAAGGACGGCAAGACCATATTTGAATATGACCCGAAATGTACGGCCGCGCTGGACTTTTACAACCTCACCAGCGAGATCCTTACCGTAGAGACGAAAGAGACGGACATGGTGGTGCGCGAGTTCTTTCTTCACGCGCCCGAAGCGGGATCAGTATACGTCCTCGGTGAGTTCAACGACTGGGAGAAATCGGAAGCCAACAGGCTTTCAAAACTTGAGAACGGCCAGTGGTCAGGTCACCTTAACCTCGAAAAGGGCAAGTACAGGTATAAGTTCCTCGTGGATGACGAATGGATGCCGGATCCGGACAGCAGCAGGGCTGAGACCAATGTTTTTGGTACCGTGGATTCCGTATTGGAGATCTGAGGCCAGGAGTGTTCTTCTGGTGGACGATCTGTTGTTCACCTTTCTTAAAAAGTGATATTAGATCAAGGTTGAGGTTGAGGATGAGGTTAAGCTCACCTTGGTCTCAACCTTTTTTTTGAGCGTCTTATGTTCAACGTAACCCCCCTTAAAGAAAAACATTTAAAAGACAATATGAGCTCTCTTGGCGTAAAGGAGAAGGATATTACCGAGAGGTTTATCCGTTCCTCAGGTCGGGGAGGGCAGAATGTTAACAAGGTCGCGACTTGTGTATATCTTAAACATCGTCCCACCGGAGTAGAGGTAAAATGCGGACGGGAAAGATCGCAGTCATTAAACCGTTTTATCGCCAGACGCACGCTTTTGGGGAAGATCGAAAGAATGGTCCTCGGCAGGGAGTCGGAGGAGAGGAAAAGGATAGAAAAGGTGCGCCGCCAGAAGCGAAAGCGGTCTAAACGGGCTAAAGAGAAGATGTTAGAGGGAAAGAGGAAACAGTCCCAGAAGAAGGCATTACGCCGGTCTGTGGGTGCGGAGGAATAGGGAACAGTAAACTGTGAACTGTGAACAGAAAATGAAGAAATTAAAGCTCGATCTGCATGATATTTTCAACAAGCATCACGAGATAGAACGGTCTCTTCGTGACGTTTTGATAGATGCGCGTGACAGTCGGGTAAAGCTGGTCGAGATAATACCCGGAAAAGGGTCAGGCCAGCTTAAGAAAAGAGTTCTTAAGTTCCTGGAGAGGAATAAGGATCTTTACGACAGAGTTGATAAGGATTCCAAGAATTGGGGAAGGCTGTTTGTTAGACTGAAGTGAAATGAGGCCATGACTTATGGAGAGAAGCGACATAAGTCATATGGGCGAATTTTATCCTGAGCGAACGAGCAACATCGTGCAAGCCAGGAAGGTGAGCATAGAAGGAGTCGCGAAGCCAAAGGCGAAGCGAAACGAGTGAGACGAAGGATCTAGAAAAGATTCCTCGACTCGGCCTTTGGCCTCGCTCGGAATGACAAGGTGAGAGGGCCCCGGAGGGGATACCGGGGATTAGACGGCAAGGAAAAAGGAAAAAGTAAAAGGGAAAACCAGGCGCGAAGCGACGCAGGATCCGCAAGCCGAAGGCGCAGCGAAAAAATATCAGAAGGGTCTGTATATCCAACAAAAAACCTATCCTTTTTCCTTTATCCTTTTTACTTTTTACTTTGATTGAGGTTTGTGGGCGAGTTACCGGACTACGAGGAGATATGGGTAAACGCATAAGAGATTCATGGGGGTCGCGCATCGGGATGATAATGGCGGTCGCGGGGTCGGCGGTCGGTCTGGGTAATTTTTTGAGGTTTCCGGTACAGGCAGCCAGAAACGGCGGCGGTGCTTTTATGATCCCTTATTTTGTGGCGCTTCTTCTTGTCGGTATACCCCTTATGTGGATAGAGTGGTCCATCGGCAGATACGGTGGCGGGCTGGAGCATTCTTCAGCTCCGGGAGTTTTTCACAGCTTGAGAGAAAAGAACAGGTTTATAAAATATTTCGGTGTCGTAGGCATCTTCGGACCGCTGGTGATAATGATATATTACACCTACATTGAATCGTGGACGCTGGCATACAGCTTTTTTTCCCTGACGCAGAAATACAGTAGCATAGTCGACCAATCTTCTATGCAGGCCTTTCTGCGCGGGTTTCAGGGCCTAGAGAAGAACCAGTATTTTTCCAGCATCGTACCAGCATATATATTTTTCCTGATAACTTTCGCCCTGAACATGGTCGTTCTCAGCCGAGGGATAAGGGGAGGTATCGAAAAGTTCTGTAAGTTCGCGCTGCCTACGCTTCTCCTGTTCGGGGTGATACTCGCGATTCGTGTGCTTACTTTAGGGACCCCCGACCCCGCGCGTCCGGACTGGAATATAGTCAACGGACTCGGGTATTTATGGAACCCCGATTTTTCTCAGCTTTTAAACGCGAAAGTATGGCTGGCGGCCACCGGCCAGATATTTTTCACACTCAGCGTGGGAATGGGCGTGATATTGACCTACGCGAGTTATCTTAAAAAAGGGGACGACGTTGTGTTGTCGGGACTCACTGCAGTAAGTATGAACGAAACGGCGGAAGTCATTCTGGGGGGGAGTATCATCATACCGGCCGCGTTTGTTTTTTTTGGAGCCGCGTCCATGGGGGCTCTCGCGAATTCGGGTGCTTTCAATCTGGGGTTCGTTACCATGCCTTTGATTTTCGGAAAAATGCCCTTTTCCGAGTTCCTCGGATTTCTTTGGTTCGGACTGCTATTTCTCGCCGGCGTGACCTCGTCTGTTTCTATGGCGCAGCCGGCTATAGCTTTTCTTGAGGATGAGTTTAATATTTCCAGACAGAAGGCGGTCAAGATATTCGGGATGGTGACTTTTGTCCTGTGTAACGGTGCCATCTTCTTTCTGGGGAAAGGGGTGGTAGACGAGCTGGATTTCTGGGGCGGAACTTTTTGTCTGGTTGTTTTTGCCACGCTTGAAGTGATCTTGTTCGGATGGATATTCGGGATAAATAAGGCCTGGGAAGAGGTCCATCACGGGGCGGACATGAAGATCCCGGGAATTTACAAACACATAATAAAATATGTTACACCTGTTTTTCTTCTGGTGATCCTTACCGCGTGGTTCTTTCAGGAATGGCTGCCTGTTATAAGGATGGATAATGTGACAGACGCTAACAGGCCGTACATACTGGCTACGAGGGTGGGGCTTTGGCTGCTGTTCCTGGTGCTTACCGTTATGGTGAAGATAGCCTGGAAAAAAAAGAGCGCGGGCTCTGGTGGTGGCAAAACTGCGAGGTCTGAACAATGACGATATTCGGATGGATCTTCATATCTCTTTCCTGGGTGCTGATATTCACTTTGGTTGTTTTTTGCTTTAGGGGAATATTCAGAAAAAAAGACCTGGATTAGGCCGGCCGTTTTCTTATATTTTTCAGGGTCATAAAAAATAACCACATTTTTTTTGCATTTTTATGACTTTTACTATAATATTCATATATATAAATAAACATATTAGTGCTAAGCAGATCTGCCGGGATGGAAAAAGTGGGGCAGAGGTTTTGTTAAACAAGGGGGCTCGTATGGAAAGAGATGTGGCGGTATTCGAGAAAAACAAATACCAGGATGTAAAAGTCCGCATATCTGAATACCAGGGAAACGATGTAATAGACATCAGGATCTGGACTCAACCTCCCCAGGGGGATGACAAGGTGCCAACGGGAAAAGGTATAAACGTAAACGTTAGACTTTTCCCCAAGCTCAAGGAAGCTATAGACGCACTGGAAAAAGATCTCAAAGAGGCCAACCTGATATAGTATCCCAGGTGTTCAGTCGCAAAAGATCTTCAGGCCATAGTTATTTGAACTTATGGTTGCTTTGCTTTCCGCAACGGTCGTTATTTTTACCAGAGGAACAATATGTCAGAGAAAGAAAGAAGGCGTTTCATACGACACCTTCTCGTCAACCCGCTTGAATTCCAGGTGTCAGAGGACGAGGAGTTCGAGAAGACCGAGACGGTCAACTTCTCGGAGGGGGGACTCATGTTCATGGCCAAGAAGGACGTGCCTGAGAAAGCCGTGATAAAACTCCAGATGCCGCTTTACGATAAAGTCTTCAACATAAAAGCTAAAGTAGAATATTGCGTAAAAGACGACGCGACAGGGTTGTTTTCTGTAGGTGTTTCGTTCACGACTTATGCCGACGCGTTCAAAGTAAAACTTATAGAACAGATCTATCTGATAGAAGAGTATCGCGTTTTGCGTTCTTTGCAGCTCGGCAAAGAGATGACGCTGCAGGAAGCGTCGAAAGAATGGATCAAGAGATACTCCGAGCGTTTTGAAAAACTGTATTGGTAGTATTCGCGAGCCAGTACATACCCCGCTATTAAATCCAAAATCCTAAGCCCAAAATCCAAAAGAATCTCAAAAATCCAAAACCCAAAAGAAACACTACTTTTGGTTTTTGTCATTTGGATTTTGACATTTGGATTTTAAATGCGAACCTGCCTTTATCTTTCATCAAGTCACCCCCCATGAAAATAACCAGGTTAGAAATGACCGGGTTAAATGCCAACGAGCATCTGACGTAAGTCGTGACCTGTTATCTATTCCCGATTCCCTATTCTCAATTCCCAAAAATCTTTCTAATTGTTAGCACTATATGATGTGCTAATATTCCCCTATATTGCTATATAATGCGCACTTTCTAAAAAAGTTTAAAATGGGTTGCACAACCATTTGACAAAGGGTGGGTTTTTGTGTATACTCTGTTATTGAAAGTGGAAGAAAGTGGAGTGAAGTGGAGTAACATATTTTTGTTGAAAAGAGTTTCGTGAAAGGTTGAGAAAAAATGTTTTACGGTGAGTATATACATAAGCTCGATAAGAAAAACCGCGTGATAATACCGGCGCGGTTCCGTGAGATCATTACGGATATGAGCATGGAAAAATTCTACCTTACACGCGGTCTTGACGAGTGTCTTTTTATGTTTCCGGAGAGTGAGTGGAAATCGCAGGAGAACAGGTTCAAGACTATGTCTTTTACAAAAGAAGCAGCCAGGAAATTCCAGCGGCAGTTTTTCGGGGGAGCGGTCGAGGTAATACCTGATAAACAATGGAGGGTAGTGGTACCGGATTATCTTAAAGAGCACGCGTCACTTTCAAAGAGTATTATGATCATCGGCATCTCTAACAGGATAGAGATATGGGACAAAGCGAAGTGGCAGGAATTCTATGGGTCTTCGAGAGAGCAGTACGAGGAGATCGCCGAGGGATTAATGGAGGGTTAACAGATATTTTGACGGGGGGTAGAGATGTACAGAAGATACGCTATCAAATACCATAAGAAACAAGTCGAGTTTATCAATTGTGTGAACATGGTAGAGCGGGTAAAAAAAGCAAGAGCTCTTCCGGCCGGGACATCCCATCTTGGAGTGAAGAGGTATGTTGTGTCGTCGTCGGAAATGGGTAGGAAGACTTATTTAAAAATAAAAGATTGTGTGTAGCAGATACATGACGGCGGTCAGCCGCCAGTTTGTCGCGGGAGCATTATGAAAAAGCATATTCAGCCATGTAATGTGGGAGGGTCGATCTACGGGAAGAAAAAGCCCGAGGAGAATGAGAACATTACTATCAGCAAAAAGCTCGCACCAAAAAAAGACACGATATCCGCCTACAGTAAACTTTACGAGAACCAGGTGACCTTGATGAAAAAGGTCTTCAGGCGGGAACAGTGACCCGAAAGGAACCCTCTTGCATCTTCCGGTCCTCTTAAAAAAAGCGATCGATCATCTTGATCCTGAGGCCGGAGACATCATCCTCGACGCGACATTGGGCGGCGGGGGCCACGCGGAAGCTATCCTACAACGAATAGTACCAGACGGAACTCTTATAGGGACCGACGCTGACACCGAGGCCATAGAAAGATGCCGCGTATATCTCGCGCGTTTTGGCGAGGCGGCGGTGCTGGTGCATAAAAATTTTGGAAAAATAGACGAAGTCCTGAAGGCCGTGAATATAGATAAGCTGGACGGAGCGTTGTTCGATCTTGGCATATCATCTTTTCAGATAGACGAGGCGGACAGGGGGTTCAGTTTTTTGAGGGATGGCCCGCTGGACATGAGGTTCGATTGCGGCGCGCAGCTCACGGCAAGCGAGGTGGTAAACCGGTTCGGCAGGGAAAAACTTACGGATATCCTGAAAGAGTACGGTGAGGAAAGACACGCGAAGCTCGTAGCCGCAGGTATCTGCGTGGCGCGAAGGAAACAGCGGATAGAGACCACGGGGCAGCTTAAAGATATAGTGATGAAGGCGGTAGGGGCGAAGTACAGGAAACAAAGGTTGCATCCGGCGACCAGGACGTTTCAGGCGCTCCGGATATACGTTAACGATGAGCTGTCATCTATCGCGAAAGCGGTCAGGGATGTCGTGCGGTACCTTTCTCCCGGAGGAAGGGTATGTGTGATATCTTTTCATTCGCTTGAGGACAGGATAATAAAGAATATTTTCAGGGAAGAGGCATCCGAGGGAAGCCTCGAAATAATTACCAGGAAACCTGTCACTCCGGACGCTGAGGAGATCCGGGAAAATCCTCGCGCGAGAAGCGCGAAAATGCGTGTTGCTGAAAGGAAAACATGAGGGTTTACAGGCCTGTTCTGGCAGGCGTTATCATCACGGTCATGGCGGTAGGATATGTCCACCAGAAGGTGGAGATAGTGAAGGAGGAGTATGGGCTCCAGAAGAACAGGAAGTATCTGTCATATCTCGTCGATCAGAACTCAAGACTGATGTACAACCTGTCAAAATTGGAATCTCCCACATATCTCCTTGCCTCTCTGAATGATGAGAATATAGAGTTTGCCAGGATAAATGATGTATCCGTGAGGGTGTCCGCCGCCATGTCGGGAAGCGCCGGTCCCCTCCCGCGGAAAAGTCTGGTCGGCAGGATATTCGGCTTTTTTACCGAAGAAGCCGAAGCTAGAACTAATAAATGATCTAATACCTAAAAAACTATAGAGAGGGACAATGTTCAGGGCCCGTCAGTATCTTCTTTTTTTCTTACTCATAGCCGCCTTGGTATCTCTTCTTATCAGGCTCTTCTTCCTCCAAGTACTTCAATTCGATAATTTCGCAGAGATGGCCCAGGACCAGCACAATAAGGTCCTGAAAGTCGAAGCGCGCAGGGGTACCATCTTTGACAGGCGAAAAGAACCGCTCGCGATAAATCTCGACGTACTGAGCGTTTACGCGGATCCGCGTAGCATAAAGCAGAAAGAAACCACCGCCGAGATCCTCGGGGGGATACTAAACCTGGACAAGGCCGGTCTTCAGAAAAAACTGGGAAGGGATAAATCCTTTATCTGGATAAAACGGAAGATAGACGAGGATTCCGTCAGGGAGATCCGGGCAGAGAAGCTTACGGGCGTGCATTTTCTCACGGAAAGCCGGAGGAGCTACCCGAGCGATAATACGGCGTCACATATCGTGGGGTTCGCCGGGATGGACAATAACGGGCTCGAAGGGTTGGAGATGGTCTTTGACGATAAGCTTAAGGGGACACCCGGGTGGCGCCATCTGGTGAGGGACGCGAAAAGGCGCACGGTGATGTTCAATGACGCGAAATCGGTTCCGGCTGAAAACGGCCATAACCTGTTGCTTACGATCGACGGTGTTATACAGTACGTAGCGGAGGAAGAGATCCGGAAGATGGCAGTCAAGTATAACGCTTCTGGCGCTACCGCCGTGGTGATGGACCCCCATACTGGGGAAATACTGGCAATGGCCAGCTACCCCGATTACGACCTGAACGATTTTTCGAATACTCCAAGGGACATTATGAAGAATTCCGCCGTGAGCAGCATTTACGAGCCCGGCAGTGTGTTCAAGATCGTGGCCGCGAGCGCGGCGCTTAACGAAGGCACGGTCCAACTCGAGGATGAATTCGATTGTGAGAACGGCGAATATCGCGTCGGGGGAAGGGTCTTGCACGATTATCACAGTTATGGGAATCTTTCCTTTATAGACGTGATAGCTAAGTCGAGCAATATCGGAACGGTAAAGGTCGCGCAGGATCTTGGTGAAGACAAATTATACGAGTATATTGAAGGGTTCGGGTTTGGCAGTAAGACCGGTATAGATCTTCCCGGAGAGGTTGCCGGGATAAGCAGGCCTCCGTCGAGATGGTCACGGAGCGATATAACGACGATACCCATGGGGCAGGGGATAGCGGTCACTCCGGTCCAGCTGGCTTCCGCGATAAGCGTGATCGCCAACGGTGGGTACCTGATGAAGCCTTATGTCGTAGATAGTGTTACAAACTGGGAAGGCGATGTCATCGAGAGTTTCGGACCTGTGCAGAAAAGAAAGGTACTCGATGAGGAAACATGTGATAAGATGATTAAGATATTAAGAAGGGTCGTTACCGATGGCACCGGGAGGAGGGCGAAGTCCCGGAAATACGCGGTATGCGGTAAAACGGGGACGGCTCAGATGGTGAACCCGGCGGGCGGGTATTATGACAATAAATATTACGCCACGTTTATAGGGTTTGCCCCGGAAGAGGATCCCCGGATATGCGTGGTCGTAATAGCCAGGGACCCCCATCCCGTATATTTCGGAGGCAGTGTGGCAGGGCCCGCGTTCAGGAGAATAGCGGAGAGGACCCTGCAGTATTTGGGGGTAAAGCCCTCACCTCGGGAACAAAACGATAGATAAACTTAAGATGAAGATCAGTATGGAAGAACTGCTAAAAGAGGAAATGTTCACCAGGGACAATATAAAGACCGATTCGAGATCCGTCGGTGATGGGGATGTTTTTGTAGCGATAAAAGGGACCTCGAGCGACGGCCATGACTATATTAAGGAAGCGCTTGATAAGAAAGCGTCCCTGGTCATCTGCGAAAGGGAACCTGCTGGCATGGAAGATGAATGCCGGCAAAAGATAAGGATCGTGGAAGATACGAGTGAAGCTCTCGCGACTGCGGCAAAACATGTTTTTGACGATCCGTCGGGATCTCTTACGGTCTATGGCGTCACGGGCACGAACGGTAAGACTACCACGGTATTTTTGATAGACAGCATACTTGCGAGTAACGGCGTATCTGGCGGTATTATCAGCACGGTTTTCAACAGGTCTCGCGGTGACGACCTGGAACGTTCGGTGATGACTACGCCGGATCTTCTGAGGATAAACTGGTTTCTTTCGGAGATGGTATCCGACGGGAAACAAGCGGCTGTTGTGGAAGTCTCAAGCCACGCGTTGTCGCAGAAAAGGATCTCTGGGATATCGCTGGACTGTGCCGTGTTCACGAATATAACCCCGGAACACCTTGATTATCACGGGGACATGGAAAGTTATCTCAGAGACAAAGCAATGATCTTCGGCAACCTTAAGCCGGGGGGGTCGGCTGTGCTGAACGCGGACGATCCCAGGGTAGCGGGACTCGTTAAGACGCTGGATCTCGAGGATGTAGTTACCTTCGGGATGAGTGGACATGCGGATGTCCGGGCGGAAGACGCGGTGCTGAGAGACACGGGGACGGAGTTCACGCTTGTCTCAGAATACGGGGAAAATATTGTTATTAAAAGCGTTCTCATAGGGCGGCATAACGTATATAATATGCTCGCGGGAGCGGCAGCCGTCCTGAGTACAGGCATTCCGATGGATGCCGTGAGGAAGGGGCTGGAAAGAAGAGGTACTGTGCCGGGCCGGCTTGATGCCGTTGCTTCAGAGGCGCCTTTTAGGGTATTCGTGGATTATGCCCATA
The DNA here is from genome assembly GCA_030765685.1 of Candidatus Tantalella remota. Lineage (GTDB taxonomy): Bacteria > Omnitrophota > Gorgyraeia > Tantalellales > Tantalellaceae > Tantalella > Tantalella remota. Next base: position 129,451 of record JAVCCB010000041.1, on the reverse strand, counting down.
CTCCTGACGCGTTGGAGAACGTTCTCGGCTGCCTTAGGCCTCTGGCCGAGGGCAGGCTTATCTGCGTGTTCGGATGCGGGGGAGACCGGGACAGGACAAAAAGGCCCCAGATGGGCAGGATAGCCGTTTTGTTGTGCGATAAGGTCATACTTACGAGCGATAATCCCAGGTCCGAGGACCCCGGAGACATCCTGGATGAGATAGAAAAGGGAGTGTCGGATAAAACCAACTATAGTATAATAGAGGAAAGAAAAAATGCTATTGGAGAAGCTTTATCTTCAGCCGGCGCCGGAGACATCGTGATAATCGCGGGCAAGGGGCATGAAGATTATCAGATAATAGGCGATGAAGTTCTTCATTTTGATGACAAAGAAACGGCAGGCGCGATCCTGCGTGACATGGGATATTAAGCTGTTATTCAGGAAGTAAAATGGAAAAACTTACAGTAAGAGAGATAGCTGAGATAACCGGCGGGCAGATCTTTTCTAAGGATATAGATATGACCGTATGCGGTTTTTCCACGGATTCCCGGACGATCAAGCCGGGAGAGTTTTTTATAGCCTTAGAGGGCAGGAATTACAGAGGGCATGATTTCATAAGAGACGCCGCTGAGCGGGGAGCGTCCGGGATAATAGCTGACAGACCGGCTAATGAAGCTTGCAGAGCCAGCGTGAACCACGTTATCCGCGTCGAGGACACCACCGAGGCCATGGCCCGGATAGCCGCCGAATTAAGAAAGCGTTCAGGGATACCGGTGATATGCATAACCGGGACCAATGGCAAGACTACCGTAAAGGAGATGCTGGCGCATATACTTTTGTCAAGGTACAAGGTGCTTAAGAGCAGGAAGTCCTATAACAACATAATAGGAGTAAGCCTTACGTTCTTTGAGTTGGAATCTTTTCACGAGGTCGTCGTAATGGAGGTGGGGACGAACCATCCCGGAGAAATAGCGAAGCTGGCCGAGACCGCGAGTCCGAACATGGCTGTCATCACGAATATAGGGGACGGGCATCTGAAATTTTTTGGAGACAGAGAAGGTGTTTTTCTGGAGAAGGTCAGCCTTCTTAAAGCTTTGCCGGGTACAGGGCTAGCGTTTTTGAACAGGGACGACCCTTTTCTTAAGAGAGCGTCCGTGCGCGGAGTGGCGCGCAGGTATTTCGGCGCGGAGAGCGGATCCGATTACAGGATAAACGACGTAACAAAGTTTGGAGGCGGGTATGAGTTTACCCTGAACGAAAAAAGATATTTACTGCCCCTGGACGGTGTGCATAATGTCCATAATGCTGTGGCGGCTATTGCCGTTGCCGAGAATTTTGGCCTCGAATACGAGGAGATACGAAAAGCCCTTGAGACGGTGACACTGTCGGAAGGCCGTCTCGAGAGAGTGGAGTCGGAAGGGGTATGGTTTATCAACGACGCGTATAACGCGAATCCCGATTCCTTTGAGAGCGCGCTGAGTATGTTGCAGACGACTCCCAGCGAAGGGAAAAAAGTGGTGGTTGCCGGAGATATGCTTGAGCTGGGAAGCAAAAGCGATGAGTTTCACAGGATGATAGGAAGGAGTATCGCCGGAAAGGGGATAGACCTTCTTGTGGCGATGGGCGCGAAAGCAAGATATATAGCTTACGGAGCCATCGAGTCAGGAATGGGAAAAGACAGGGCCCTGTGCGTTCAGAGCCATGAAGACGCCGCGGAAATTGTGCGTGACCTGGCCGGCAGGGGCGCGCTTGTGCTTTTAAAAGGTTCCAGGGGAACCAGGATGGAGGAAGTACTCAAGTGTTTTACTATGTCCTGTACCCGCTGAGGGAACTCTGGTTCGGGTTTAACGTTTTCAGATATATCACTTTCCGCGCCAGCATGGCGGCGGTCACTTCTTTTCTTATCTGCGTGATCTTCGGGCCCCCGATAATAAGAAGACTGAGGAAACTCAATATCGGCCAGTACGTGCGAAAGGAGCACGTGGACGGTATATCCCATCTGCTCAAGCACAAAGAAGGCACTCCCACTATGGGGGGGATCCTCATCCTGATAGCGGTGCTGGTTTCGGCTCTCTTGTGGTGCCGTATCGATAATGACTATGTGATAATGGTAATGGCGGGTATGGTATGGCTCGGCGTTATCGGATTTATTGACGATTATATAAAACTCAAGAACAAAAGCGCCAAGGGCATCGCGGGTGTGACAAAACTCGCGGGGCAGGTGGTGCTTGCCCTGATTATCGGTATCTTTGTGATAAAGAACAATGCCATAGGCTCCGGCCTGTACGTTCCGTTCATGAAGAACGCGGTGGTAAACCTGGGGATGTTCTACATACTTTTTGTTCTTGTGGTGATAGTGGGCGCTTCCAACGCGGTGAACCTTACCGACGGGCTGGACGGGCTCGCTGTGGGGTGTGTGGTATTTATCTCCCTGACCTATGCCGTCGTCAGTTATGTCACGGGCAATGCGACTTTGGCGAAGTATCTGCAGGTATTTTACCTACCGGGCGCGGGAGAGCTTACGGTGTTCTGTGCGGCACTCGCGGGCGCCGGTCTCGGTTTTCTCTGGTTCAACAGCCATCCCGCCAGCGTCTTTATGGGCGATACCGGATCTCTGGCGCTTGGCGGAACTATAGCGATAATAAGTGTTCTAATTAAAAAAGAGGTACTGCTGGTGATAACCGGAGGGGTGCTTGTCGTTGAATCGCTTTCGGTCATATTGCAGGTTCTATCATTCAAGATGAGGAAAAAAAGACTTTTTCTCATGTCTCCGATACATCACCATTTCCAGGTAAAGGGATGGCATGAGTCTAAGATCACCATCCGTTTCTGGATAATAGCTGCTATTCTCGCTCTCTTAAGCATGACGACACTGAAGGTACGGTAGACCAGAAAGTAAAAATCTTATATATGCCGGATATTAAGGGTAAAACTATACTTGTAGCGGGTCTCGGGGTAAGCGGACAGTCCGCTGCCGAGCTGCTTCTTCGTGAGGGGGCGAATGTCAGAGTGACAGATGCCGCCGACAACAAAGAGCTGCGCGGGCGGGCGGAAAAGCTTATACGCCAGGGAGCCGAAGTCGAACTGGGAGGGCATACCGGAGAGTTCGTCGCGGGAGTCGACCTTGTCGTGACGTCGCCGGGGATCGATCCCGGGGCGCTGCCGTTATCTTCCGCCTCCGAAAAAGGTATTCCTGTCATAGGGGAGATGGAATTGGGATCTCTTTATTGCAGAGCTCCTATAGTGGCGGTGACCGGTACCAACGGAAAAAGCACCACTACAAGGCTTATAGGGAACATCTTTTCCGCGGCCGGAAAACATACGGTCGTTTGCGGCAACATAGGCAACCCCCTTAGCGGAGAGATAGAAAATATCGACGAAGACAGCATAGTCGTTCTTGAGGTCAGCTCTTTTCAGCTGGAGACGATAGACCAGTTCCGGCCGCGTGTCGCGATACTTCTCAATGTGGCAGAAGACCATTATGAAAGGCATGGTGACCTGGAAAGGTATAGAGCGGAGAAATTCAGGATATTCGAGAACCAGACGGAGAAAGACTGGGCCATTTTGTACTCGGGACTGAAAGACGACTCTTTGGCCGCGAAGATAAAGAGCGGGAAAAAGTTTTTTAGCTATGAGGGCGGAGACGCTTCAGTCTCGGATGACGCTATCATTCTTGCCGGGGAAAACGGTCCCACAGCGGTAATGAAAATAAGCGAGATCCCGATCAAGGGTATTCATAACCTGGAAAATGCCGCGTGTTCGGTGCTGGCGGCGGACCTCATGGGAGTAGAGTACGATGCCATAATAGAGGGGATAACGTCGTTTGAGGGACTTAGGCACAGGTTTGAAAAGGTCAGAGATATCGGGGGGGTCGAGTTTATTGATGACTCGAAGGCCACGAACATCGACGCGACACGCAGAGCGCTTGAATCAATAGACAAAAAGGTCGTCCTTATAGCCGGAGGCAGGGATAAAGGCGGCGATTATTTATCGGTCCTTCCTCTGGTAAAGAGTAAGGTGGAGACGATGGTGGTCATAGGGGAGGCTGCCGACAAGATGCGAGAGGTCTTTTCTCCGGAAGTAAAAGTGGTAGAGAAAGAGACTCTTGAGGAAGCTGTAACTGAGGCGGCTTCTATCGCCCAAAAAGGCGAAGCGGTCGTACTTTCGCCTATGTGCTCCAGCTTTGATATGTTTCGGAACTATAAGGAACGGGGAGAAGTCTTCCAGCGAGCAGTGAAGGCCCTTGCGGGGCAAGGAAAATAACCCAAAGTGGATGTCAGATAACAGATGTCAGATTGCAGATGGCAGATCCTATCTGAAATCTGTAATCCGAAATCTATAATAAAACATGAATAAAGATGCCAAGATAGTATTTCTCATGATGTCGATACTCCTCATGGTAGGAGTGGTCATGATATATTCATCGAGCGCTCTTTACGCACACGACGCGTCGGGAGACAGTTTGCATTTTGTGAAGAGGCATCTGGTGTATCTGGCTGCGGGTATTATTGTGGCAGTACTGTGCATGTCGGTTCCGGTGGGGAAGGTGCAGCATTCCGCGAAAGCGATACTTGCGATATCGATCATACTTCTTTTAGTGGTACTTATTCCCGGAGTGGGAAAACAGGTCGGGGGGGCGCGCAGATGGCTTCGTTTTCTCGGGTTTGGGTTTCAGCCGTCAGAGCTGGCGAAGCTGGCTGTTATTATATATATCGCGGATCTGACATCCCGGAAGAGGTACCTGATACGAAACCTTAAGTACGGTTTTCTGCCGCCTTTGGTCGTGACGGGCGTCGTTGGGGCTCTTGTGCTTTTGGAACCCGACATGGGCACGTCGGTTTCCATACTTTTCATAGGGATGGTGATGATGTTCGCCGCGGGGGCCAGAGCCTTGCACCTTGCCGCCATTACCGCTGGCATCATACCGGTGCTTGTTTTGGCTGTCATATGCGCGCCGTACAGGATGAGAAGGATACTTACTTTTTTTGATCCCTGGAAAGATCCCAGAGGCGCGGGGTTTCAGCTTATCCAGTCTTTTATCGCCCTGGGATCGGGAGGGATAATAGGTGTGGGGCTCGGCGCGTCGAAACATAAACTTTTTTTTCTGCCGGAATCGCATACGGATTTTATTTTTTCCATAATAGGAGAGGAACTGGGTTTTCTGGGCACGGCGGCAGTTTTGCTTGTCTTCGCTATTATGATATGGTTTTGCATGAGGCTGTCTTTCCGTATAAAGGAAGAGTTCTCTTCCCGCGTAGTCCTTGGGATAACGATCATGATAGCATTTGAAGTTATAGTCAATATCGGAGTCTCCACGGGGGTTCTGCCGACGAAAGGGCTGCCGTTGCCGTTCATAAGCTATGGGGGGAGTTCTCTGGTAGCGCATATGGCGGCTATGGGCCTTGTATTCAATATGAGCAGGAACGCTGAATGAACGGACATAATAAAAGGATAATACTGGCAGCCGGTGGAAGTGGAGGGCATATTTTCCCGGCTATCGCGCTGGCGTCGGAACTGGAAAAGAAAAACGCCGGAGAGATCTGTTTCATATCCAGCAAAAGGCGCCTTGACCGGGACATCCTGAAAGAAACCGGCTACAGGTGTTTCTTTTTATCGATAAACCCCATGCCTTTAAAGTTCGCCCCCGTGCGTGTTATTACGTTTTTTCTGAAACTCGCGATGGATACGGTGGCGTCTTTCTGTATTATAGTCTCGCTGAGGCCCGACGCGGTGGTGGGGTTCGGCGGATATTCTTCCGGGGCGATAGCCAGAGCCGCGAAGATCTTCGGTATTCCCTTACTTATACACGAGCAGAACCTTGTGCCCGGAAGGGCGAACAGGATCCTGTGCCGAGCTGCGGATAAAATAGCCGTCAGTTTCAAGGGGTCGGAGGAACAGTTTTCCTGTGATAAGGAAAAAGTAATATTTTCAGGCAATCCTTTGAGGACCGGTTCTTTGTCCCGGGACAGGGAAGCGTCCGCCCGGGCGCTGGGGGTTTCCCCGGAAAAGTTCACGATACTTGTTATGGGAGGAAGCCAGGGAGCTTCTTTTCTGAACAGAACGGTCTCTGAAGCCGCGCGTCGTATCGCGCGGGATAAGGATCTCAGGGTGCAGTTCATACATCTTACGGGAAAGAAAGACCTCCAGAGCGTGTCGGCTTTTTACAGTGAGAACGGTATCCCGGGCAGAGTGTTCTCGTTCCTTGAAAAAATAGAAGATGCTTACGCGGCAAGTGATATGGCGATAAGCAGGGCCGGGGCGGCGGCGGTGTTTGAGCTGGCGTATTACGCGAAACCCATGATCTTGGTGCCTTATCCGAATCCGAAGAACAACCAGCGTTCGAACGCTGAGTATTTCGCTGATAAGGGCGCGGCTATATGCCGGGAGGAGAAAGACCTTACTCCGGAGAGCCTGTATGATGATATACTTAATATGATGGAGAGAGAAGATGAAAGGGAACGCCTCTCGAAAGCTGCGGGGGCCCTGAGTGTCCCGGATGCCGCAGAGGTGCTTGCGGGAGAAGTAATGAAGTTGGTGGAAAATAGGGATAAGGGATAAGGGATAAGGGTTGAGGGATAAAATATAGGAAGAGGCTGTATCTTAACCTTAACCTTAACCTTAACCTTAACCTTAACCTTAACCTGATAAAATTAAATACCATTATGAAAAAGAAGATACATTTTATAGGGATCGGCGGGATCGGTATGAGCGCTTTGGCTCAGATCATGGTGGAAAAGGGCGCTACCGTGTCAGGGTCGGATCTCACACTCAACAATCTGACTGAAGACCTGGCCGGAAGAGGAGTGACTATTTTTCAAGGGCATGCTTCCGGTCATATCCCCGAGGATGCCAACCTTGTCGTAGTGTCTTCCTGCATAAGAGACTCCAATCCGGAGATGATAAAGGCCAGGGAACTTGATATACAGGTCATAACCAGGGGGGAGCTCCTGAGACTTTTGATGAGCGAGGCGCCCGTCTCTATCGCTGTCACGGGTACCCACGGAAAGACGACAACGTCGTCTCTGATATCTTATATAATGCAAAAGAGTGGCAGAAATCCTACCTTTGTCCTGGGCGGAGAGGTCCGGGAAATGGGGGGTAACGCGAAGTGCGGGGGTGAGGATATCCTGGTGGCTGAAGTAGATGAAAGCGACGGGTTCTTCAGAAAGATAGGATGCACTCATGGCCTGATAACTAATGTTGAACGCGAGCATATGGAGAACTACGGGACCATAGAGAACCTGCATGGCGCGTATCGTGAGTTTGCCGGACGCGTATCCGGCGACGGGATGATCTTTTATAACGGAGAGGATCGGGTTCTTTCGGGCCTTGTTGACGGCGCGAGGGCACGCACTACAAGTTTCGGCATAGAAGGGGATTTTGACGTGACATGCGAGGACCAGAACTGGGAAGGGTCCATATCTTTTGAGTTGTTTTTCGCGGGCAGCAGGTTGGGAAGAATAGAAAGTTCTCTTTTGGGAAGGCATAACTTGATGAATATACTTGGTGCCGCCGCCGTCAGCATAGAGGCGGGTGTCGGGGTCGAAGACATCGCGTCCGCGGTGCGGACCTTTCCGGGAGTAAGCAGAAGGTTCGACGTCGTGGGAAGTTCCGGGGGCATAGAGGTAATAGAAGACTACGCGCATCATCCGACCGAACTGGCGGCGGTAATACGCGCCGCGAAGGGGTACACGAAGGGGCGGGTAGTGGCGGTCTTTCAACCGCACCGCCATTCAAGGACCAATGATCTGGCGGAAGATTTTCTGGGATGCTTTTCTGACGCGGACGTTCTTATTATGACGGATGTTTATTCGGCCCACGAAGACCCCACCGAAGGCGTGGGGATACGCGATATATGGGAAAGGATGGACAAAAAGGATTTTGAGATGTTCGGTTTTGTCGAAAAGGACATGATCCCGGGGTATATCTCAAAAATTGCCAAGGAGAACGATACTGTACTTATACTGGGAGCGGGGGACATAAGGGAAATAGCGCTTCCCGTACTTAAAGAAATAAACGAGGCCAGGAATGATAACGGATAGTGACAGGAACGCTATTGAGGAGTATTGCAGAGAGGTCGGGGATATCATATTTTTCGGTGAGCCTTTGGCTCCGCGCAGCGCCATCGAGGTCGGAGGCCGCGGAGTGGTCTGGATAGAGCCGAGGAACGAAGAGACCTTAGCCGGTCTTATTAGGCTTTTGACCGAGAGGGGAGTACGAAGTATGGTCGTTGGCGGAGGGAGTAACATCCTTTTTCCTGACGCGGACCTGGAGACCGTTCTTATCAAACTTAACAGCCAGTATTTTATGGAAGAGGACCTGGGAGATACGATGGTAATGGCACGGGCGGGGGTGTCCCTGCCGGATCTCATCTCCACGACGTGCAGCAACGGCCTTGCCGGGCTGGAAGGTCTTGTGGGTATACCCGCGACGGTGGGCGGCGCGGTGTTTATGAACGCTTCCTACCGTACGGAGGTAAGCAATATGCTTGTACGTGTCAGAGTAATGGATCCGGACGGGGAGGCGAGGTGGGTAGGTAAAAGGGAAATAGATTTCGCCTGGCACTGGTCTTCGCTTAGCGACGAGAAAGATGTTATAACGGAAGCGGTTTTCGAGTTTGAAGAAGAGGACCCCAGGGAGCTTGAATCAAGGCTTAAAAATTATTTTGTTGAGAAGATGGAGAAACAGCCCCTTGATGGTAAAAGTCTGGGATGCATATTTCGCAATCCCGAAGGGGCGGGAAAGACCGCCGGACAGCTGATAGATGCCGCGGGAATGAAGGGGTGCTCTCACGGGGGAGCCAGAGTATCAGAAAAACACGCTAATTTTATTATAAATACCGGAGGAGCGAAGGCGTCTGACGTGATGTCTCTTATGTACGACATAAGGAAGGAAGTAAAAGAAAAATTTTCGGTAGATCTCGAGTCGGAGATTAGGATATTGTGAACAGTGAACTGTAAACTGTGAACGGGGAATAGGGAATAGGAAATTGTAGAGAATAAGGTTAAGATCGAGGTTAAGGTTTAGCTGCTGTAATTTTTCTTAATCTAAATCTTGATCTTAACTTGAAATAGAGTATGTCATGAATGATATTGATAAGCTAAAACAATACAAAATAGGTATTCTTGCCGGTGGACCTTCAAGTGAGAGGGAGATAAGCCTTAAAAGCGGAAGAACTGTCCAGGGAGCTTTGGAGGGGGCGGGGTTTGACCCGGTTTTTATCGAGGTAAATGAAGATCCTTTTATGCGCGTGGTAGAGGAAGCCGGCATAGACGTGGTTTTTATAGCGTTGCATGGCAGGTTCGGGGAGGACGGGACCGTTCAGCGGATGCTGGAGGATGAAGGAGTGCCTTATACCGGATCCGGACCTGAAGCGTCCCATCTGGCTTTGGACAAGCTTGCTTCGAAAAAGCTTTTCGAGGAAAAGGGGCTGAACATACCGGGATATAAGGTAGCCAAACGCGATCATCCGGTACCAGTCGAGGCGGCTGTGCCGTGTGTCGTAAAACCCAGGTTTGAGGGGTCGAGTGTCGGCCTGTCGGTGGTGGAGAAGAAAAGCTTGCTGGACGAAGCTGTGTCTATCGCTGCGGAGTTCGATGAAGATATAATCATAGAAGAGTTTATCCCGGGCAGAGAGATAACGGTAGGAGTGCTCGATGGGAAGGCCCTGCCGGTCGTTGAGATCCTGCCCGCCGAAGGGATATATGATTTTGAGGCGAAATATCATTCAAGAGATACCAAATACGTCGTTCCCGCTGAACTGGAGAGTGAGGCCTATCTAAAAGCGCAGGACGCGGGACTCAAAGCGCATAACGTCCTCGGGTGTGAGGATTTTTCCAGGGTCGATATGAGGTTGTCGGAGGACGGGAAAGTGTATGTTCTTGAGGTCAATACCATTCCCGGCCTTACGGAACGAAGCCTACTGCCGATGGCGGCCGGCGCGGCGGGGGTGGATTTTTTAGGATTATGTGTTAAGATGCTTCTGGGGGCATTGGCCCGCAAGGAAAGTTGAACGGTCGAAAGGAGAACACGTTGTGGCAAAAAGAAGGACTGTAAAGAAGCCAAAGAAGAAAAAAAAGAGAGCATCCGCTTCCCGCGGCAGCGGGTTGCCGGTTAAGGTCATACTCGTGGGTATCATCTGCGGCGCGCTTATAGCGGGTAGTACGTATGGTATATGGTATTTTTTTACGAACAGCCGTTTTTTTGCTGTAAAGGAGATAGTCGTCAATAAGGACAGGGACTATTCTTTTTGGAAGGGGGAGAGCAGGCTGAAAAAACTGTACAAGGGAAGGAATATATTCGAGGTGGACCTTAAACAGGTGCGCACCGTTATAAAGAGCGATTATCCCCAGCTCCGAAAAGTGGAAGTGCGCAGAAGGATGCCGGACACTATAGAGGTGGACATCATATCCCGTCTGCCGGCAGCCGTCATAGACACGGCGGGCGGAATCGTGATAGATTCTGAGGGTATTGTCCTCTCGATAGGCCAGACGAAGGGAACGCTTGTAAAAATAAAAGGGTTGAACTTTTTCATTAATACGCCTTCCCGGGGCGATAAGGTAGATAACAGGTCGCTGGCCCAGGCTCTTGTTCTTCTGGATGGTCTTAACAAGAAGATGAGCGGGTATAAAAAACAGATCGAGTACATAGATATCTCCGACAGGAAGAACATAGTCCTCGGGATATCCGGTGTCATCGTTAAAATGGGCACCGATGATTTTTCAGAAAAGATCGTGGAACTCAAAAAAGTCATGTCGGATCCGAAGATGAAGATGGAAGATATAAAATATATCGATCTCAGGTTCGGGGCACCGGCAGTCATCTCTCTCAAGAAGAAATAGGAGCACACGCAGCGTATGGGCGGTCATTTTGCGGTAATGGACGCGGGGTATCACGGTATATTCCTGGTGAGCGCGAGTTGGACCAAAAACGGTGATTATGTCCCTGACGGGTTCTGCCGCGTGGATGCCAAGGGCTTTCGCAAGGGTATAGTCGTTGACGCTGCGATGGCCACAGATTCTATAGCCGGAGCCCTCAATAAGCTCAGGGAAAAGACCGGCAAAAAGATAGAGGACGTTTATACCGCGGTCAGCTCAAGCTCTGTAAAGCTCATGCTTTCTTCCGGTTCTTTGCTCCTTTCAAAATACGGCAGGGAAGTGACGGAGAGGGACGTTAAAAGGTGCGTCGAGATCGGCTCCGCCGCGAAGATACCCCTAGAGAAGGAGCCCCTTCACAGGATAGTAAAAGGGTTTTCCCTGGACGGGGAAGATGAGATAAAGAACCCGCGTAACCTTGAGGGCGTTAAGCTTGAATCCCGGGTCAACATCCTTACCATAGATTCTTCCGTCGTGAAGAATATGTCAAAATGTATATCCCAGGCAGGTTTTCTGCCGGCGGGTTTTGTCTTTACCGGTTTTGCCGCGGCGCACAGGGTGCTGAGTCCCGAGGACAGGGAATCAGGCGTGGCGCTGATAGACATATGCAGGGATATGATGGAAGTTATGATCTTTACCAGAGGCATACTTGACGGCTGCAAGGTCTTTAATACTGGCACGGGAGATATTATCAGGGATAACGGCACCCTTGATGGTGAGAAGCTCGAAGAGCTGGTCCCGAAGATAACCACCCTGCCCGCGTGGGGAAAAGCGAGGAAGATAATTATCGTCGGGGGAGGGGCCCTCATGCACGATATGGTGGAACTGTTGGAACATAGTTTTACTATCCCCGTAAAAACCGGCATATGTATATCCCGTCCTTTTGAGGACCTTCCTCCGGACAGGACCGGATATATAGGAAGCCTCGGCATACTCGACTGCCTGCACATAAACAGGCAGAAAACCCGTCTTGAGGGCAATCTCCTCAAAAGGGGCATAAATAGAGCCCTTTCCTTCATCGAACGCTACTTTTAGGGACGTTTCTCGATTTAATCCCAGACCCGTCCCTAATTTTGTGTCTAGGCCTGTCCCCAGCCATATTTTTAGCTATAAAATTGATATTTATCAAGCTTTAGGGAGTGGAAAAGGACTTGAAAATAGCAGGAGGGACAGGTCTAGAATTAAAATTATTTACGCCCCAGGTTTAAAATGACAAACGTCCCTGAAGGAGGGGTGTGGATAAGTTAAGAAAACAATAGGTATTTAACTTTTTCTTGACCTAACCATTACTTCTGCTATAATGGTCTAATAGGGGAGAAGTACCCTTTGTGAGGAATAGAGGTTCTCAAGAGAAGCAAATACATTTGTTCATTAAAATTTGCAGGTTTGATCTAAGTACATAGCCGCATTTCCTTAGGAGTGGGGATGCGATAGAGGTGTACTTTTTTTAACCAAACTTACTAAATGCTTTTAAAAAGTTGGCCTAACATTTGGGAAGGAAAATGAAGAGAGTACTGAAAAAAACCATATCATTAATCGTTATTCTGACGTTTTCATTGAACACGTTCAGTTATGGTCTTGGTACGCTTCCCGCCGCCCAAAATCCTATTGTCAAAAGGAAAGTCCTTGCCGAGCTTTACAGGCATTCCAATGTCAGGTTAGCCGATTCCGACGATGCTAGGAGACTTCTTGATAATAACGACGCTAAATGTCTTCTTCTTTCTTCCGGCAAATATCTGATAGATGAGAATATGGCCGCGGATGACATAACATTCCTCCGGTCCGTTCTTCACGAGGACATAGAAGCGTTGATGCAGATACTCAAGAAGAAGGAGAGATTCAGATACCAGGGTATTAAAGAAGTAATATTAAATAACTTTCCGCCCGCCCGTACTAACGAACTTCCCCTGAACCTTTATGTGAACGACACGGTCGCTAAGGCTTTCGAATGGCTGATACTTCTTAATGAAGGAGTTATTTTGCGCGGCGAGCTTCCGTTCGAAGACGCTATCTTCCTTAATAAAATAGAGCCTGTTATTAACGCCAACAAACACAATTATTTTACTGGAGAGTTTTGGGAAGCGAGCCGAAGGAATGAGAAGATACGTCTTGCTCGAAACAGCGGGATGAGGTTTTATCAGGTTAGCGGCAAGAAAGTGAAGCCCGAAAAAAAGAGATTTTCGGAGTTGCGGAAAGAATTGTGGAGCGAGGTAAGAAAAGAAGAAAGGGATGAAGATAGGATTCGAGAGATCATTAATATAATGGAAAAAGACCATAATGCTAAAGTTTTTTATTCCTCAGCACGCAATACCGGTAATAAATCAGGATTGGGTGAGAGATTGGGACTAAAGGATATAGCGCACCTTAACGCATTCACAGAGTCTCCTATCCAGGCACTTCAAAAAATCGGTTTGACAGATGAAGAAATTGACATGATCGGTGTATATACGAATGACCACGGCATGAAGCGGCCTGATAAAATGGCCGTGGCAATACAAGAACTAGCTCGAAATATATGGCAACATGCAATTGAAGGATTTTTAATTATCCGGTTTGAACAGGATTTTGTTGAGGCCAGCAGTGTTGATAAGGGAAATGGTCCAATGAGCACGAGATGGGTTACGAATGATGAGAGAGTTGCGAATGGTATGGAAGCGGCATGGGGCGGATACGGCGTGACAGCAAGCGGTGGGGCTGGACAAGGAATGTGGTATATGCAAGAAGTGGATAGTATACATCGGAAAGCTTCACAGACGGGGAATATGGTGATTTTACGAAATAAAATAAATAGAGAAACATTGGATCAGAATGTTCCCAAAGGTTCACCCGCGGATCTTCTGGAGATGATAAGGGATGATGAAGGGCTTCTTGCTAAGGCGCTAAGCGGGGAGGGGATATCCGTCCGCGAAATGACCGAGATAAGGCCGTTCGCTAAAAGAACAGTCGCTAAGGAATTCGAGATACTCAAAGACCTGGGAATATTCGTTCCCGCCGAAAAAACCAGCCACTATCGATTTAACGACACAATAATGAATTTTTCTGCGGACTTAGTAAAGGGTTTAATAAAGTCTGTAAGTGAAATCCGTCTACAGGTCGGAGAAAAGGGAGAGGAACGTCCTCTTCATCGTTACAATATTCCTAAAGATAAGCGTCCAGAAGTAAAAGAACTCATCGAAAAAATTGTCCGTAAAACTAAGAATTCTGTATCTGGTCACAGGTCGGTAGTGAGTGATTTTAATAACTGGGACGGGATGGCCGCTTTTGACGGCGAACGGATATCACTGTTCAGGACCAACGCGTCAAAGTTCTGTCCCGAAGATCCGCTGGAGTTTATTGAGGGTTTAAGAAAACATCTGGTTACGGGTGAGATCGCGCCGGTCAGGGTGGATATTGATATTTCGAATCTTTGCAACAACGACTGTGTGATGTGTTTTGACGCGCCTTTCCGGAAAAGCCATGAAAAGATAATTCACCTGGATAAGGGAATTAAGATGCTGGACGATTTCGCGCAAATGGGCGTAAAAAGCCTGAGGTTCACGGGCGGCGGTGAGCCGCTTACGAACCCGAATTTTCTAAAGATAGTGTCGCATGCCCATGCCCTGGGATTTAAGCTTACTCTTGAGACAAACGGCGACGGGCTTAACGACCGGTTAATAGACGTAATAAGCCGGTATATGGATCACATACGAGTGAGTGTCAACGCAGCTACCAATGAGACAAGGGTCAAAGTGCATCGTCCCAAGAAACGCGCATTCACGTTCGACAGACTGGTGGAAAACCTCGGAAAGATCTCTCAGAAGAGGCATGAACTGGGAAGGGATGGGGAGCTGCTTATTGGAGCGACGTTCCTTATAATGCCTGAGAACCATAGTGAAGTGGAAGATTTTATACGGATAATGAAGAAAGCAGGCGTGAACTGGGTAGCGGTGAGGAAGACGTTCGATCAGGGGTTCTATAAAGAAAAGCCGCATCTTCTGGAGGCGGCGATGAAAAAGTTCAAGGAGGCAAGAGAGAGATATGAAGATTCGGATTTCAGGGTAGCAGGTCCGTACGGAGTCACCTATACGCCAAAGAAGGATTTTGATGAGTGCCTTATAGGTGCTACAAGGATAATAGTCCTGGCTAACTCGACCCAGTCGCTGTGTTGTATGGCCCGTGACGGGATAAATCTTGACAAGATCGACCTTGGCGAGATCGGGGACGAGGACCGCCCGATAACATCGCTTATGGAACGTCGTAAGAAGAAAATAAACCGTTTCATGGAGACAGCTCCTTCTTTCTGCGATGTATGTATTGATATGGATTTCAATCATTTTCTCAATAAGGCGCGGGATCTCCTGGAAGAGTCGCCGGAAAGAGACTTCAGGAAGGTGCAGTTCTTCATGCATAACGGCAGCGAAATAATGATAGGGGATAAAAGTGACGCGAGCGGGATCATTCCCATATTTTTGCCGGTCGAAGAGTACCGGAAGATAATACAGGGCGAGGTCTTAGCCGTAGATCCCGGTAATGTTTTAAATATCGCCGCGAAAGTGGATCCATATCTCGCGAGACGTGCCCGTCAATATGCTTCAGAAAAAGGAAGGGTGAGGGATCGGGCTCTCGAGACAGGACGGCCCGAAGGAAGGGAAACGGGAAGGCAGTATGCTGCTTTGGACCGTGCCGTCCTTTTGAAACTGAAAGAGATCTACCTGAGGCCTTCGACGGATGTTCTTGTAAGCGGCAGCGTATCCCGTGAGGAATCCAACTTTTATTCCGACCTTGATCTTTTTATCGTAGAGTCCGGCAGGAAAGACCCGGGTATCGGGCCATTTCTTGACGCTGTAAAGATTGTTACCGGCAAGACCATACAGGTAAGGCACGGTTTAAAAGATGAGATGCGTGAACTCTTTATTGATTATCCTTATGATAGGATGATGATACTTGACGCTACACCGCTTGGAACTGAAGCCTCTCTGGGGGATATTCTTGGCCTATCCCCCGTAGAGATCCGTTCGAAAAAAGCTGAAACGGCTCTTTTCTTCGCGATGGGTAATCTCATAGCGGAGGAGCGGACCCGGGGGGTAAGCGACGCGGACATCAATCTGAAACATGACGCGGGAATGTTCAAATATTTCTCGTTCTTTTTAGGCACATTGAAATATCTTGATATACCTTTGACGGAAAAGGATAGGGAATTCGCGGACCGTTATTATGACTTTATTCTGTCTTTTCGTGACGATGTCCAGCGGTTCTACGGGCGAGAGACGAGGGTCATAGGCGGGGAGTATATTGAAGCTAATGGTGACAAGGGGCCTCCTTTGGTGGAGTTGAAACGTTTTCGCGCTGAAGCCATAGCAGTTTTTCATTCTTATCTGCCCGGTATCCTTGATATATGCGGCAGGAGGATATCAGGCCTCTCCGGATACGATCTTGGCACTGTTATAGACGAAGCATACTCCGGGAAGGCAGCCTTTCCCGAGAACTCTACGCCGGAAGCGGTTCTAAGTACCCTGGCAAGTGTATCCAGAGATCCGTCCATCCTGAAGGAAGTACTGCGGATATCCCTGGAAGAGGGGCACTGGGTTCCTTTATTTTTCGCCGCCAGGAACAGCGCGACTTACCATGAGGATCTGGTAGTTTTAAGTCAGTTGCCCGGATATGTTAACAGGGACGTAAGATACGAGGCCGCGAAGAACCCGAATGCCGGCAGGGATATGTGGGAGGCTCTTGCCGACGACATACATCTTCCCATAAGCAAATACTGCAGGCGGAAGCTGGGCGCCGAGGTTCCGGAGACAGAGAGAGAGCCCATTGTCACTCAGGTAACGGGTGAAGATTTCTGGGCGGAGGACATAAGAAAAACGTTTTCGGTAGTTTTCGGGATAATAGGTAAAAATGCCGGTGATGAAGCTAAAAGGGCAGGGTTTGAAATGGCCGGAATAGAGGCGGAAAAAGGACTTTTTAATCATCCGGCCGGGGATCCGCTTATCATTATAGTATCGGGTCCGAGCGGTGCTGGTAAGGACGCGGCTATAGCGAAACTGACAGCAAGGCTGCCCGGCCTTGAGAGGGCGGTAAGCACGACTACAAGAAAACCCCGTTCTCTTGAAACGGGGGAGATGGAGGAAGACGGAGTCCATTATTTTTTCACGTCAAAGGAGAACTTTAAGGAAAAGGAAGATGAGGGGGCCTTTCTGCAGGACGTGGAAGTGCGCCCGGGAGAGTTTTGCGGGCTGGAGAAAGATCATATTGACGACCTTATAGCCGGCGGGAAAGACATCATAGTAAATGTCGATCCCGAAGGAGCCAGGCAGATACGGGAGATGTTCCCCAAAAACAATATAAGTATTTTCATAAAAGCCGAGAGTATGGATGAGCTGACGTCAAGGTTAAAAAAGAGAGGCTCTGAGACAGAAGAAGAGATCACCGTTCGTATGCGAAACGCGAAAGATCAGATGGAGCACAGCGGGGAATTCGATTTTGTCGTGACGAACGAGCGTGGAGAGCTTGAGACGACCGCGGAAGTGGTGAGGAATATAGTCAGGATAAAAAGGGAGGAAGCTGAGACGGTGAGAACGGGATCGGCTCGAAAGATCCGGTACCCGCGGGCGATGGCAGAGATATTCGGCTCGGCGGGCAGGTTTGTGGAAGATCCTTTTGGCGCTGCCCGCGACCGGTTGAATGGTTTTGCTTTAAGTCTGTACAGAGAGCATGTATCTCTTTTTGAGTCCCTGACGCCCTCACAGCTTTTAAAGCTCAGCGCGTCTTTTAACAGGTTCGACTCGCTGCTTAAAAGCGAGAATGTCGACATAGCAGCAGAAGCTCGAAAATTATTTACCCGGGAGGAAGAGAGCGAGCATCTGTCTCAGGCAGTGAAGCTGTTGGAGCGAAAAAATAAAGTAGGGATAGTCCTGGATAATTACGGGGAGCTTTTGATAGACCTTATGATCGCGGCACGGATACTTGAAGAAGGTAAGACTGTTAAACTCTTTACGCGCAAAATGCCGTTTATGATAAGCGATGTCACAAAAGAAGGCTTGATCGATTTTATCAACACGATGGCGGATACTTCCGAGACAATGTCGCTTGCTGTGACTCTAGAGGAGGCGTTAAGGAGCGGGACCCTTCAGATGACCGCCACGGATGCTTTTACTGATGGTGAAGACCTGTACGCGGCGGGAAAGCTGGATATATTAAAGGAGTTTGCGGAGCTGGACCTTGTGGTCATCAAGGGGGACTGGAATTACAAAACAGCTATCGGTATGAAGTCCTGGCGTTATGACGACCCGCTGGAAGAGACGGACCTCAAGTATTTTCCGTCTGATGTGATCTTGCTCAGAACGGTAAAGTCCCCGGTGATCGTCGGAGAAAAAGAACCGTTCGAGTTGACCGATGAGCCCGTAACTGAAATAAAGGTCTTAGCCGGGAAACACGGAAGGGAAACCAAAGGCTCACCCGTGGATCTTTCTGATAAAGGAACCGAGGCGCGGCAGGGGACGGGCGAAGAGAGTATTTCTGTTGGTGAAAAACCCAAAGGCTCACCCGGGGGTCTTCCAGAGACAAATATGGACGCCGAGGAAAAAGCTTTAGAAAAATTCGGTGTGGATGTTCCC
The DNA here is from genome assembly GCA_030765685.1 of Candidatus Tantalella remota. Taxonomy (GTDB): domain Bacteria; phylum Omnitrophota; class Gorgyraeia; order Tantalellales; family Tantalellaceae; genus Tantalella; species Tantalella remota. The sequence continues at coordinate 111,001 of JAVCCB010000041.1, read as the reverse complement.
GGGGAGGAAAACTTTTTAGATCTACGAAACAAATCATGGAAAGCATTATTGGAAGGCGATGACGAACAGTTGGGAACCGCCATCAAGAAGCTCAAACAGATGCCGGATGTAAAGGTGGTTTTTATCGCTCCCCAACGACATCGTAGAATACAACCCGGGTTTTCCGTATCAGGTATAAAGACGATATGGTCGGGCAGGCCGAATAAGGATTTTGTTGAGCGGATAGGATTTACAGAAGAAGAAATGACTGCTATCGGAAGCACGGTATTTGGAAGCGTTGGCAACAATACTGATCCTCTGGTCCCTGAGGATGAATATCCTTTGAATGGTGTGGCAAGGACGGCATGGGAGATCTCAAGTAATATCTCGAGGTACTCTTCCGGAGGATTTCTTATTATTCGTTATAAACATGAAAACGGTAAGAAATATATAGAGATCAACGGCGTGGATGTGGGAAGTCCTATTGATACCAGCGTTAAGCCCAGGGATCACATTCAGGATTTCATAGATTTTTGGGACGGAGTCAATGGAACAAGAGGCAAGGGAAGCGGAGCGGGCCTGGGGATAATAAGACGAGCGGATTATCATAAGATCACTCCTTCAGGGGGACCCGGCAGAAGCGGTAATATAGTAACTGCGGGATTTCAAATAGCACAAGAACAGGAGAAAAAAACCAAAGGTTCACCTGCGGATCTTCCCGATAAAGGCACCGAGGCGCGGCAGGGAACGGGTGAAGAGAGCAGTTCTTTTGGTGATAAACCCAAGGGTTCTATTCGTCCGAAAGAGTTTCCGGATATAAAAGTCCAGTCCGAGAGTGAGACGCTTTCAGGGAAAGAGAGACCTTTTAGATACGCTCTTTCGGAGAGTATAAGTCGTTCATTGGATGACGCGGCGATATTTAGTATGCAACTGGATGGAGACAATAAGTTTATATATGGACGTGCGAACCCTAGCAGGGAAATGTTGCCAAAAGAGCCTGTTGGGAATCCGGAGGGAGAGACTTACTATCAGGACGGAACAATAGCGTATTGGTATCATTCAGGCGGAATGTTGACACATCCGGACGGAGAGGTAATACGTAATATTGAAAACACTAACGATGATAGCGCTAAAAAATGTATACGAGGTGTGCTCGGACATGAGATGGCAAGCGAATCGGGATTCATTCGATTAGCTGTGCCAACGGATAGGGAAGGTTTTCTGAGCGAAACTAATCCTGGCAAAGACATGGCTTCTTTTGACGAGTGTCTGGTTGTGCAGGTGTTCTCTGCCGTGAAAGTTTTGATCAAGATAGGGGCAAACCCTGATAAAAAACTTATCCTAGATGATGACATAAAGGAAGTTTTGTTAAGCCGTGGATTATTTATTCCCGAAGGGGGTTCTCTCGGGGGATTTCTGAAACTTGAATCAGAGATGCAGAACCTCAAAGGCTCACCCACGGGAATCCCCGAGACTACTAAAGACGCGGAGGAGGCGGCGGTTTTGGCGATTGATCTGCTTCACGCTCAGCTTCAGGAAGACAGGACATACACTATCAAATATGACCAGTCGAAACTAAGCAGGTCGCAGGTAAGTATCATACGCAAGTACGCGGATATTCTGGATAAAAGGTCTAAAGCTGATATAAAAGCTAGACCGTTCTCAAGTGATAGAGGATCCGATGAATCCCTCATAGCGGTTTACTGCAAAGCGCCTGATTTTGAGGGGGAAGGGCATGTTGATGTTGAAGTCCCCAAGGGTGACATGGAGGAATATCTTCTCCGGGTCACGGGTATGGTAAATATCGCTCTTGCAGCGTCGAATATCCCCGAGAACGTGAACGAAGAAGATATGCATATGACATACGGCCCGATAGTCGGGTTCATCAAAAATCAGTATAAGCTCATGCTTGGCAGCGATCTGGACCTTCCGGATACAGCAAGCGGTATAGCAAAAGTACTCAGACATATAGTCCTGGTACTCCCGGAAGCGTCTAGAATGAGCTATGAGGCTATAGAAGAGTTCAATATGGCCGCAAGAAAAGCACTTATAGCGGCATAATCGGGATAGTATTGAGTATCGGGTATCGGGTATTGAGTACAGGACTTGCTATGGGTATCACGTATCCTGTTGGCTGGTTGCGAAAATTAAGGATATCAGGGTATCGGGCTATTGGGATATCAGGGACGAACCTTTCTCTTTTCCTGGTACCCCGGTCTCCTAATCGCCTGATATCCAATTACATGGGCCAGGTTCCGGGTTTTTGTCCCCAACACCTAACACCCAAGATCAAAGACCCGTTTTAAAGCCCTCGGTTGACATCCCACCTTAATTATGTTAATTTCTTACACATGAATAACATTATTATAGGAATAATTGGCTGCGGGAATATGGGCGGGGCTATCGCCAGGGGGATAGTAAAGCATGGGTTGCTCCCGGCGGGGTCGGTTTTCCTGTATGACAAGGACACAGCCAGAATGGATGCGTTGTCCGACGAGACCGGGTGTTCCCGGGGCGTCCTGACTCAGATGGTAAGAGGGTCGGATATCCTTATAATAGCCGTGAAACCCCAGAACGCTGAAGAACTTTTATCCGCTATAGGCGGGGATATAACCAGCCAGACCGTGGTTTCCGTCATGGCGGGTGTTACTATAGAGACCATAGAGGACAAGCTTGGCAAGGGCACTCCCGTAGCGAGGACAATGCCGAACATGGGCGCTTTTGTGGGCGAAGCCATAACCGGTATAGCTTTTAACGGCGCCGTGAAGCTTACGGAAGAAGTGAACGCTATTTTTAGCGGAATAGGCAAGGTCGTAGATGTGGATGAATCTCTCATGGATGAGGTGACGGCACTTTCGGGCAGCGGGCCGGCATATCTTTTTTTTCTCGCTGACGCGATGATGGCCGCGGCTGAAGAAATGGGGTTTGCCCCGGAAACGGCCAGGGAACTTATATCACAGACACTTTTTGGAGCGGCAAATATACTGAGGGATTCCAAAGTGCCGCACGGAGAGATGATCTCAAGAGTTGCTTCAAAAGGCGGCACTACCGAGGCCGCTCTTTCAGTACTTGAGGATAAAGGCGTGAAAGACGCCATAAAAGCGGCAATTATAAAGGCAAGGGACCGATCCAGAGAGTTGTCCCGGGGAGAATAGTATGTTCATATTAAGCGAATTTTTTCACAGTCTCGCGCTTCTAGTGTCACTTGTCTGCAATATATTGTACTTCATACTGATAATACGCATCATACTTTCGTGGGTTAATGCCGATCCGTATAACGATATAGTGCGGATAATTTACAGGATCAGCGATCCAGTACTTATGCCGTTCAGAAAACTGCCGCTTCAGATGGGTGGAATGGATCTTTCTCCTATAGTAGCGTTTCTGGCATTAAGTTTTGTGAGAAGTTTTCTTGTGAACGTGTTGACGCAATTCGCGTACGCGTTACGATAGCGTTTAGGGTGGGAATTGGGAATAGAGAATAGGGAATGGTATCGAGTACCGGGTACCGGGAGATCGGGTTATCAGGGACAGATCTAAGGGAAAAGGGAAAAGGGAAAAAGAAAGACGTCATTCCGGGCAAGTGAGTGAAACAAACGCGACCCGGGACCAAATGAAAATAATATCATTTTGATGTGATCCCGGATATCCCTCGCTTAGCTCGGGATTCCGGGATGACGATTTTTTTTTGACTAAATACTAAATACGATATACTAAATACAAAATACGCGACATGAAACTGGAAGTAAAAGTTTTCCCCAAGGCGGGAAGGAATGAGATCCTTGAAAAGGATGGTATCACCAAAGTATACGTAAAAGCCGCCCCGGACAAGGGTAAGGCTAACGCCGCGGTCATAAAACTGATCGCTAAGAAATACAAAGTTCGTAAAGCAGACGTAAAAATAGTAACCGGCGCGACAAGCAGGAATAAATTATTAGAGATAGCAGGGTTGTGAAAGGTGGAAGCGTCATCCCCGCTTTCGCGGGAATGACGTCAAATGGAACTCGATACTAAATACTGATCAAGGAGACCCACATGGGCAAAATAGGAATAATCGGAGGGAGCTCGCTTTATTCGATAGAAGGGCTTGAGATCCTGGAGGACCGGAAGGTCAAGACGCCTTTCGGCGAACCGTCGGATCTTTTTGTTATAGGCAGACTCGAGGGAAAAGAAGTAGTGTTTTTGCCCAGGCATCAGCGCACGCACAGCCTTCTGCCTACGGAAGTCAACTGCAAAGCAAATATCTACGGTTTTAAGCTTCTGGGGGTGGATCGGATAATATCCGTCTCGGCTGTCGGAAGCCTTAAGGAAGAAGTGAAGCCGCTGGACGTTCTTTTGGTAGATCAGTTCATCGATCGGACCAATCAGGGGCGGCCGACGACGTTTTTCGGCGACGGGATAGTCGCCCATGTCTCTTTTTCCGACCCCGTATGCAAGGACCTTAAGGAACAGATATATACGAGCAATAAAGGGCTGGACATAAAGATACATGACGGGGGAACGTATGTCAATATGGAAGGTCCCATGTTCTCGACGAAAGCGGAATCGTATCTGTATAAAAGCTGGGGTGCCGACGTCATAGGTATGACGAACATGCCGGAAGCCCGACTCGCGCGCGAGGCAGGTATATGTTATTCCACGATGGCGCTTATAACGGATTACGATTGCTGGCGTACGGGCGAGGAAGTCGTTACCATAGAGATGATCATCGAGAATCTTAATAAGAATGTCGCCGTCGCTAAAGAGATGCTCGCGAACACCATAAAGAACATGCCGGAGGAAAGGACATGTTCTTGTGGCCAGGCACTGCACAATTCTATAGTTACAAAAAAAGAGAATGTGTCTAAGGAGACATTGGAGAAACTGAAACCGATAATAGAGGGGTTTATATAAAATAGTGAACAGTAAACGGTGAACTGTAAACATAAAAAATATAAGGAAATATGGAAAAGAAAAATTATAAAGATACGCTGAATCTGCCGAAAACCGGGTTTTCGATGAAGGCCAATCTTCCTCAGAGAGAACCGGAAATGCTTAAAAAGTGGATGGACGAGGACCTGTACCGGAAGATCCTCGATAAACGCAAGGCCTCGGGCAAGACGTTCCTTCTGCACGACGGACCGCCGTACGCTAACGGGCATATACACATGGGGCATGTCCTTAATAAAATACTCAAGGACATGTGTGTGAAATTTTTCGCGATGAAAGGATGCTACGCGCCGTACGTGCCCGGATGGGATTGCCACGGCTTGCCCGTCGAGCATCAGCTGTTCAAAGAACTTAAGATGACCAAACATGATATAGATCAGGTGAAGTTCAGGAAGAAGGCGTATGATTATGCCATGAAATTCGTAAAGATACAGGCGGCTGAGTTCGAACGGCTGGGTATCTTCGGGGAATGGGACGATCCATACCTTACGCTTTCGAAAGGGTACGAATCAGATATACTGTACGCTCTTGCTGACCTCTACGGGAAAGGGTATATATACAAAGACCTGAAGCCCGTCAACTGGTGTTCCAAGTGCGAGACGGCGCTTGCGGAAGCGGAAGTCGAATATGAAGACAAGACTTCACCGTCCATTTTTGTGAAGTTCAAGTCGGAGTCCGCGGGGAAAGATACCTATTTCGTTATATGGACGACCACGCCGTGGACGCTTCTGGCTAATGTGGCGGTAGCGTTGCATCCGGAATTCGAGTATTCTTTTGTCGAGACAGGAGGTGAGACTTGGATAATGGCCTCTGGCCTGGTTCCGCAGCTTATGGAGAAGTTTGGCATAGAGGAGTATAAGGTTGGCAGGAAAAGTAAGGGGAAAGAGATAGCGGATACCATAGAGGAAGCGTCACATCCTTTTATAGACAGGCCCTCCCGTATAGTTTTGGCCGATTATGTTACCGCCGAAGAAGGCACGGGCTGCGTGCATACCGCTCCCGGGCACGGTCAGGATGATTATTTTACCGGAAAGAAATATGGTCTTCCGATGATCATGCCCGTGAACGCTTTCGGGAAGTTCACAGATGAAGCGGGTGAATTCGCCGGGCAGTTCGTCCTTAAGGCAAATGCCGCTATTATCGAGAAGATGAGGTCCGATGGTTCTTTAATAACGGCGAGTGACGTAACGCATTCATATCCGCACTGCTGGAGGTGCAAAAAAGCGATAATATTCAGGGCCACCGAACAGTGGTTCATGAGCATAGACCATCAGGACCTTCGCGCGAAGATGGAGAAGGCAATATCGAACGATGTGGAGTGGATACCCGCGGTCGGGAAAGACCGGATCGACGCGATGGTCAAGCTGCGTCCTGACTGGTGTCTTTCCAGGCAGAGGTACTGGGGTGTTCCGATACCCGCTTTTCAATGCTTATCATGCGGAGAGACGTTCACCAGCGAAAGCATCATAAAGAAAGTGGCCGAACTCACAAGAGAGAACGGTGCGGACGTATGGTTCGAGAAGGATATTAAAGAGCTGATGCCTCCGGACGCGGTTTGCGGCAAGTGCGGAGGGAAAGAATTTGAAAAGGAAAGCGATATCCTGGACGTGTGGTTTGACTCGGGAGTTAGCCACAAGGCTGTTCTTGAGGCCAGGCCGGAACTTTCGTTTCCCGCGGACCTGTATCTGGAGGGATCGGATCAGCACAGGGGATGGTTCCAGGCGGCGCTGATAACCTCGATGGCTACGAATGGGCGGCCTCCGTATCGTAAGGTGCTTACTCACGGGTTCGTTGTGGATGGAGAAGGCAAGAAGATGTCGAAATCCATAGGTAATGTTATCAGCCCGCAGGACGTCATGAAAAAATACGGCGCTGACATACTCAGATTATGGGTATCCTCCTCCGATTACGAAGGGGACATAAAGCTTTCTTCTGAGATCCTGGAACGCCTTGCTGACGGGTACAGGAAGATGCGCAATACGTTCCGATTCCTGCTTAGCAACCTGAATGATTTTGATCCCGAAACTGACTCCGTGGTCCCGGAAGAGATGAGCGAGATAAACAGATGGATGTTGTCCAGGCTGTCGGCTCTTGTTGACCAGGTCAGTTCGGATTACGGGAGATGGGAGTTCTATAAGGTATACCGGGCGGTATACAATTTCTGTGTTTATGAGGTAAGCGCTTTTTATCTTGACGTTTTGAAGGACGTATTGTATATTCTGACACCGGGTGATAAGGAGAGAAGGTCGGCGCAGACGGTCATTTTCAGGATACTGCACACTTTGGTACGGATGATGGCGCCGATACTCTCGTTTACCTCGGAAGAGGTCTGGCAGGAGATGAATGTTCCGGGCAAAGAAGACAGTGTGCATATGTCCGACTGGCCGGATACGGAAAAAGAGATGTCCGGATGGGCAGACAAAGAGCTTGACGCGAAGTGGAGCGATATTCTTGATCTTCGCGGCGGTGTGATGAAGCTGCTGGAGTTGAAGCGTGAAAAAGGCATGATAGGAAGCTCTCTTGAGGCCGGTATTACGGTTTATGCCACCGAGGATAAGATGCGGGATTTTGTTAACGCGAATATAGGACTTTTCCCGCTTCTATTTAAGGTGTCGCAAGCCTCTGTGGTAGAAGAACCGGAAGCGGATATGGAAGACGTTCTGTCGATGCCTCTTAAGATCGGCATAAAAAAAGCATCGGGCGAAAAATGCCAGAGATGTTGGAGCTACAGCGAGACCGTAGGCAAAAATAAAGATGCGCCCGATTTGTGTGATAGATGCTATAATGTGATATCTGAAAGGAGCTGTAATGGTAAAGAGTAAAAAAACGGACAACGGTAAAAACCCCTACAATAAGAAGGAACTTGTTGAGATAAGAGAAAAACTTATTGAAAAGAAGGCGCAGATCCTCCAAGACAACATCAGTTTGCAGGGGGATTCCTTTAAGAAATCATTTAAAGACGCTTCGGGTGACCTTTCTGGTTATTCTTTTCATATGGCCGATATGGCTACGGACCTTTATGACAGGGAATTTTCCCTTGAATTGGCCGAAGGAGAAAGAGAAAGATTATTCGCCCTTGATGAGGCGATCAAGCGTATAGACGAAGGCTCTTACGGCCAGTGTGATATGTGCGGCGTGCGCATAACAAAACAGCGCATGAAATTCCAGCCTCAGGCGAAACGTTGTATCAAATGCCAGGAAGAAGAAGAAAAATCCAACGGCAGGTAAGATTCGATCTTGTAATAGTATTCCTCGTCTATTGCCTGGACCAGCTGATGAAGTTCTGGATAACGGGAACTTTTCAGCAGGGGTCCAGCATTCCGGTACTTAACAATATACTGCACATAACCCTTGTACGAAACACAGGCGCAGCTTTCGGCATATTCAGCAGTTATCCGCATTTGTTCGTGGTCGCGGCAGTTATAGCGGCAGGGTTTGTCCTGTTCTTTCTTGTCTGGAGGAGGGCGCTTCTGAATAATACGGAGATAATCGCCCTTTGTTTTGTTCTGGGAGGCACACTTGGGAATCTCACGGACAGGCTCAGGGTGGGATACGTGATAGATTTTATAGATTTCCGGGTATGGCCGGTTTTTAATGTCGCGGACAGCTTTATAACTATTGGCGCGCTCATGCTGGCGTGGGGAATGTTAGTGCGGAGTAGGCGATAAATTAGGAAACAGTAAACTGTAAACTGGGAACAGAATTAAGGAAAAAGGAAAAAGTAGAAGGGGTCATTTTTTGCTGGATCCCCGCTTACGCGGGGATGACGCTCCATGTAGAGGCCGAAGCCCTTTGGTATTCGGAATTTCCCTACATGCATTTAATTTCATTACGGGGAACCTTCGGTTTTCTCGGGGGCCTTTGCCCCTCGGTCACATGCGGGGATGACGATTTCCCTTTTTACTAAATACTACATACTGAATACTAACCATGCATAGAATAATCTTACAGATGGGGCCAATTACGCTGTATTCTTACGGTCTTTTTGTGGCGATAGCGTTTTTTGTCTGCACTATGATGATACTTCGCGGAGCTCGGGGAGTAGGGCTTGCCCGCGAAAAAGTGTTTGACTGCATGATAGCGATGCTGGCCGGCGGCCTGGCGGGAGGAAGGCTCCTGTTCGTCGCGATCAACTGGGAACAGTTTTCGGCCGCGCCCGTAAGGATCTTTATGCTTCATGAAGGAGGCCTGGCTTTTCAGGGGGCTTTCGTCGGGGGGGCTCTGGCGGTTATTCTGGTTGCCCGGATAAGAAGGCTGCCTATTTGGCCTCTGGCGGACCTGATAGCCCCGTATATCACTCTGGGGCAGGCTCTGGGAAGGATCGGTTGTTTTCTTAATGGCTGCTGTTACGGTCGGGTCACTACTTGCGGAGTAGGGGTGGTGTTTCCTACGGAAACAGTGATGAGGATACCCACGCAAGTCTATTCGACTTTGGCGCTTACATTTATCTTTACCGTTCTTCTTATCGCTCGCGAGAAGAAGAAATTCCAGGGTCAGGTCTTTTGTCTGTACTTGATGCTTTACTCTGTTTTCCGGTTTATTATGGATATTTTCAGGGGCGACGAGCTGGTCGGATACGCGGGACTTACCCTGTCGCAGTGGATAAGTGCGGGTATGCTGGTCGTGGGGATAGTATTATATTGGGTGCTTAGTAAGAGAAAATAGTAAACAGAGTTAAGGAAAAAGGAACAAGTAAAAAGGAAAAGGTATAGGTAGTGCTGGATGAGATTGCTTCGTCGCTTCCGCCTTCGCCAAGGCTACGGCGGACAAGTCGCTCCTCGCAAAGACGGCGTGTTTGATTCCGCCGCTCGCGCTGCTCGGTAGGGATAACATCCTTAAGAGAAAAGCGACGCAGGATCCGCAAGCCGAAGGCGCAGGGAAAAAATATTGGAAAGGGCTGTATGTCCAACAAGAAACCTATCCTTTTTCCTTTATCCTTTTTACTTTTTACTTTAATTTCGGTTGTCGTTTACATGGCAAATAGCGAACAGGGAACACTAATATGGAAGAACGAGAATTTACAGTAGAACCCGAAGACGTAGGGCAGCGTATAGACAAGTTTATAACGCTCAGGCTGGGCGAGGGCTATTCGCGTACTTTGGTAAAAACCCTTATGGATGACGGGTTCGTCAAGGTCAACGATAAAGAGGTCAAACCTAACTATTCCGCCCGGGAGGGGGACAAGGTCTTTATGGAGCTTCCGCCGCCGGAGGCAAGTCACCTCGAGCCTGAAGACATACCGGTTGATATCCTTTTCGAGGACGAATGTCTGATAGTCGTCAACAAGTCTGCGGATATGGTTGTTCATCCCGGAGCCGGGAACAAACAGGGGACGCTCGCGGGAGCGCTCTTACATCACTGTGGAACGCTTCCCGACTCGGACGATAAAGTCAGGCCCGGTATAGTTCACAGGCTGGACAAGGATACTACGGGTGTTATCGTGGTCGCGAAGAATGACAAGGCCATGCGGTCTCTTGCCAAACAGTTTCATGACAGGGAGGTAAACAAGCGTTACCTTGCCATCGTTAAGGGGCGGGTCGAGATGGACAACGGGGTCGTAGAAGTCCCTATAGCGAGGCACTCTACCGACAGAAGAAAGATGGATGTGGACCACGAGAAGGGAAGGCACGCGAAAACCGTATACCACGTTCTGGAAAGGTTCGAGAAGTTCACATTGCTTGCCCTGGATCTTGAGACGGGCAGGACGCATCAGATACGTCTCCATATGCTACACTTGGGACACCCGGTAGTGGGAGATATGACCTATGGCGGAGACCGGCAGATGCCCCGGCAGGCGCTTCACGCGGAAAAGCTCAGTTTTCGACATCCAGGTACAGGTAAACAGATGGAATTTGTCGCTCCCATGCCGGAGGATATGAGGGAGTTTATTAAGAAATTGAAAACAGCTGATAGCTCATAGCTGACAGGTCATAGGTTTGAGAGCTTGCTCGTCGTGAGCTCTGCGGACGGCAAACGAAAAAACGCTTGTTGAATGACAAATGTCAAAATCCAAATGACAAATGAAATCCAAATGACAAAATCCAAAACAGGGCGTCTTTGGGTTTTGGATTTTTAGGATTCTTTTGGATTTTGGGCTTTGGTTTTTGGATTTAAATACTATCGATACCCAGCATTCTGGAATATAGAGCACGATTATGATAGACTATTTGCTAACAAGGATATGACGAGATGGATTGGAAAATTAAAAAAGCGGAAAAAGGTTTGACCGGCGAGATAATGGTTCCTCCGGATAAAAGCATCTCACACAGGGCTGTTATGTTCGGCTCTCTCTCGGGCGGGAACTGCCGCGTAAATAACTTTCTTTTTGGAGAAGACTGCCTGCGGACCGTAGATGCTTTTCGGGCTATGGGTGTGAAAATAACACAGACAGACGGAGGATTGACCGTCGAAGGCAAGGGGCTGAGGGGGTTAACATCTCCCAAAGGAGACCTTTATCTGGGGAATTCAGGGACTACCATGCGCATAATATCCGGGGTCTTGGCAGGCCAGACATTTTCTACCGTACTTACCGGCGACGAGTCACTCTCATCGCGGCCCATGGGGCGTGTGATAGAGCCGTTGTCTATTATGGGAGCCGACATAGAGGATGACGGAGGTGACGGGAGGGCTCCTTTGCGCATTAACGGCAGGAATTCTCCCCTCAGGGGCACCCGGCACGTACTTTCCGTTGCCAGCGCCCAGGTAAAGTCATGTGTGCTTGCCGCGGGCATGTACGTCGATGGTGAGACTTCTGTCACGGAACCTTTTCAGTCCAGGGATCATACCGAACGTATGCTGGAATACCTTTCTGCCGACATCGAAAGAGACGGCCTTACGACACGCATAAAAGGGTTTAAGGAACTGGAAGCGAAGGATATGGAAGTCCCCGGGGATATTTCCAGCGCGGCATTTTTTATGGTGGGAGCGCTTCTGGTAAAAGGTTCGCGGCTGGTCCTCCGGAACGTGGGTATAAATCCGACGAGGTCCGGCATAGTGGACGTCCTGAAACGCATGGGAGCGTCTATAGAAATACTTGATGTGACAGAAGGTCTGGAACCGGTAGCCGATGTCGAAGTACGGTATTCCGATCTTAAGGGAACCGTGGTCCGCCCTGAAGAAGTCCCGCTTTTGATAGATGAAATACCGGTTATAGCGGTGGCGGCGGCATTCGCTGAGGGCGAAACTGTATTCAGCGGGGTGGGCGAGCTCAAAGTCAAAGAGACCGACAGGATAAAAAGCATGTCGGATAATCTGAGACTGATGGGGATACAGGTCGAAGAGTCCGGTGACAGTATGGTGGTGCATGGCGATCCCGGAGCGGCCAGAGCGGTAGCTTTCGACTCTTACGGCGACCACCGGGTGGCGATGAGCATGGCCATAGCGGCTTTAGCCGCGGAAGGCGAGAGTTGTATAGCCGACACCGCGTGCGCGGATACCTCCTATCCGGGTTTTATGGATGATGTTGAAAAGCTGACCGGTTGATCGGAGCACAGTAATTGCCCAGACTTATGGGTACATACTCACAATAGCCATTTTCGACGTATATTTTAGCGTGAAAGTGAAGACTTGTCGTTCAAAAAATGTTTGACAAAGATATTCTATTCTGTTACTATTTTTACAACTTAATGTATACATATAAGTAACTCACCTTTTTAAAACAGCAAAACAAAAATAGAGCATAAAACTATGATACGTCAGCAGTTATTAAAAGCATTAGACAGCATCCTCGGAATGTTCTCAAGCGATATGGGGATAGATCTGGGTACAGCGTCAACCCTCGTTTATCTGAAGAACGAAGGGATCGTTCTGTGTGAGCCGTCAGTGGTCGCTATAGAAGCGGGCACGTCGAATGTCCTTGCCGTGGGCGAAGAAGCCAAGCGGATGCTCGGAAGGACTCCGGGTAACATCATAGCAATAAGGCCCATGCGTGACGGTGTCATCGCGGATTTCGAGATCACAGAGAGCATGCTCAGATATTTCATAAAGAAAGTCCACAACTCCCGTAGGCTGGTGCGTCCCAGAGTCGTTATAGCTATTCCGTCCGGGATCACGGAAGTCGAGAAACGGGCCGTCAAAGATTCGGCGCTTCACGCGGGTGCCAGGGAAGTATATATGATCGAGGAACCGGTAGCCGCTTCGATAGGGGTCGGGCTCCCGATACAGGAACCGTCGGGTAATATGATCATAGATATCGGCGGCGGTACTACAGAGATGGCTGTAATATCTCTGGCGGGTGTGGTATTTTCCAAATCGATACGTATCGGTGGAGATGAGATGGATGACTCTATTATCAATTATCTCAAAAGGACCTACAACCTCATGATAGGTGAGCGTACGGCGGAAGAGATAAAAATAAGGATAGGGTCGAGTTATCCCCTCGAAGAAGAGTTAACGATGGATGTAAGAGGACGGGACCTGGTAGCAGGCCTGCCTAAAATGATAAATGTGACGAGTGAAGAAATAAGAGAAGCGCTTTGCGAACCTATAGCGCAGATCGTAGAAGCCGCAAGGATAACCCTCGAAAGGACACCGCCGGAATTGTCAGCGGACCTTATCGAAAAGGGTGTGATCCTGGCCGGCGGAGGGGCTCTTCTCCGCGGCCTGGACAAACTTGTTTCGGAAGAAACAGGGCTGCCTGTCCATATTGCGGACGATCCGCTTACGGCTGTAGCGCTTGGAACCGGAAAAGTGTTGAGCGAGCTGAGGTATTTGAAAAAACTGACAGTCGCTCCTAAACTCCAGAAATAAAGATAGCTGTTCGATGTGCCTAGAATCCTTATCAAAAACAGAACTTGGATATTTGTAATCCTCATCGCCTTAACGGCGTCTATTCTATTTTTTGTACCATCCCTTTCATCAGGAATCCACAATATTTCAGTAAAAGCTATTTTGTCCCCATCTAAGATATTCGCAGGAATCGGCGACTATTTTCACAGCAAGCAGAAGCTTCTGGACGAGAACCGGCTGCTCAAGAGCAATGTCGGAGAGCTTACGCTTGAGGTGGGGCAGCTTAAAGAACTGCACAAGGAGAACAGGCGGCTTCGCGCTCTGCTTCGGTTCGAGGAAAAGGCGCGGTTCGACGCGGTCTCTGCGGAGATAACAGCGAGGAACCCCAACGACTGGATCGGTTCGTTCATAATAAATAAGGGGACCGCTGACGGCGTGGGGAAAGGCACGGCTGTGTGTTCAGCTGAGGGCCTGCTCGGAAAGGTCGTAGAAGCGGACGAGAGCTCAAGTTCCGTTATGCTTATAACTCACCCAAGTTTTAAGGCCGGGGGCATGCTGAAGCATACCCGCGTCCATGGTATAATAACCGGCGCCGGAAAAGGATCGTGCAGGATGCTTTATCTCCCGCTGGATGCCGAGGTCACCGAAGGAGAGGTAGTCATATCTTCGGGGTTCAGCCGGTCTTTTCCTAAAGGTATCACGATAGGCAAAATAGAATCAGTCGGAAAAAGCAGGACCGGGTTGTATCAATATGCCGTAGTCAGACCCTCCGCGAATTCTTTCGACCAGGAAGAAGTGTTGTGTTTAAAATGAAAAGGTATCTGTATCTTTTAGTGGCGCTGGTGATATCGGTCATGCTCCAGGTGGCTTTTGTAGGGCATCTCGGGTGGATGCCCGACTTGATACTTCTGGTGGTCGTCTTCGTGGGTATATTTGCAGGTCCGTTTACGGGGGCGGTTACAGGATTGGTAGCGGGGGTGCTCCGGGGATTTTTTTCGCCGGAAACATTTGTCGTGGATATCTTTCTTTTTCCCGGGTTGGGGGCCGCAGCGGCTATGGTGTCGACTCTGTTCTACAAACAGAATCCGGCTGCCCAGATATTTATCACGGCTTTGGGGGTGTTCGCGGTAGTTTCGGTCCATACATTGTTCTTGAACTTCTTAAGCGGCAATGACGTAAGTATATATTTTGTGCTGACGGGCAGTTGGAAACCTCTGGTGGTGACCGTTTTTGTTTCACCGTTCGTTTTTATCCTGCTAAAAGAATTCATGTATCCTGAAGAATAACCCGTAAAGGTTTTATGCGAATACGCGTTTTCACACTGATACTGGCATTTTGCATGATCGTTCTTGTGGGCAGTCTTTGCCGCACACAGCTGTTTATGTATGAAAGGTTCAGGACGATGTCCGAAGGGAACAGGCTTAAGGTGGTTCCCCTGATGGCGCCGAGAGGGACAATATTTGACTCAAGCGGCAGGGCCCTGGTGAAAGATGTCCTGAGCTTCAATGTGTCGGTCATATACAGCAGAATAAAGGATGTCGAGTCGCTGGCCGAAGATGTAAGCCGCCTTTTGGATACTCCTAGAGAAGAACTCCTCGAGAAGATCAAAAAAGGTCGTGGGCAGGCCTACAGGCCGGTTACCATAGCCTCTGATGTGGGAGTAGAGAACGCTATTCACGTCGAAGAGGCGAGTATGGACCATCCGGGACTTTTGCTGGAAGTCTCAGCCAAAAGAGAATATATTTACGGGACGACAGCCGCGAACATGCTGGGATATTTGGGACTTCTCAACAGGTCTGAATTTAACAGGCTCAAACATTACGGATACCGGATTAACGACCTCGTGGGTCGCTCTGGCATAGAGAAACAGTATGATGATTATCTCAGGGGCTCACATGGAGGAAAGCAGGTAGAGGTGGATTACCGGGGCCAGGAAGCTACGATCCTGGGGCTCAAAGAACCGGTTCCGGGTAAAGATGTGCAACTGACGATAGATATCGATCTCCAGAAGTTTTGCGACGGACTTTTGACCGATAAGCGCGGTGCGATAGTAGTTATGGATCCTTATACCGGAGCCATACTGGCAATGGCAAGTTCGCCCACGTATGATCCCGCTATTTTTATAGACTCCAGAAGGAATGAAGAAGTAAAACAGATCCTTTATGATAACGAATATCCGCTCTTGAACAGGGCGATATCCGGCGCGTATCCTCCCGGTTCGGTTTTTAAGGTGGTAGTGGCATCAGCGGCTTTGGAGGAAGGAGTTGTTACGCCGGAAACGGTTTTTTCCTGTTCCGGGAGTCTAAAACTCGGGAGAAGGACTTTTCACTGCTGGAAAAAAGACGGGCATGGCGAGCAAAGCCTGAAGGAAGCGATAAAAAATTCGTGCAACGTGTTTTTCTGGAGGTTGGGGATGCTTCTTGGCGTGGACAATATCGCGAAATACGCGGAAAAGTTCGGCATAGGCTCGAGAACCGGTATCGATGTTCCGGGAGAGGTCTCAGGCAACCTGCCGTCGTCGGAATGGAAAAAGAAAAGGTTTAAAGAAAAGTGGTACAAGGGAGAGACCTTGAACTATGCCGTGGGCCAGGGGTATCTTATCACTTCTCCTTTACAGGTGGCGAGGATGATGTCGGTTTTCGCCAACGGAGGAGCGTTGGTCACGCCGTATCTGGTGAGCGAGGTCGGAGGAGTACCGGTGGCGGACGAAGAGAGAGTAGGCCTGGACATATCTCCGGAGACGATAGAGATAGTAAGAGAAGGGTTAAAAAAAGTTGTTAATGACCGCAGGGGAACCGGCATGAAGGCGAAGCTTAAAGACGTGGTCGTCGCGGGTAAGACGGGGACGGCGCAGACGTCGAAGAGCAAAAATCATGGATGGTTCGCCGGGTTCGCTCCGTTCGAAGATACCCGGATAACGGTTGTGATTTTCGACGAATACGGGGGCAAAGGCGGTTATTATGCCGCCGGTACGGGGGGTAAGGTAATACAGAAGGCTTATGACTTGGGGTTACTGGGGGAGAGGGAGTGAAGGAAAAAGGAAAAAGGAAAAAGGAAAAAATATAGGAAATTCGGGAATAGGGAATGGCGAATGGTATCGAGTACCGAGTACCGAGTACCGAGTACTGGGTATCGGGTTAGTCGGGAAGTAAAACTATGATTTTTTCAAAAAGAGGGATGCTGGGAAAGAGTGAACGGTAAACTGTAAACAGTGAACGGTGATAGCCATCAGGGAACCGGTCAACTGAATACTAAATACAAAATACTAAATACTGAAAAAGCGATAAAATTATGATTTTCGCAAGACGAGGGATGCTGGATAAAGTAATGGTATCAACGGTCATGTTGATAGCTCTTTGCAGTATTCTTTTCGCGTACAGCGCTACTCTTGACAGGGGAGACGAAGGGGGAGATCTCAGTTCGCTGGTGATGCGGCAGGGGATCTGGATCTTTGTCGGATTTGTATTTCTCTTTTTGATAGCGAATTCCAATTACCTCAAGGTCCTTAATTTCGCGTATCTTTTATACGCTCTCAACCTTGCCGCTCTTTTATTTCTTTTATTTTTCGGAGGTGAACGTTACGGGGCAAGACGATGGATAGCCGTGGGGCCGGTATCCCTGCAGCCTTCGGAGTTCGTTAAGATAACGGTTATCCTGGCTCTCGCGGCTTTTGTTGGAGAGAGACGGGAAAAGATGAGAAGCCTTAAAACATATCTCGGCGCGATACTTATCGTGATGCCCGCGGCGGCGTTGATATTCCTGCAGCCAGATCTTGGAACCGCGCTTGTCCTGGCGCCGATACTTTTTTCCATTTTGTTCATATGCGGCGCGAAGATAAGATATATGTTACTTACGGCGGCGGGTGTCGTGGCCAGTATGCCTGTTTTTTGGGGGCTTCTCAAGGATTATCAGAAGAGCAGGCTTATGGTATTCATAAATCCCAATATCGATCCGCTGGGCGCGGGATATACAATAATACAGTCGAAGATAGCTATAGGGTCGGGAGGACTTTTTGGTAAAGGATGGCTTAACGGCACGCAGAGCTATCTCAAGTTCCTGCCTGAAAGGCATACGGATTTTATTTTTTCTGTTATAGGAGAGGAATGGGGTTTTCTTGGCGCGATATTTCTTATAAGCCTTTTCGCGATACTGATAGCCCGGGGGATAAGGGTTATCGACGCGGCCGACAATATATACGGCAGAGCCATCGCGACCGGGGTGATAACTCTTATAGCTTTTCAGATGTTCGTTAATATATCGATGACAATAGGCATAATGCCCGTTGTCGGACTGCCGCTTCCTATGATAAGTTACGGAGGTTCTAACACTATCGCGACACTTATCGGTATTGGCTTTCTTCTCAGTATCGGGAGGCAGGCGAGGAGGTAAGCGGGGAATTGAGAATTGGGAATAGGGAATTGTGAACGGGGAGCAGGAGTGAGCAGTACCGGGTATTGAGTACCGGGTACCGGGATATCAGGGGATCGGGATATCAGGGACAGAGGATGTCCGGAGGATAGGGGCGGACTCGAGCGTCATTCCCGCCCTGTACCAGAACAAGTTCGGTACAGGATAAACTCCAGCGGGAATCAAGACGTCATCCCGGAATCCGCTTCCTGTCCGCCGACCTGTCCGCCGTAGCCTTGGCGAAGGAGGAAGTTTTAACGAAGGAGGATAGTGGATATCCTGGATCACATAAAAGTGGACATTTTTACGAGATCCCCGCTTAGAGCATGCGGGGATGACGATTTCCATTTTTACTTTGATTTTTAATTTTTATTCAACGATACACGAAATGCGAACAAGGAGATCAAGCTAGCTATACGCTAAACGCTAAAAATTATGAATACTATCCAAGACATATTGCATAAAATACAAAAGCCGGGACGCTATATAGGCGAAGAGACCAACAGCGTACGCAAGGGATTCTCTCCGGACAGGACTTCGGTGCTTATCGCGTATCCCGACTCGTACGAAGTGGGGATGAGCTATCTGGGGCTGCGTCTTTTGTATCATCTCTTAAATGAACAGGAGAAAATCGTATGTGAACGGGTGTTTATGCCGTGGGAGGATATGAGGGGAGAGCTTATCGAGAACCGCCTGAAGCTGTTCAGTCTTGAATCAAGGACGGACATGGACAAGTTCGATATTGTGGGGTTCAGCCTTTCGTATGAGTTGACGTATACGAACGTTTTGGACATGCTCTCGCTCGGAGGGGTCACC
The DNA here is from genome assembly GCA_030765685.1 of Candidatus Tantalella remota. Classification (GTDB taxonomy): domain Bacteria; phylum Omnitrophota; class Gorgyraeia; order Tantalellales; family Tantalellaceae; genus Tantalella; species Tantalella remota. Next base: position 92,143 of record JAVCCB010000041.1, on the reverse strand, counting down.
GTCCTGTCAAAGGACAGGGGTAACGAAGAACCGCTTGTTATCGCGGGAGGCGCCTGCGCATCGAATCCTGAACCTATGAGCGCGTTCGTGGACGCTTTTCTTATCGGTGACGCCGAGGAAGCTTTACCCGTGTTTATCGAAGCGTACAGGAAAGCCAAAGAAAGAACTGACGACAGGAACGAGATACTGAAAGAGCTTTCGCTTTTGGAGGGAGTGTATGTGCCGCGTTTTTACCGGGCTATACAAGCGGAAGGTAAATTTATGGGACTGGAAGCTGTTGAGGACGGGATCCCGGATAAGATACGAAAGGTATCGATTGCGTCTCTGGAGAACGCGTATTATCCTGAAAAGCAGATAGTTCCCCTGGTCAGGGTCGTCCATGACAGGATCGCCGTGGAGATCATGCGGGGGTGTCCCAACAGATGCCGCTTTTGCCAGGCGGGAATAGTAAATCGTCCTGTTCGGGTAAGGACGCCCGAGCGTGTGAGGGATATATGCAGGAAGACATACGAGCTGACGGGCTATGAAAGTATAGCTCTTCTGTCGCTCTCCAGTGTTAATTATCCGCGTCTGGCGGAGTTGATCAAGGCTCTTAACAAGGATTTTTCCGGTGAAGGAGTAGCGCTGTCGATACCGTCGCTGCGGGTGGATGAGGCTTTTTACGAACTTCCTGAGATGATATCAGCGATACGCAAGACCGGACTGACTTTTGCGCCGGAAGCGGCCTCAGGTGAGGTGAGAGAAGCTATCGGTAAAAAAATAGATACCCAGGTGCTTTGCAAGTCAGCTTCTCTGGCTTTCAGTCACGGCTGGAGAAGGCTGAAACTTTATTTTATGGTAGGGTTTCCCGGTGAGCCGGAAGATGAGGCAGGGAAAATAGTTGCTCTCGGAAAAGAGATATCCGCGCTCAAGAAAAAAGTATCTTCCGGCGGTGCCGCTGAGATACGCGTCAGCGTCAACCCGTTTATCCCGAAACCGCATACGCCCCTGCAGTGGATCGGGATGAAAGACCCGGAAGGCATGTCGCGGACAAAAGATGTTCTAAGGTCCGGATCCTCGAAAAAGGTAAAAGTCGAATTTCATGACCTTGACCAGGCGCTTTTGGAAGCGTGTATATCGAGAGGGGGGCGCGAGATCTCGGACATCATATACCGCGCGTGGCAAAAAGGCGCCAGGATGGACGGGTGGAATGAAAGTTTCAACATCAATATATGGAAAGAAGCGTTTGACTCTGAGGGAGTGGACATGACGGAATATGCGTGCCGCACTTATTCGAAGGAAGACGTTCTGCCCTGGGATCACATTATTGTGGAAGTGGATAAAGAGTATCTCCTCTCAGAGCTTGAAGCGAGCGGTTTGTATGATAAGTGATCAGACGCTGGTTAAATCCCAAAACCAAAGCCCAAAATCCAAAATAAGCCCAGATCATTAAATCCAAAATGCTAGTTTCTTTTTTTTGCCTTGTTTGTACTTCATACCTTTCTCTTAATAGCATTGTTTTTTTGTCTTTGCACGTTTTGTTATTTGGATTTTGGATTTCATTTGTCATTTGGATTTTGTCATTTGGATTTCAACGGAAGCTGACGGTCCAGTCTTGACCGGTCAGTGATCAGTCATCAGTACCCAGTCATCAGGGATAAGTACCGGGTATCGAGTACCGGGTATTGGGAGAGAACGTCATCCCGGAATTCGCCGACCTGTTCGCCATAGCCTTGGCGACAAAGTCCGCCGTAGCCCGATAAAACCTGAACAGCTTGGCGAAGGCGGAAGGTGAATATCCGGGATCAAATAGAAGTGGACTTTTATTGGATCCCCGCTAAGAACATGCGGGGATGACGATTTTACTTCTGTGGTGGTTGGCGGTCAACAGAGGCTACCCTCAATACCCAAGACCCAACACCCAAGCCCCAACCTTGATCACCCCCTTAGGTTATTAGTCTTATTTTTACTATGGCCACTATTTTGACTTTTACCTATACGTCATGTATTATTGTTATTATCATCTTCAATACTAAATAAACAACTTTTATAGTTCAGGAGGACCTTATGGGTTTACTACAATATCTTTCGGTCGGGACAAAAAGCCTTAAGTATAAACTACTTTTGGCTTTTTCTTTGATGTCCATCATACCGCTGCTCGTAATAGCGTATCTTGTGACTTATTACATATTTCCCGGATCCCCGGCCAGCACGTTCCAGGTAACGGCGATCGTCATGTTCGTCCTCTGGGTGTCTTATGCGGGATACATTTTGATGAAGGAAATAGTGAACCCGATCATCAACCTCGCGCTTGAGACAAAGATAATCGCTGAGGGTCAGTATGATTCCAAGATAATGGTGATGAGAGAGGACGAGCTGGGGGACATTGCCAGCGCGGTCAACACTATGACGGGTAAGATGCGAAACTACATCGGCGAGTTGCAGGCTTACAGCCGTAAGACTGCCGTCTTGAATGCGAGGGTGCATAAGAAGGTCCTGACCCTTACGAATCTTATGAGACTGGGGGACCTGATCTCCACCGGCGCCGATTTTAATGAGATAACCAGTTTTGCCGCGGACAGGATAGCCGGCGAATTGTACGGAGGATTCTGCGCGATTTTTATGAAGGAAAAGGGGGGCAAGTATTCCATGAGGTCTTTCTGTGATAATTGCGAAAAAGAAGTCCCGGTATCACGGATAGAGGGAGAGCTTGGGGACATAGAAAAACTGTTCGTTCGCAACGAATACCTGCTGGTGGATACGCGCCCGACAAAGAAGCCGTGGCAGAAAGAACTTAAAGATAAATTTGGCGGCATGAACATGGTTATGTTCCCCCTAAAACTTCACAACAGTGTCATAGGAGTCATGGTGCTGGCCAATTACACCGCGTCCGCTACTTTCAGTACGGAGGATATAGAGGTTCTTCGTGCTTTTGAGAAGGAACTGGTTCTCGGATACCAGACATCGCAGGCATTCGAAAAGGTGAAAGACCTGGAAGTCGTCGATACGCTGACGGGGCTTTATACGCTTTCGTATTTGCAGGATCGCCTGGAAGACGAGATCAACAGGGCGGTATATTATCAGAGGCCCTGTTCTCTGGTGGTCCTGGGCCTGGATAATTTTGACCGGTATTCCGATGACTATGGCCTGTCAAAGTCCCAGCAGGTAATAAAGCACATATCGGACATGCTGGCCAAGGTTTTGCCGCCCATCGGGAAAATAGCGCGTTTTGAAGAATACGAATTCGGGATCTTGCTGCCGGAGATGAACAAGAGGGAAAGTATGGAGTTGGCGGAGAACTTGCGAAAGATCATAGAAGAACTCGAGATCTCGGCCTCCGAAGGCGACCGGGTGACCGCGAGCATAGGGGTGGGTGAGAACCCGATAGACGGAGCTACCGGCAAGGAGATAATAGAGAAAGCCAGGAGTTATATGAAAAAAGCTCGCGAGGACGGACGGAACAGGGTCGTGGGCTGGATGTAAACGGTTTGTAAAACCTAAAAAGAAAAGGACAATGCCATGAGAGAGGACATCAAAAAAATACTTATCGATATGGTCGAGAAAAGGGCGTCAGATCTTCACATAAGCGCTAATTCTCCGATGCATTACCGGATAGACAACGAACTTGTTCGTCTCGAAGGTGGGGCGCTTTCGGCAGAGGAGGTGCAGAAAATAGTTTACGGGTTCATAAACGCGGAAGAGGTCAAAAAATTTGAATATGAAATGGAACTCGATTTTTCTTTTACCATAGAAGATGTAGGCAGGTACAGGGGTAACCTTTTTCTTCAGCGCGGTAATATCGGCTGCGCGATACGTCTCATACCGCTGAAGATACTGACGATAGAGGAATGCGGATTACCCGCCGACATAGTGAGGAGTTTCTGCAGGGCACAGAAAGGGCTGGTTTTGGTCACGGGTGCTACCGGAAGCGGGAAATCTACGACGCTTGCCGCTATGGTGGACGAGATAAACGCGAATCGAAGCTGCCACATCGTGACGGTCGAGGACCCGATAGAATTTGTTCACGCGAATAAAAAAGCCATTATCGACCAGAGACAGCTCATAGAAGACACCCGGTCTTTTGGAAAGGCCCTGAGGCACGTTTTAAGGCAGGATCCGGACGTGATACTGATAGGAGAGCTACGCGACCTTGATACGATACAGCAGGCGCTCGTTATAGCCGATACGGGACACCTGGTGCTGGGGACACTGCACACGTCCGACAGTACGCAATCGATAAATAGGATGGTAGACGTATTTCCAGCCCACCAGCAGAAGCAGATAAGGGCACAGCTGTCGTTCGTTCTGCTTGGGATATTGTCCCAGCAACTGCTTCCATTTAAGGACAAGCCGGGCAGGATACTGGCGTCAGAGGTGCTCGTGGCCACGCCGGCTATCAGGAGTATGATACGGGACGCGAAAGAGCATCAGATATATTCGATAATACAGACGTCCCAGAAATACGGGATGCGTACGATGAACCAGTCGCTTTCAGAACTTTATAAGGCGGGTGTTGTTTCTGTAGAGGAGGCGCTGGCGAGGTCGGGGGACATAGAAGAGCTTGAGAAACTGCTTGGATGAGGAGTCTGATAAACAAAAAGCGGGAGAAAGATAATGCCGATAAAACGCATAGGTAAAAAACTCGGAGAAATACTGGTATCCAGCGAAGTCATAACAACTGAGCAGCTGCAGCGCGCTTTGGATTTTCAAAGACATGAAGGTGGCCTGCTGGGTGAGATACTTATCAAGTTGGGGTATGTCAAAGAAGACGACATAGTCCATGCCCTTACGATGCAGTACGGGTTCCCGTTCCTACCGCTTGAGCAGTACGAGTTTAAGAAGGAGATGGCAAGGGTCGTCCCGGAGAACGTCGCTCGGCAGTACAGCATACTTCCTATTGACGTTATCGGTGACATGCTGACAGTGGCGATGTCAAACCCGCTTAATGAAAAAGCCATCGAGGACGTGGAGATGATGAGCAAGAAAAAAATCCATGTATTCATATGTACGGTCACAGCTATTCACGAAGCTCTGAATAAGCTGTATAAGCCGGCGGGCAAGTGAGAATGATCTATGGCGCTTACGCTTACGAAAAAGACATGTGATCTTCTGGTGCAGAGAAAAGTTCTTTTGGAAGAGGACCTCAATAAGGCACGGGAGATACACGCTCAGAGAGGCGGCAGTCTCGCGGAGATCCTGATAGGGACGGGAGCTCTTAAAAAAGAGGATCTTCTTACGCTTTTCAGCCAGGAAATAGGCATTCCGCCACTGGACCTTTCCAGGTTGAAGGTTGACGATGAGATCGTAGGGCTTATCCCAAAAAGAATAGCCGCTTCGTATCACGCGCTTCCGATATCCCGCGTCGGAAGGCAGCTGACCGTCGCTATGGTCGATCCTCTGAACGTGTTTGCTTTGGACGATCTTAAGGTCATGACCAACCTGGAGATCAGTCCCGTGATCGTGACCGAAGACGGTATGCAAGAAGCCATACAAAGATACTACGAGGCTTCCGCGGACGAAGAGATAAGCGAAATCGTCGATGATATAAAAAGCGCTTCGATGGAGATGGTCTCCGGTGATGGCGAGGAGGAGGTGTCTTCCGGGGAACTCTTGAGAATAACGGAAGAAGCACCGGTGGTAAAGCTTACGAATATGATCGTAAGCCGCGCGGTCAAAGAGCGGGCCAGCGATATACTGATAGAACCCATGGAATCGAATTCCAGGGTAAGGTACAGGATAGACGGGGTGCTTGTCGAAAGATACAATCCTCCGAGGAAATTTCACCATGCGCTTATATCCAGGCTCAAGGTCATGTCGGATCTCGATATAGCCGAACGCCGCCTGCCGCAGGACGGCAGGTTCAGGATAAAAATGGATAACCGTAAGGTGGATTTCAGGATATCCGTGGTGCCTGCCAGTTTCGGGGAGAAGGTAGCGCTCAGGGTTTTGGATAAGGGTCAGGCCAGGATAGATATCGACGCTCTCGGATTCCATGAACGTGACATAGACAAAATGAAGAAAGCCGGTAAAAAGCCACACGGAATGATCCTTGCGTGCGGGCCTACCGGTTGCGGGAAAACGACCACTCTTTATTCCATACTGAAACATGTGGATGATCCGGGAAAGAACCTGGTGACCGTAGAAGACCCGGTTGAATATGAACTTCCCGGGATAAATCAGGTGTCGATAAACAACGACATAGATCTGACGTTCGCGAGCTGTCTGCGGTCCATACTCCGGCAGGATCCGGACATCATCATGGTAGGGGAAATACGGGATTATGATACGCTGGACGTAGCTATAAAATCGGCGCTTACCGGACATCTTGTGCTCAGCACGCTTCATACAAACACCGCTTCAGAGTCCATTGTAAGGATGATGAACATGGGGGTCGAACCCTTTCTGATAGCGGCGTCCGTTGAGCTGATAGCCTCACAGCGCTTGCTCCGAAAACTCTGTACGGAGTGCAGGGAGCCCTATGCTCCCACGAAAGAGATCACCGAAAAGTACGGGCTTTTTGACCAAAAAGGGAAAAAGGCTAAGATATACAGGCCCGGCGGATGCAATCGGTGCTCCAACACGGGATATATGGGTAGGATGGGGATAATGGAATGCATAGAGCTGACCCCGGGTATCAAGGAACTTATATTTGAACGCGCGCAGGGAAACGAAATAAAGAAAATCGCGAGGGACGAGGGAATGAAAACGTTAAGAGAGAACGGTATAGAGAACGTTGTTGAAGGGGTCACTTCCCTCGAGGAAGTGCTTAGAACGACTATCGACGATAGGGTAATGGAGTAGATCAGGAATGGGACCATCTATAAAAACCAGGATCCTTAAAGCGCTTGAAGGCAGCGGTTTGGTAAACGTCCGGCAGCTTAAGGGGGCGCTCAAGGATGCCGAGAGCAAAGGCGAAGGCGATATTATCAACCTGCTTGTTGAAAAGGGGGTAATCGCCGACTCGGACCTTTTGGAGGTGTTGAGCCGTGAGTTGGGGATCCCGCCGATAGATATGTCAAGGGTTAACCTGGAAGCTCATACCGTAAACCTTTTGCCGGAAAAACTTGCTCGTAGGTATGTCGTAGTGCCCTTGGCGGAAAAGGGGAAAAGCCTGACGCTTGTAGTATCAGACCCCGCTGACATAGTTGCGCTTGATGACGTTAGGACGGTAACGGGATGTGACGTCCATCTTGTACTGTCCACGCGGAGAGAATTGCAGGACGCGCTTAACTCTTTTTATGAGAACAATGAAGAGGAAGATTTTACTTCTATTGTTCTTGAGGAAGAAGAGGAAGGCACGGATGTCGAGGTTATAGGGAAGTCAGAGGGGCAGGACCTTATGGAGATCGCCAAGCAAAGCAAAACGGCGCCCATAGTAAAGATGGTCAACCTGATAATAGGGGAAGCTCTAAAACGTCGCGCGAGCGATATTCACATAGAGCCTCAGGAAAAGAACCTTAAGATAAGATACCGTATCGACGGAGAACTTCACGATGTGTTCAACCTTCCGTCGAAGAACCAGAACTCTGTTCTCACGCGCCTTAAGATAATGTCCAATATGGATATTACCGAGAATAGGATACCGCAGGACGGGCGGTTCAGGATAAAGATGGATAAGAAAGAGGTTGATTTCAGGGTGTCGGCGTTGCCGATAACCTACGGTAATAAAATGGTCCTGCGCGCGCTGGATAAAAGCAATCTTTCAGTAGGTCTTGAGACGCTGGGGTTTCTGCCCGGGCCTCTTGATGATTTTAAGGAAGCCTTGTCGAAACCTTTCGGCATAATTCTCGTTACCGGCCCCACCGGGAGTGGTAAATCTACGACCCTTTATTCGGTACTCAATGAGATGAATGTCCCTGAACGCAACATTATCACGGTGGAGGATCCGGTCGAGTACCAGGTGGCCGGTATAACCCAGATAGCGGTGCATCCCGAGATAGGCCTTGATTTTTCGAATGGACTGAGAGCTATACTCAGGCAGAGCCCTGATATCATAATGGTCGGGGAAATACGGGATTTTGAGACAGCTGATATTGCTATCAAAGCTTCCTTGACGGGGCAGATGGTGCTGAGTACGCTGCACACCAACGACTCGATAGGAGCGATAACTCGTCTTGTCAATATGGGGATAGAGCCGTTCCTTGTCGCTTCAAGCCTCGTAATGGCCTGCGCGCAAAGGCTTTTAAGGAGGATATGTCCGCATTGCAAGACCGAGACCGATATTCCGAAGGAAGTGATAGATGAGATAAGAAAAAAATATCCCGAAGTCAAAGACGTAGACAAGTTCTACAAAGGCAAGGGGTGTAAAAAATGTAACGATACGGGGTACCGGGGGAGGCTGGGTACGCTGGAGACGCTTTTGATCGACGACAAAATAAAAGAAATGATAAACTCGAAAGCCTCGGAAAATGATATCAGGGAATACATCGCAAAAAAAGGGGTAAGAAAACTGCGGGATAACGCGATGATTAAGTTCGCCAAGGGGCTTACGACACTTGAAGAGGTAATGCGCGCAACCTAGGGATAAGGAGAGCATGGCAAAATTCGAATATACGGTAAAAGACAAGACTGGCCGCACTATCAAGGGTGATATCGAGGCTCCGGACAAGAAACAGGCGCTGGCCAGCCTGAGGGAAAAGGGAATGCTTATTCTCAAGCTTGAAGCGACCCGGAAGGGGGGGGCTCTTTTCTCTTCGTTCAAGAAGGGGAAGAGGGTCAAAGTCAAGATGGATGAATTGGTCATCTTTTCCCGACAGCTGGCGACGATGATAGGCGCGGGTATAACTATAGTCAACGCGCTGGATACCCTTGCCGATCAGGTGGAGAACGTGGGGTTTAAAGGCGTTCTTCAGGATGTCAGAGATTCCGTGAACACCGGGGCAAGTCTTTCCGAAGCGATGGGGAAATACACCGCTGTGTTCTCGGGTTTTTTTGTCAACATGGTGAGGGCCGGAGAATCGAGCGGTATGTTGGACGACGTGCTTGAGAGGGTCGCGGCATATCTTGAGAAAACCAACTCATTGCAGAAAAAAATAAAATCGGCGCTGATCTATCCTTCTGTGGTTATTTTTATGGCATTAGCCATAACGCTTCTTATGATACTCAAGGTAATACCGGTTTTTAAAGATATATTTTCCGGGTTTGGTGCGGCTTTGCCCGGCCCTACGCAGTTTCTTATAGACCTGAGCGACGGGATGAGAAAATATTTTCTGGTGTATACGGTGGTGATAGTCCTCCTTGTAATGTTGTTCAAGTGGTACATAAGCACAGATAAAGGAATAGCCCGCCTTGACGGGATAAAGCTTAAGCTTCCGGTGCTCGGACCTATGATGAAGAAGGTAGCTATAAGTAAATTCACAAGAACATTGAGCACTCTTGTCAAGAGCGGTGTGCCGATACTTTCGGCGCTCGAGATCGTGAGCCGGACGGCCGGGAACGTGGTTGTTGAGGAGGCTGTTGATAATGTAAGGGAAAGTGTGCGTGAGGGGGAAAGTATAGCCACTCCGATGGAAAAAAGCGGCCTCTTTCCTCCTCTAGTCACGAGGATGGTGGCCGTTGGTGAGAAGAGCGGTGAGCTCGAGAATATGCTGACCAAAATAGCCGATTTTTATGATGACCAGGTGGACACCGCTGTGGACGGCCTTACCAGTCTTATCGAACCTCTGGTTATAGCTTTTTTGGGAATAGTTATCGGCGGAATAGTTATATGTATGTTTTTGCCCATATTCAAGATGTCAAGTCTCGTAAATTTTTAGGGTTCTAAGTTCGACAAGATACGCACAGTAAATCTTTTTATTGTAACAAGTTATAGTTTTTAAAAGTTTTTAAATTTGCTTTTCAGTAAATGGGCAGGTATACTCGTAGTAGAGATATTCGCCCATGGCGGCGATCTCGAATCTGTTCTTTGAAAGGAGGTGAGAAAAATGAAGATACGCAAAATGTTAGGTAAAAAGGGCTTTACGCTTGTTGAAATCATGATAGTTGTTGCAATTATAGGTCTATTAGCTGCTATAGCTATACCGAACTTCATGAAAGCCCGTGAAAGAGCGCAGACGAATGCTTGTATCGCCAATCTGAAACAGTTTGACGGTGCGAAGTCTCTGCTTGCTTTGGATGATAGCATGTCGACGGGGGAAGATATAGAGATGTCGGATCTGGTGACGTCTTATATTAAAAGAACACCCGTTTGTCCTGCCGGAGGTACTTATACGATTGGAGCTGTGGGTACCACTCCGACATGTGATGTGGCCAACCACGTGCTACCGTAGCGGGTTGCTCGACAAGTCTAAAGGAGAAAGGGGGCGATCGAAAAAGATCGTCCCCTTTCTTTTTGCCTTTTACATCCGCGCATACTTTGTCTTGCCTTTTTTCTTTTATACGATGTATGATAGTTATTTAATAGGCCTGAATTATCGGCTGTAGGGGGTACAGCTATGGATAAAAAAGGTTTCACGATAATAGAGATAATGGTCGTGGTAGCCATAGTTGGTCTTTTGGCGGGCATAGCTACACCTCAGTTTCTTCAGGCTAGGATGAGATCGAGAGAGAATATCTGTGTAGCTAATCTCCGTCAGATAGCCAATGGCAAAGATGCCTGGGCTGTATGGGAAGGGAAACAGACCGGAGATGAACCGGGATGGGACGATCTTGTCCCGGAATATATAGCGCGACAGCCGGTCTGTCCAGCGGGCGGTACCTATACTATTGCACCCGTAGATGCCGAACCTACCTGTAGCATTGAAGGCCATGACCTTGTGGATTGATGATATAAATGTGTAGAATACTCAAAGGAAAAGCAGATATCGAAGTAGTGAAAAAGAATTTTTTTATCATCATCCTTCTTTTCGCGGCCTGCGCGGTTTGTTACGGTTCTGTCTCGAACGCGGGGTTCGTCTGGGATGATGAATATATTGTCAGGCTGAACCCTCTGATACGCGCGCCTCTTCTTTCTTTCCAGATATTCAAACAGGACATAATCAATTCAGGATTCACTTATACGATCTATTACAGGCCCGTTCAGATATTGAGCTATGCTCTGGACTACCGGATGTGGGGGCTTGATCCCGCGGGGTTCCACCTCACCAGTGTTGTCCTGCATTTTCTGAACGCGATACTTGTTTTTGTTTTTACGATGAAGCTCTCGGAGGATAAATCCGTATCTTTTTTAACCGCTCTTTTTTTTGTTATTAGCCCTATACACGCGGGAGCTGTATCGTACATATCAAGCAGAACAGACCTTTTGTTCTTTTTGTTCGGCTTCCTGTTTATGCTTTTCTACGTTCTTTTCGTGGAGAGGAAAAGGACCTTTATGCTCTGGGCGAGCATAGGTTTTTTAGTCCTATCACTTTTGAGCAAAGAAGCGGCACTGATATTTCCTTTTCTGATGCTCCTGATCGATCTTACGGTGCTTCGTAAACGCTACGGGTTCAGCTTTTTAAGGCATATCCCTAATCTTATTGTTTGTCTTAGCTATGCTGTTATTCATCGCGTGTATTTCAGCACGGGTCATATCACTGTTTTTAAACCCGCTGTTTTTTTTGAGAATATAGCCCGCAACGCTGGAATGATAGGGGAATCCCTGGCTCTGGTGGTGTTTCCGTCCGAGATGTATTTGCGAAGGGTCGGGATGATCTTCGACGGAAGATATCTAGTTTTCGGCGCCATAGGCGTGCTGATACTTATTTTGTATGTCCTTATGAGAGACAACCGGAGATTGCTTTTGATGGCGACGGGGTTTTATGTAGTTTCCCTTTTACCGTTCATATCGGTAGCGGGATATTTTAAGGTCTTCGGAGAACATTGGGTATACCTGTCAAGCTACGGTGTGTTTCTTTTCATGGCATTGACGCTGCTTTTCCTTTACAGAAATGGGAGGCTGGCGGGAAGAATACTCGCTGTATGTCTTGTGTTGGGGGCAGTGGTATCCTATTCTGCCGCGACCCGCAGCCAGACCTTTTACTGGCAGGAGGACGAGGCATTTAGCGACCGGGTACTTGCTTTCTCCGGGAAGGATAAACCCGCGATGCATTACAAAGCGGTATCATCCCTAAAAAGCGGGGATAAGGACTCTTCCCGGGACATAATGGATGAATATGTAAAGAACGATCCGGACAATCCGCAATCCTGGTACATAAAGGGGCGCCTCGCGCTTGCTTCGGGCAGGACCGAGGAAGCCGTAAGTGATTTTAAGAAGTCTCTTCAACTGGACAGGGCCTATGATAACGGTTATCTGGGACTGGCTTTTGCGGCTTTCATGTCGGGGGACCAGGCCGAAGGTGTTGGGTATCTTCAAAGGGTACTCCAGATAAATCCTAAGCATTCCGAGGCGCTTCTCATTCTTTCCCAGGCATACTCAAAAGGTGACGATCCGGAGAGGGCTCTTGTTTTTGCGAGTAAGGCTATCGCGGAGAACCCGTACGGGTATGACGCGCTTATAAACCTTGGATCGGTCTATACGAGGGCGGGAGAGCTGCAAGCGGGCGCCAAGGTGTATCTTGAGGCAACACGTCTTTATCCCGAAATGCCCCGGGCCTATTATGACCTGGGTTATGCCTTTCTTCTTGGCGGCCAGATCTTAGAATCGGAAAAATGGGTCATTAGGGCCCTTGAAGCAGACCCGTCATTTGTCCCCGCAATAGAGCTGCTGAGGGATATACGGAGTAAAAGCTAGACCGCTATTCGTATCTCGTATCTTGTATCACGTATCTCGTTGATCGGTTGCGTCTTGGGAATCGTTGAACGGTTTGCGGTTACGGCTGAACCGCCACCCTCTGACGATAACCGATTCGATAGACGTGACCCTCCAACGTAAGACGAGATTTCGTCCCCGATATCCTGATGCCCGGATCTCCTAGTCCCTGATAACCAGATCCCCTGATATCCACTTTTATGAGCATCCAGCATCCAGAATCTAGCATCTGATCACTGATGACTGATGACTGGTCACTGTTCAGTATTTAGTATTTGGTATTTAGTATTTAGTTTTTGCTCGCCGATCTGACCACAGTCCGTTATATTAAATCCAAATGACAAAATCCAAATGACAAATGAAATCCAAATGACAAATGTCAAAATAGCGCTTTTGGATTTAGGATTTTTGTGATTATTTTGGGTTTTGAGCTTTGGATTTTGGGTTTTACGAGCATCGAGCATCTAGAATCTACCTTCCGCCCCAAGTTTTGCTCAACTAAATATGCCTCTAACTTGACAACGGTACAATCGTATGATACCCTTTGTGTAATAATTATATATAGGGCGTAATATACATAGTGTTGTAGGGTATGAAGGGAAAACAGCAATATATAGCGTAAAATGATAAATTTCAATTTTGGAGGAAATAAGAAGGAAGAATCGGTAGGCCTTGATATCGGGTCATATTCCGTGAAGGTCGTATCTATGGGCAAAGAAGGCGGAAAGAACGTCCTGAGTGCGTATAATATCAAAAGGATACCAACCGACCAGAAGTCCGTAAGAATAGAAAATGTTATAAAAGAGACTTTTGAAGAGATAGATCTGCACCCCGAAAGCATCAATCTCTCGATATCGGGTCCCGATGTAATAGTAAGGTTCATAAACCTCCCCAAGATGACCAAGCAGCAGCTTGAAGGCGCCTTATCTTTTGAGGCGGAAAAATATATCCCCTTTGATATTAACGAAGTCGTACTTGATTCTATAGTTCTTGGCGCTGGTGCCGAGGCCGGCCAGATGCAGGTTCTTCTGGCAGCCGCGAAGAGGGAACTGATCGAATCTGTGGTTCATATAGCTGAAAAGCTCGATATGTCCGTCAATTTGCTCGATATAAGCCCGTTCGCGGTCTTTAACGCTTTCTCCGTCGCTAACCAGCCTGCGGAGGATTCCGGCACGGCTTTTCTGCATATAGGTCATTCCCAGACCGATGTCCTGGTCTCAATAGGGGGAGTGCCCAGCTTTATGAGACAGATACAGATAGGAGGAAAGGATGTTACCGCGGCGATATGCAAGGGGATGTCCATATCGGCCGAAGAGGCCGAAGAGCGCAAACTGGGTCTCGGCGAAGTGGATACCGATGCGGTTCTGGCTCTGACGACATCGGTTCTGGAGGACCTGATAAAAGAAGTACAGCTCTCTATGGGGTATTTTGAGAACCGCTACAACAAGAATGTCAGTGAGGTGTTCTGTTCGGGCGGGATGATATACCAGCCGGGAGTGATCGAATTTCTGGTTGAGAAACTGGGAATAGAAGTAAAACAGTGGAATCCGGTAAAAGGCATAGATGTTACGGATACTATTTCAAAAGAAGACGTGGATTCAGTAGCCGCGCAGTTGGCCGTAAGCATAGGCCTGGCGATAAGGGATTGAACACAGTCGGTAGAAAAATATGATAGAACTTAATCTGCTTCCAAAAGAACTTCGAAAAAGAAAGAAGAAGAAGGAGAGATCTTCCGGCGGTCCTGCTATAGAATTGCCGAAGCTTCCTTTGATACCGATTGTCGTAGGACTTCTGGGAGTGCTGATAGTGGCGCACCTTCTATTTTCTCTGTTGGTCATGAATAAGAGCGGGCTCGCGAAGACGCTTAAGGGGAAATGGCAAGAGATGCAGCCTCAGAAGGAAAAGACCGATGCTATCGCCCGGGAGACCAACGAACTTGATAAAAAGATAACGGCTGTCAGGCGAATAGCAAAACCTGACCTGAGCTGGACCAGAGTGCTTTCGGGGCTTAACCAGGCGATAATACCCAATGTCTGGTTATCGGAGTTTGCTCTCGAATTCAACGGTAGGGCCTATAGCATAAAGAGGGGGGATGAGCCCCCTACGTCGCTTGTCCTTAAAGGGTATGCGGTAGGAAAGAGCGGGGTCGCGACCACTACAGTAGCTAAATTCATAACCAGCCTTAAGAAAAATAAGGATTTTTCTGCTTATTTTGACGAGGTGGAACTGGAGAACATGAGGGGACAGGTAATTGACGGGCAGGAGGTCATGATGTTCAGACTGTCCTGTAAGTTCAGAGGGCCAACAAAAGCGGTCGTGACGGGGAAAAAGAAAAAATGATCGATCTTAAAAACATAGATTTCAGTTTTGAGGACATCAAAGATTTTTTTGAGGACGAACAAAAACGTCTTTACACTATAGTTGGTGTTGTCCTTACAGTGTCTATTCTTTACTTGGCCTTTGTCGTGTTTCCCAAATTCAACAGCCTGTCAAAAGTGACAAGGACTGTTACGGAACTGAACAATAACATCAGCCTTGTCAACACCAGGATGAAGAGGCTGAACGAGATGACAGCCCGGCTTGAAGAATTGAGAAAAGAGCAGGCGGTATATTCCGTCCAGCTTCCGGCTGAAAAAGAGATACCGGCTTTTTTGGAAGAGCTGGCAGTTATCGCGAAGAAATCGGATGTAAAGATAATAAGCGTTACCCCGCATGGATTTTCAGGCGGATCTAGTGCGGCGAAAGATAAAAAAGGAAAAGTAAAACAGTATTACTATGCTTTGCCTGTGGAAATATCGGCCCAGAGTGGGTACCATCAGCTGGGGCAGTTCGTGAACGATCTCGAGGAAGGGCAGAGGTTTATAACTGTGGAGGACCTAAAAATACAGAATGACAAGAATTCTCCCAGAAAACATAATGTCAAATTGGTCCTTAAGACCTATGTGTCGGTGGAAAATGAAAAGAAATAATGTTTTTATAAAGTTTTTATGCGTGTGCTGCCTCCTGGCGACGGGTTTGGCGACGGTGTCTTTCGCGCAGGATAAGGCCGGAGATTTTGTGTATAATTCGTTCGGCAGAAGGGACCCGTTCGTCCCGCTTGTAGGCGTTGCGCGTGGCCCATCTGCCGGAGGGGTTGAAGGGATCTTCAGTATCGACGATGTAGTCTTGCAGGGTATAGTTTTTGAGCGGAACGGGGAATACAGCGCTATTATCAACGGCGACATAGTCGCCGAAGGCGACAAGCTCGGGAAACTTAAAGTCGAGAAGATAACCGACAATAAGGTGATTTTTTTGATAGGTGAAGAAAAGTTCGAACTGGAACTTTATGAGCAATAATGGACACCTGCCCGGGGCCAGCATTTTTCGGGCAGACGTTGATCCAAAAGGAGGATACTGATGTTGATCTTTAAAAGATCCGCGATGGCTAAGAGCATGGCAATACTTCTGGTGACACTTCTGGCGACCTGCCTGCCCGCGGGTGGAAGCTGGGCCCAGATGGAAGTGGCGGCGACCATACCGGAAGCGCCGGTAAGGGATATAAAACAAACACTGCCCGAGTCGGGTAACGTCACTGTGAATTTTAAAGATGTGGATATCAAAACGGTATTACACTATCTTTCGGAAGTTAGCGGTGTGGATATTGTTCCTTCCCCGGGAGTGGATGCCAAGGTCACCATGCGCCTCAGGGATAAACCCTGGGTTACCGCGCTTGATATCGTGACCAGAAATTATGGTTATACATATTCCAGCGATGACGAAAAGGGGATAATACGAGTTATGCCCCGGGGCCAGCTGCAGTTGGAAGAGACTATCACTGAAGTCATCCCCCTCGACCATATCATGAGGGAGATACGGTTAGCGAAGACTTCAGAAGAAGACTCCACCGTTGAGGTAGAGGAGACAGAGAAAAGTATCGAGCAGCTTCTGGGAGCCATTAGATCCATGCTGGACTCGGGCAGAGGCGAAAACGTGATCTTTATTTCAAGCGTTAACTCCGTAGTTGTGACGGCTATTCCGGCGCGTATCGCTAAGATCAAAGCTATGGTCACGGAGATCGACAAAAAGAGTCCCCAGATAATTCTTGATGTTAAGGTCGTTGAGGTTTTGCTCGATAAGGATGAAAAGTTTGGTATCGACTGGAATGCAGTGATATCGGTGGCTGGGGCAAAAAGACCTATCACATTTCCGTTCACAAGCGGCGGGCAGCTTATAGGCATAGCCGGGGAAATACAGGATCAGTTCTTGCCGAAATACGGCGCGCAGGGTCTTGACGATCCAAACAGGTTTCCTTATCTTGATACGACACTTATGGATCCTACCGCTGCCGCCACTCCGAGTTCGGTCTTTTCATTTGGGACGCTTGATTTCAGTACATTTACGGCGACATTGAGTCTGCTGGATAATAGAAAGGATACCGAGGTCCTGTCATCCCCGCGTATAACCACATTGAACAACCAGAAGGCCACAATAAAAGTTATTCAAAAAATTATGCTTCAGAAAGCGATCCAGAGTACTGATACTTCGACGACAGTTACCGTAGAATACGAGACTCCGGAGGAAGCAAGGGAAGTAGGGGTCAAGCTTACCGTAGTCCCGCATGTAAATTCTGAAGGGGACATATCGGTCAATTTGCTGGCGGAGGTATCCAACAATGAAGGATTTAGTGTCCTTACTCTTCCAACCGGAGCAGTGGGCAATACGACCGAGCTTACATTCAACTCAAGGGAAGCGAATACGATAATAAGAGTGAAGGACAAAGAGACCATTTTTATCGGCGGTCTTATACGCAAAGATGTACTGATAACCGAGAACAAGCTGCCGATACTGGGAGATCTTTTGGGCGGGATACCGGGAGTAGGGGGCCTGTTCAAATATGACGCAGAGAAGGTAGAAAGGACGGAGGTAGTCTTTTTCGTTACCGTCCATGTGATCGATAGTGGCGCGGAGTCTATAGCGGATTCCCGGACTATGAAAGAGTTTAAAAGGTATTTCGCGAAGGACGCGCAGTATGGGAGTCCCGGAACATTTGCTAAGGGTGCCGAAGGCGCGGCGCAGAATGCCGCGGCGAAAGAAGAGCCGCGTCCTCCGATAATAAAACAAGGGGTTTTATCGTCGTCGACGACGCAGGTAAAGGTGCCTACTATGCCGGCGGAAGCGGTTGCTCCAAAAAAACAAAATAATCCGTTTCTGGATTTCAGGAAAAAGAAGTAGCCCGTAAGTGCGGGCTGGAAGGAAGCAAAACAGCGAACGCTTTCGCATTGGCAGCAGGATCAAGGGTTTTATTTTTTTAAGTTTCAAGCCGCTTGCCTTTAACATACCGCGCCTGTTTTGCTCAAAAATGATGACGGGAGAGTTTCCAAAAAAATATACCGCTATTTTTGCTAAAAAAGGCAATATGGTCTTTATCTCACACCTGGACCTTATGAACCTTTTTCGCAGGTCTATACGAAGAAGCGGCCTGCCGTTCGTTCTTACGGCCGGATTTTCTCCGAGGGTGCGAATAAGCATGCCGCAGGCGTTAAAGCTTGGAGTAGAGAGCGAAAAAGAAGAAATGACGATCTGGCTGGCGGAAGAAGCGCTGCCGGAAAAGATAAAAGATGTTATTAACCGCGAGCTGCCGGAAGGTATCGGTATTTTAGAAGTGCGGCAGCTGTGAGTCCCGCGGTAAAATTAAAACAGTTTTAGATCAGAAAGGACGATAATATGGCAAGAAGAAAAAGGAAGAGCGATGCCGGAACACCTTCCGGCAGTGACAAAAAGGTTCCGAAGACGGGCAGGGAAATACTTATTAATGTCGGGCCTACCGAAAAACGCGTGGTGCTTCTGGATAACGGTGTTCTCGCGGATTATTTTATGGAAAGGGAAAGCCTGGAGCATTACGCGGGGAGCATTTACAAAGGGCGCGTAAATTCGATACTTCCCGGAATAGAAGCGGCTTTTGTGGACATAGGTCTCGAGAAGAACGGTTTTCTTCACGTAAGCGATGTCGTGGACAAGAGCGCGGTCTTAAAGGAAATGCTCCCGGATGAAGACGCGGGCTCTTTTCGTCCCTCAAGGAGAGGCGCTCAGCCCCGGATACAGGACATACTGAAAAACGGCGAGGAGCGGATGCTGCAGGTCGTTAAAGAGGCTATAGGCACAAAGGGGCCGCGCCTTACGACTTTCATAAGCATACCGGGAAGGTATATGGTCCTCACGCCGTATGATAAGAACCTGGGGATATCCCGTCGTATCACTGACAGGGATGAAAGGAAGCGTATAAAGGACATCCTCAGTAAAATGGTGGGCCTTGATAAAGTCGGCTGCATCGTGAGGACTGTTGCCGAGAATCGAAGCGAGAAAGAGTTGCAGAGTGAACTTAAATATCTTCTCGGGCTATGGGGCAGGATAAAAGCCAGAAGCGAGAAACAGGCAGCGCCCTGTCGAGTATATGAAGAATACGGTATAGTCCTGAGAATGATACGGGATATTTTTACCGAGGAAGTGACGCATCTTATTGTGGACTCAAAAGACGAGTATAACAGGATAGCAAAGTTTCTCAAGGCTTTTATGCCGGCTCTCAGGAAAAAAGTTAAGTACTACGACAACAAGATACCTCTTTTCCAGAAGTATGATCTCGAAAAAAAGATCGACGAAATATTTGAGAGAAAGGTGCCGCTCAGAAGCGGAGGGCATCTTGTGATAGAACAGACTGAAGGGGTTGTTGTCATAGATGTTAATACCGGTAGCTTTGTGGGTAAAAGAAGCCTGGAGGAGACCGCTTCTCGGACGAACATGGAAGCGGCGGAAGTCATCCCCAGGCAACTTATGCTGCGGGATGTCGGGGGAATAGTGATAATTGATTTTATAGATATGGACATCAAGGATCACCGGGATAAGGTGTCTAACCTCTTGCAGAAAGAACTTGCCGGAGACAAGGCCCGCATAAGTGTCAGGGCCATGTCGCAGTTCGGTGTTGTGGAGATGACAAGGCAGCGTATGAGAAAAAGCCTTGAGGGGTCGTCACATGTCGAGTGTCCTTATTGCGGAGGTAAGGGTATGGTAAAGAGCGTCGAGACCATAGCTCTTACGGCTGTCCGAAGGATAGACCGCATGCTTGCCGAAAGCACGAAAAAAAGGAAAAGTCTTAAGGTCAGATCCCAACCTGACGTGAACGGGGTGCTGGTATCAGATCAGGCAAGGATGCTGAGTGATATACAGCGTAAGTACCGCTGCAACATAGAGCTTGTAGAGGACAGGAATCTTCATATCGAGGATGTGTTGATCGAGGAGCTGTGAACAGATTCAGGGAATTGGGAAGAGGGAATTGAGAATAGTACCGGGTCCTGGGTACCGGGTACCGAGCCGATACCCGGTACTCGATACCCGGTACCAGTAGAGAGCAAGTTCTATACGCTAAACGCTACTTGTCCGCCGTAGCCAAACTATACAAGTAACACGGCGGAGGCGGATCCGCTCTACGCTAGAGAAACGGTGAACTGTAAACAGCGTCAGTATTGAGTATCGGGTATTGGGTATTGAGTGCAAAGGTTTTACGCAATACTCACAACTCAATACTCAATACCAATAGCGAGCATTATCAGCCCGATATTAACACAATCTTAACAATTAGAATATATACTTAAGCTGTGGAAAGATATTGTTTTTATCGCGTTTTTTCTTCAAAAAGAGGAGGACGCAGGTGTTTTTAAGTATTAGAGATATGAAAGGCCTTTCGCTCGTGGAATGTCTTGTAGCCATGGCTATAGTGACTATAGTAGCTACGTCCCTTATAGCGGCTGCCGCTCTCAGCGTATCTTTCACGCGGCAGGCGGACAGTATATACGAAGCTTCAACGCTTTCCCAGCGGCGCATAGACATGCTTAAGAAATTCCCGTTCAGTGACCTTCCCAATATCGCTCCCGAGACGGATACGCCGCTGGATACCGACGGCGACGGTAAGACGGATTTTTACAGGACGACCGAGATAACCGAGAATTATGCCAGTAACGCGATGCTTATGAAGATCAAGGTAAGCGTTGACAGGGTGAAGGACGGAGCGAAAGCGGGACATCCGGTAGTGATGGAGACGCTGCTGGCGGATATACAGCAGTAAGGGACGCGGGAAGAAGGATCGTTATGAGGAACATACTTAGAGACAAAAAGGGATTTACGTTAACAGAGATCATGTTCGTTGCGGTGATAAGCGTTCTGGTCATAGGTACCGTCATGTCGGCTTGGATATTCACAAACAAGATCTGGTCAAAAGAAGGGTACCGCACGTCGCTAAGAATAGATCTATTGAAAGCTATGGAGACGATGAAGGACGACATACGTCTTTCCAGCGGGACGTATATGTCCTTTTATCCAGCGGCTAGCGCGGTATACACTTCTTTCAGTCTTCCCCTGGCGGATACCGACGCGAACGGGTTTTACACATTGGATTCCAACGATGAGATAATATGGGATAAGACGGTGGTTTACCACATAATCGAGACTTCCCGGAAACACAGGAAAGTATATACCCTGCGACGTTCAGTTGTCGATTCCTGGAACCCTTCCTGGAACGATTCGGACAGATACGACCAGCTCGAAAGGATCATAGATGGTACTGTGTCCGGGGACTATACTGAGGATTTTGCCGCGGAGACATTGGATCTTTTGGAAATAACGTCCGCTTCGAAACTTATAGATTTTTACACGGATTCTTCCACTCCGGTAAAGGTGGAGGGAGTAGTGCTCGGATATGCTGAAATGGGAGCCGGTGATCATACAATAACGTTCACGGTTAAAAGTAAGAACGCGGATTCTTTCGGCTATGCTTTCGGCATTGATTCCATAGAGATCGAGCCTTCAGGAAGCCCAAGGGACGTCGAATACTATAACTCATCTTTTGCTTCCAACGGGATGCTTGATTCAAGCGGAGAGGTCATTACCATAATAAATGACAGTGTTTGGAGAAACGGTAATTATCTCGAATATGACGCTACTATTGACAAGGAATATATTGAGTTCACGGATTATTATGATCTGTGGAGGGATTCGGCATTTACCGATGCCAGCCCTGATAATGTCACGACGATGGGCAACGATTTATATGCAAAACTCGAACTGCCGGAAGACAGGGAGGCTATGGCAAAAGAGGAGATCGTTTGGGACGCTTTTGTCCAAGCGGGCACCAGCGATGAATATGGCGACGATGTGGACCTTCTGTTTCTGGGGTATCCCATTACATTCAGGACTTTAGTGACCCACGAGAACATCGACACCGAAGGCCTGGAGGAAGGGGACAGGGTGCGGGGAGATCTTATCCGGGTCAATTTCAGGTCTTCGAGCGTGAACCCTTTGAAGATAGAAGCCGCATACATAACGCGCAGGGACGGGGCCTCCGTAAATAAATATGACGGCGTGCCTAACCTTGCCACCAGCGGCAACGATATTGACGAATATCACCGTCATCAGCAGCTTTTTTTCAAAGACGTCTACGATGACGATGGTGACAGTGACACAGACGAAAACCTGCCCCAGGCATGGATACGCGAAAATTCGGAAGTCTGGAGCGAATGGGTCGCGTTTCCGCTTGTCCTGGAAGACTCGGTCGGAGCAGTCTTTGATTATTTTATAACATTCCATATTCCCGATCTTGGGAGCGTTTCTTTTCCCCCGGGTTTCAGTTCTTTTGACCCTTTGAAAAAGGCTTGTAAGGGGTGGATAAATATTACGGATATTGGTGTCGATTCGTATTATCTGACACAGTCAACTTATACTACGGAGCTGGAAGAAATGGCGGGTACTCCCGTCTGGACCGGGGTATATACTGCTGTCCGGCCTTGCTGGTGGGGAGTCTATGTATCGGCGGAAGTGGACGTCTGGAAAAAAAAGGGCATCATGGAGTCCAGCGTATTTGACACGAAGAAGACGGCCCCCGCGTACAACGAGGTTAAATGGTCCGAAGTAAGCCCGTCCGGTACCGAAGTATATCTGAAGGCACGGTCTTCCGGAAACGAGGATATGGTCGGAGCCACGGCGTGGTCTTCCATATTCGGATCGGCGTCTAACCCCGCGACATTGAGTATAGGATCGGGACAGTACGTACAGTATATGGCTGAGTTAACAACAGATCCTTACTGGTACTGGTCTGCCGGAACCCTCATGTACGCGGATTATGTCGATGAGCAGGAGTCGGGCGCCAACCCCTATGATTTTCCGACGCGCAGCGGGGAGTATCTTATTACGGGCGTTTATTCGGCCTGGATAGATGATGTAGAGATCGACTGGGCCGGAAGCACGCAGATATGCGCGATAAAAGCGGATATCGCGCAAAAGGACGATTACGGACAGGTCTCTGTACGTGTGGATGGGGATGACGTGGTAAAGGTGCTCACTGTGAATCTGGACCTTTCAAAAGAATTTCATGGAACATCTCTTACCGAAAACGCTACATTTGAGATGGAGCCGAGAAATACAGAGAAGTAATATTTTCTGGCAAGTGTTTGTCGAGAGAAGGTAAGGATGAAGATACATCATACTATGACATTTGCAAAACATGCAAAAAATCAGGAGGGCTTTGTCCTTATTCTGGTGCTTGGCGTTGTTCTTCTGATAACGATGACGACCATATTTTTTTCGACTATCCTCAGACAGGATATGGATCTTATAGGCAGGGCGAAGCTTTCGGAACAGGCAAAGAATGTGGCGGAGGCGGGGCTCCATCACGCTTACGCTAAGCTTAATGCCTCAGGGTTTCTTGACTTTAATGATTTTAACGGAACCCTGGATACCGGTTTATATAAAATCGCATATTCTGTCTCAGGAGGTAGGACTCTCATAGTTTCTACCGGTACAGTGTCTGGCGTATCCAGGACTGTTTCATCGGAGGTCTCCAGCAATTTTCCGACGGCTCTTATTAAGATGTTCGCGGGGAGTAATGACATTAAGGCGCGTGCTTCCAGTAGTTCGGCTTCTGTGCTGATAGATGGTCCCATACATGCCAATAATGATGTTGAACTGAGAGCCCAGGGGAGTGGTGGAGTGCTTACCATAAACGGTAGGGTGTCGGCCACGGGAATAGTTCAGGAGGGATCCCGGCATAACTCATCGGATAATCTCGACACAAGAGTGATTATTAGTGGTTCCAATAACGATACGGCTATCGTGTTCGAAGGAGAGCCGAGGGTAACGTTCCCAGTGTTTGATCTTGATAAATACAAGCAGGAAGCCATCGATGCGGGGGATTATTACAGCGGCAACAAGGAATTCAACAATACTACCCTGACCCCCTCGAGCGGAGCGATATACGTTGACGGTAATGTTACGTTCAAAGGAGAGTGTACGCTTAATGGGGGCATAATAGCTGATGATATAGATGTGGAGGGAGAGCTCTCGCAGTTTTATACAGGAGACAGAAATATCATCTTGGCCACCGAGATGGATATCTCCGTTAAGGGAGGACTGTTTGTTGAAGAGGCTATAGTCTCAGCGGTAAGGGATGTCAGCACCCGCGCGGCAGGCACCTGGATGGATGTGACGGGCTGTATCCTTGCCGGACGTGACATGTCATTCTGGAACGTTCAGACGCAGGTGACGTATACTCATAAACTTACCCATCCGAGTGATCTCGGCGGCGTAGGCGGCGAGATGCTGATAATTGAGAGCGTGACGAAGTAGTTGGCGAACTGTAAAAGCTGAGTAGGGAATTGGGAATAGGGAATAGGGAAGAACGTCATTATTTCCGCGGCCGCGGAACCAAATACAAGTCAAAACATTATTAGTGGATTCTCTCTCTGAGCCGAAAACCAGCGGGATGAGGATTTCCATTTTTACTTTTTACTCTCAATCGGGGGCTACGGACTATTCCCTTTTCCCCATTTACAATTCCCACAATAGCGCCCCCAATATTATTTTCACTATTAACACCATATTAACACGCAGAATATACACTATAAGTGTAAGGGGAAGATAGAGCAGGTGGCTTGTATCTTGAGTAAAGCAAGAAGGTGGGAGATGAAGAAGTTTTTTGGTTTGCGGATGTTTTCGAAAAAAAAGAAGAAAGAGGGCTTTGTCCTGATAATGACGCTTGGCATCGTCCTTCTGATGTCGACAGTGACTTTGTCATTTGCCACACTTCTGGCCGGAGATGTAGCGCTTATAACCCATATCAAACTTGCTGAACAGGCTAAAAATGCCGCGGAAGGCGGGGTCAATCACGCTTTAGCAAAACTCAAAGCAGACGGATTCGACTCGCGGTCGGATTTTCAGGGATCTTTGTCTACCGGCACTTACGAGGTAACGTATGTTACCATAGATGGCAGGACCCTTCTTACGTCGGTAGGGACATCTCTTTATGTTTCAAAGACAGTTTCCGTTGAGATCAGGAGTAATTTTCCAAGTGCGCTCACAAAGATGTTTGCCGGTGCTAATGATGTAAAGGCGCGCGCCACAAGCAGCAGCTCCCAGGTAAGTATTAAGGGTGACATACATGCTAATAATGACGTGGAGATAAGAGCCATGGGTAGTGGGGTAGTCAGTATCGATGGAGTGGTGTCGGCCACAGGAATAGTGCAGGAAGGTTCCGCGCACAACGCTTCAGATTCGAACGATACGGACGTATTCATCGATGGTTCTAATAACGATGGGGCTGTGGTGTACGAGGGCGAGCCGAGAGTCACATTTCCGGTTTTCAACCTTTCTAAATACAAGCAGGAAGCTATCGATTCCGGAGATTATTACAGCGGTAATAAGCAGTTCAACAATGTAACGCTGACTCCCGCAAGCGGAGCAATATATGTCGATGGTAACGTCAAGTTTAAGGGGGAATGTATTCTCAACGGCGGGATAATAGGGGATGATATAGATGTTATGGGAGAACTCACGCAGGTCCATACAGGAGACAGAAATATCATACTGGCCGTTGAAAAGGATATTCTGGTGAACGAGGGATTGTTCGTTGAAGAAGCTATTGTTTCAGCGGCAAGAGATGTACGTACCCGCGCCGCGGGGACCTGGCTTGACGTGACGGGCTGTATTCTTGCAGGGCGCGATATGACGTTCTGGAACGTCCAGACGAACGTGAAATATACGCATAAACTTACCTATCCCAGTGATCTCCTCGCCGCAGACGGTGACGCGGTCATCATCGAGAGTTGGATGAGGTAATTTGCGTACCGAGGACGCAAATCTGGGAAGAGGGAAGAGGGAAGAGGGAATGGACGACATCGCACAATAGAAGTGAAAAATAGAGATAAGAGCGTTATTTCCGAGGAAGCGGGAATCAAATTGAATGATATTATTATTTGATCTCCGATACCCAGACTAATCAATTCCCAATTTTCTATTCTCAATTCCCAAAATAGTGCTCCCAATACGCTATTATCCCTTAACAGGGTTCTAATTTAGCAATTCCCAATTCTCTATTCTCAATTCCCAAAATAGTGCTCCCAATACGCTATTATCCCTTGACAACACCACCCCTATTTGATACTATTATTAGACCTCTCAGCTCATATAAGTATATATGTCCATCATATACAGGGCGGTGGCAGTAATGGTTATTGACGTAAGTTTTTTATATTAAAGGTGTTACCCGCCTTTGCGGGTGATACGGCGGGTTCCGCCAGTGGAACTTATAGTATCCGTAAGGGTGGATAAACACAGGAGTCACGGGCGTGAGTCCGAGGGGCTTCACAAATACAGGAGTGAAAAATGTACGCGGTAATAGAACTTCAAGGCGCCCAGGTGCGCATAGCGGAAAAAGATAAATTCATCGTTAATCGCATGGAAGCTCAAGAAGATAAGGCGGTTAAGGTCGAGAAGGTGCTTTTTGGACAAAAGGGCGCGTCTCATTTTATAGGTGAGCCTTATGTAAAAGGGGCCTACGTGGAATGTGAGATAGTTGCTGATAAACGTCTGAAAGAGGTCATAGCTTTCAAGTACAGGGACCGGAAAAGCTCTCAGTCCAAGAAGGGCCACAGACAGGACGTTACGGAGCTCGTCGTGAAAAAAATACATTTCCCGGAAGTCGCTAAGGCAACCGAGGCTAAGAAAGAAGAGAAGAAGGAAGAGAAAACTAAAAGCGAAAAAAAGTGAACAGTAAACTGTAAACGGTGAACTGATCACGATAGTAGGAGATAATCATGGCACATAAAAAAGGACAGGGTTCTTCGCGGAACGGACGCGATTCAAATTCACAGAGACTTGGCGTGAAGAGATACGGCGGCCAGGAAGTAACCGCGGGGAGCATCATTATCAGGCAGCGAGGCACGCATTACAAACCGGGTGTTAATGTCGGTAAGGGTAAAGACGATACTCTTTTCGCGATGTGTGAGGGCGTTGTCAAGTTCTCCGGTATCCGGGTCGTGAATATAATCCCGAGTTAAAATGCTTATCGATCAGGCTAAGATCTACGTTTTCGGCGGAAGAGGCGGAAAAGGTTGTCAAAGCATGTGCAAGGACATTTTTCACAGGAAAGGTGTTCCTGACGGCGGAGACGGCGGCAACGGCGGCAGCGTAATAGTTCGCAGTGACCCCAATCTTGGCACACTCCTAGATTTCAGATACAACCAACATCACCGTGCCGGTAAAGGTACGCATGGAGGTTCCAATAAGAAGATAGGCAAGTCGGGAGATGATCGCGTTTTGCTGGTTCCGGTAGGTACTATCGTTAAGGACCTGGATACAGACCTTATCATACGGGATCTCGACAGCGAAAACGTTAGCGTCGTCGTCGCGAAAGGCGGAGCTGGTGGCAAGGGAAGTGCTAAACTGCGGGTCGCCACTGAGGGAGACGAGGGCGAGATCAGGACCCTTCTTTTTGAGCTTAAGCTGGTCGCCGACGCGGGCCTCATAGGATTTCCGAACGCCGGAAAATCCACGCTTCTTTCGAAAATATCAAAAGCACAGACAAAAATAGCGCCGTATCCCTTCACCACCAGAAGTCCCAAACTGGGAGTGGTGGAGGTCTCCGATAATACTTTTGTTGCCGCCGATATGCCGGGGCTTATCGAGGGCGCTCATGAAGGGAAAGGGCTCGGTGACCGGTTCCTGCGCCACATAGAAAGGACAAGAGTCCTTGTGCATGTCGTGGACATAGTGCCGCTTGATGGAGCGGATCCGGTGGAGAATTTTCGAAAGCTTGAAAAAGAACTGGAACTTTATAACGCGGAGGTCTATTCAAAGCCCCGCGTAATCGCGGTGAACAAGATGGATATGCCCGGGGCGGAGGAGAACCTTAAGAGGTTTTCTTCCGAGATAAGGAGAGACGTATGGCCCATATCCGCCATAAAAGGCGAGGGGCTTGGCGACTTGACAAGGACCATCTATGGAGAGATAAAAAATGTCAGAGAAAAAGACGAAGAGAATAACGGTCAAGATAGGAACCAGAGTACTTACGGACCGGAATAACAGGATAGATCGCAAGGTGCTTAAGTCTCTCGCGGACCAGATCTCCGTGTTGATAGAAGGTGGGATCGAGGTTATTGTTGTGTCTTCCGGAGCTATAGGCGCCGGGCTGGGACTTTTGAAGCTGGACAAGAAGGGGAAGTCGCTTTCTGAACTGCAGGCTATAGCGAGCGTCGGCCAGAACCATCTCATGGACATGTACAATGAGTGTCTCCGGAGCAGGGGGCATATGGCCGGACAGATACTTCTTACACAGGAGGATCTTAACGATCGCAGGAGGTTTCTCAACGTCAGGTATACGATAAATACGCTTATTCAGTACGGAGTGGTGCCTGTCATCAATGAGAACGATTCGGTATCTACCGAAGAGATCAAGTTCGGGGATAACGATAGATTATCGAGTCTTGTGGCGGATATAACCGCGTCAGACACGCTTATCGTCCTGACGGATGTAGGGGGGCTTTATGATGAAAATGGCAAGATCGTAAGGCACGTACGTTCGGTAACGGGAAAGATAAAAGAGTTATGCAGGGGCAAGGGATGCGAGGAGAGTACCGGCGGGATGATAACCAAACTCGAAGCCGTACGCAATGCCTCCATTGCCGGCGTCCGGAGTGTTATCGCCAAAGGCAGGAAAAAGAACGTACTTATCGACATAGTGACAGGGAAAGAGATAGGCACCGTATTCGATGCTCAGAAGAAAGATCTCACGGCGAGAAAAAGGTGGATAGCTTTTAGCCTGAAACCCAAGGGTAAGATAACCGTAGATGAAGGCGCCGCACGGGCACTGGTCCGTAATAAGAAAAGCCTCCTCCCCGGCGGAGTGACCGGTATCTCCGGCAAATTTTCCGAAGGCGCGGTGGTTGATATTGTCCTGGGCAGAAAGACGATAGCCCGGGGACTTTCAAACTACTCATCCGAAGAAGTAACCAAGATAAAAGGGAATCGCACTTCTCAGATAGAGATCATCCTTGGATATAAGGATTACGACGAGATCGTACACAGGGACAATCTTGTTATCCTGGGGGAATAGTGAACTGTAAACAGTGAATAGGGAACGGGGAATAGGGAATGGAGCTACGGAGACGAACCCCCATTCTAGATTCCCAAACTACAATTCCCAATTCTCTATTCCCGATTCCCAGGCTACTCTATATAATTAATATTATTTTTAGCATATTCGTTATTTTCATGATATACTACAGATAAAATTATTCTGTGCCGGTTCTGAATAAGGAGACCGGTGTGTAAATCCATCTGAAAGTCCTGAAAAATGAGTGAGAAGTACACAAAAGAGCAGGAAAAACTTTTTGATATCATCATCAGATCTCTGGGGATGGCGATAAAGAACAGCGCCCTCTACGACCCGGAGCATCCTATCTGCAAAGTATCCATAGAGAACCTCAAGACTTCGCTGGAACGATGGCTGCCGGAAAACAATGACCTGGAACTTGGCATTTCCCAGGACAGGATATTCCTGGGCGGTGAACCCATGCGGGGAAACGACGAAAGATGTGAGGAAGTGGCGACCTATCTCCATCAGAGAGGCGTGGTGTCACTGACCTTTCTGAGCGGAATAACCGGAGAGGAACTGACGAATTTTTTCCAGTTTATCAAACAGGACCGGAAGACGGTAAAGGAGATGGGGGGAGTGTTAAAGAACGTAGAGTCGACAGATCACCTGAAAATAAGGGAAGTCGATTACAGCGCCCTTTTGCAGCGAGGGGTCGATGGTGACGACACAGAAGAAGACAAGGTGTGGCAATTCCTTTTTACTGGAGAGAAAGGTTCTGAAGGGGATATCGCTGAGTCAAAAGAAGAATTTATTCACGAGTTTTTAGATGATTCCGAACATTCAGCGGAGATCCTGAATAAGATCTATAAGGACGCGGTCAACAGCGCGCAGGATGAGGAGACCGCCCAGCAGCTTAAAGAGAACATAGTCGAAATATGCAAGTATTACGAGAAAAGGTCCTCTGGTGATGCCAAACAGGTGAAGGTAAAATTGACAAAAGTCATCTCGCGCCTCAATCCGGGCCTAATAGATATACTTTTTGAAAAGACGGTTGCGGGCGAAGAAGAATATGATCTTGCCGAGGAGATAACCAGCGGGTTCTCTGACGACTTTATCGCGGGATTCATAGAGTCCCTGATAAGCAACGAGGATACGTTCAACGAAAACCTCCTTAAAGTTTTCGACAAGCTCGCTCCCAAGGCGGAAAAATCCGATAATGTTGTATCGATGGTGGCCGACAAGCTTTTCAGCAAAAGGATAGTGAATCCGGCTACGCTTTCGAAGATGCAGACCTCGATAAAAGATATATTCAAGACGCATCCGGAAAGCAACTTTATGTCCCAGCTGTATAAGATCACCGTCGATTCGGTGGTGAACAAGAAGATAGATACGCTGGTCTACGTGGCTAACCTGGCGCCGGTTATAAGAAAGTTTGAAAAGTCTATCAGGGAGGAAAAGCTTAAGAAGGAAGAGATCTGGCTGCTTCTTAACATCCTTTGGCTGGAGAATGACAGCAGCGAGTTCGGGAAGTTCGGGATGAAGGTGGTGGAGCTTCTGCCGGAACTTCTGGACCTGAAAGACATGGGCAGGATACGGGAGATAATGGAGTTTTTTACGGACAGGCTTCGCCCCGAGCAGAGAGAGAGCCAGGATATGGAGCGGGAGGCGGACTCTGTGATCAATAATATAGCTACGAAAGAGATGAAAGACAGTATTATATCTTTCATT
The DNA here is from genome assembly GCA_030765685.1 of Candidatus Tantalella remota. Classification (GTDB taxonomy): domain Bacteria; phylum Omnitrophota; class Gorgyraeia; order Tantalellales; family Tantalellaceae; genus Tantalella; species Tantalella remota. Next base: position 61,358 of record JAVCCB010000041.1, on the reverse strand, counting down.
CCCGAAGCGGCGAGCTCGGAGATAGACGATATAGCGGACATATTTACCAGGGCCAAAGGTAATTCGCCCGCGATGCTGGTGGATGCTTTTCTGTCGGAAAAGAACCCGGCGTACAAGAACAAGTTCAGGATGGTCTTTTCCAGCATGAAAGAAGATATATGCCGGGAAGTCATAGACAGGATAGAGTACAGTAACCCGTTCGTCATTAGGGACCTTTTTGGCCTCCTTAAGGAATTCGATCCTTCCAAGGCTCATCTCATATCCAAAAAGATGATATCCAGCAAGAACCCCCAGGTAAGATGGGAAGCACTGGAAGTGTTTGAGCCGGGTACGGAGGAGGAGAGAGAGGTCGTCTTTGATATTTTCGTTAAGGAAAGCGACAAGGAAGTGAAAAGAAAAGCGGCAGCGGTGCTTCTTAAAACCAGAGACGCGGGTGTCGTTGACAGGATCTTCTCAAGTGCGGAAAATAGTTTTTTTATGAGAAATTTTCTTCTTAAGCTTGTAGAACTTTGCGGATATCTTAAACTGCAGGAGTCTTTGCCGCACCTTAAGAAGATATTCCAGAAGCGTCCGTGGTTCAATACAAAGTACAGGGACGACTTGAGGGTCGCCGCCGTCACAAGTCTGAGGCGTCTTAATGACGAGGAGGCTATGGAGCTTCTAAAGACCGGGCTATTGGACAGGAGCAGCCGGGTAAGAAGGATGTGTGAGATAGTCATGGAGCTGGACCACACGGGTCATGACGCGAAAGATGAAACCGGAGAGAAAGAATAATGGCTGAACTCGAGAATCTGAGGAACAGGGTCGAAGATATGATAAACAAGCTGGCCAGGGCGAGCGGGGTCAGCGTCATGTACGGAGAGGACCACGGCCTTACCGACGAGGCGATAGAATCACTGCACAAGGAAGTGACGGAAATACTTCTCGAAGAGGAAGAGCTTACCGTAGGTATTATAGAGGATGAGATAGCGTTCAAAGAGGAGCCGTTCTACAGAACTAGCGTTCGCATAAAAGGGTTTATAGACCAGCTTAAAGAGCTTGGGGTCGGTAAGATGACTTTTCTCAGGGGACTCGAGAAGAAGGAGCTTATGGTTTTTAACAGATGTCTTAATGTCAATCCCAGGTCTTTTGATGAGGAAGAGGGCTTCAGGAAGATCTTCGAGGCGGAGAGGATAGAACATATAATCGTCGGTAAAGTCGGAGTGGGAGCTTCCACCGGGACTCAGAAGAAGTCTGCCGGGGCACCCGAAGATGACGCGTCAAAACAGTATGAGGAGGGGGTAGATTTCCTCGCCAAGACCTACAAGGATGTAAAAGGGAACCAGCCCATGGATGTGGAAGCGGCCCGGCAGGTCGCCGATGGGTTGCTTAGGGATGTCCTTAAGAACAAGGACCTTCTTCTCACTCTGACTTCGCTTAGGAGCCACGATGAGGATGTGTTCCAGCATTCGGTGAATGTTTCGGTATTCACTCTTATGCAGTCGGAAGCGCTGGGCATAGACGAGAAACATCTGGTAGACATAGGGATGGCTTCCCTGATGCATGATGTGGGCAAATTAACGCTTCCTTCGGAGGATGCTGAAAAATACGATGAGCCCGAGTCCGAAGAGGAAGAGAAGGCGCGCGGGGAAAGGAATGTCGAAGGCGCGAAAATACTACTAGACAGTCCGGGGATAAGCATTCTCGCGGCCATAGCCGCTTTCGAGCATGATATGGATTACGACATGTCGGGATATCCGAAAAAACTTTATGGCAAGGAGCTTAACCTTATAAGCATGATGATAGCGATCTCGGATTATTATGACAGAGAGAGGAGCAAGCCCGAATATTACAAAGAAGATGGTCCGGAGAACGTTTACGCGAAGATGATGGAGCAATCCGGGAAAAAATTCCATCCGGATCTATTGAACAATTTTTTCAGCCTGATAGGCCTGTACCCGCCGGGGACGCTGGTCGAATTGGATACAAAGGAAGTGGCTCTGGTAATTCGCGCGAGCGTGATGGATATAAGACGTCCGCAGGTCGAGATACTTTATGACGCCAGTGGGGAGAAGTACGAGGAACCGGTGGTGGTGAACCTTCTCGAAAAGGACAAAAAGGGTAAGTTCAAGTGGAGCGTGGTAAAGTCTATCCCGCTTTCGGACAAATTCAAGGTACCGGAAAAATATTCCTGAGCCAGACAAGGGCGTAATAAAGTATGAAAATATCAAGAAAAGTCACGGGAGCTTTTTTTCTCGTCGGGATACTGGCGGCTATCGCTGTGTTTCTGGCGGTGAAAGCCGGAGATAAGGCCGTTTTGGCGGTAGTCCTGGCAATGCCTGTTATAGCCGCGCTTTGCGGATTTGGTATTTCCCGTATGTTTTTCCCGTCCTTTGCGCCGCCTCATAGACGGCGCAAAAATAATGAGTTCCGGAAACCTGGATTTCAGGGTCGATATCGCTTCCCGAGACGAAGCCGGAGAAGTGGCGAAGATCTTCGACAAAATGGCGGACGATCTCACCGACGCGCAGATCTCCCATGAAACCCTGAGCCGGGAGGTAGTGCTTCATAAAAAGACCCTCGATGAACTGAAAAAAAGTGAAGAGCATTTTCGTATACTTTTTGAACACTCCAACGACGCCGTTTTTCTTTACGATTTTGACGGGGAGATGATCGAGGTCAACCACAAAGCGTGCGATATGCTGGGTTATTCGGTATCCGAACTTTTGAGGATACCTTTTGTCGAACTGAATATCGAAGAGGAAAAGACAAAGTCAAAAGAAGCGATAAAGACGGGAACAGGCAAATACGCGCTCAGGTATGAGTCGAAGTTCAGGACGGCCGAAGGCAAGGTCATAGATGTGGAAATCAGCTCCAGTGCGGTCGATCTTAAAAAAGGAATAATGCAGGGCATCGTACGGAATATAACCGAACACAAGGAGTTGGAAAGGGCGCTGCGGGAATCCGAAGAGAAGTTTCGTACCTTTATGGAAACGGCAAGCGACCTTATGTTCATCGCCGACGCGCAGGGCAGGCTGAACTATGTCAACGAGTCCATGGCAAACACCCTGGGGTATGATAAAAAGGAGCTTTTGGGGAAAGATTTCACTATGGTGCTGCATCACTCGGCCAAGGAAGATTTTTCCGCTAATCATCGCCGACTTATCATCAAAGGGGAAGCAAAATATGAAACTGTATGGGAAACGAAGAACAGGAAAAAGCTGTTCGGTGAGATCGAGGTGGGCGGCATTTACACGGAGAAAGGCGTCTTCGCGGGAGCTAGGGGTATTTTTCGAGATATAACAGAGAGAAAAAAAGTGGAAGAGTCGCAGCGCCTCGCGCAGCTGGGCAAACTGGCGGCGGATGTAGCGCATGAGGTGAACAGTCCCGTATCGGTCATCTCCGCCCGAGCCGAGATGTCGATGCTCAAAGACGCGAAGGAAGGAGACGTCCTGAACAATCTCAAGATCATAGTGGATCAGTGCGGCCAGGCCACAAGTATAGTGAAGAGGCTTCTTATGTTCTCAAAACCCAGCCGCGGCGAATTCACTGAGGTTGATATAACGGAGACGATGGATTTTATTCTGGAATTGTTGTCCCAGCAGTTCACCATAGCGGGAGTCAAAGCGATAAAGGATTTTGATCCTGAAGTGCCCAGGATAAAAGTGGATGAGAAGCAGATACAGGAAGTGTTTATGAACCTTCTGCGTAACGCTATCGAAGCCATGGGGGATGTTGATAATGCTACGGTCACCATATCTATCAAACAAGCAGGCGAAAATATGAAACTGGATATCATCGATACCGGTGAAGGTATAACCGAGGATGATATGAAGAGGATATTTGACCCGTTCTTTACTACGAAGACCCATGGCACAGGCCTGGGGCTTTCTGTATGCTACGGGATACTTAAGATACACAAAGGAGACCTCAAGTACACAAGTTCCCCCGGAGAGGGCACGACAGCTACGGTCCTCCTGCCTATAGATCCCGGAAGCGCTTGAGTTTTGTAAAGCGGGGGTCATCTAACTGAAATAAAAAGGAAACGAAAGATATGGATAGTACCATAATGATGAACGAGATAACCGCGAGATCTAAAAGATCCGCGGAAAGGCTTGCCGTTATAAGCACCGACGACAAGAATAAGGCTCTTATCGCCATGGCTGAAGGCCTTGACCAGGCCAGGGAACAGATCAAAAAAGCTAATGAAAAAGATCTGGATGTCGCCAGGGAGAACGGAAGGAACAAGGCTTTTATCGATCGCCTGACGCTCGGGGATGCCCGGATCGACGGCATGTGCGATATGATGCGTAATGTCGCGGAGCTTACCGATCCGGTGGGAGAAGTCCTTGAGACGGTCAAACGGCCTAACGGTCTTGTCATAGAAAAAGTGAGAGTGCCTATAGGAGTTATCGGCATCATCTACGAAGCCCGGCCCAACGTGACCGCGGATTGCGTTTCTCTGTGCCTGAAGTCAGGCAATGCCGTTATTCTGAGAGGCGGTTCGGACGCCATTAATTCCAATAAGGCTATATACAAAGCGCTGGTAGCCGCGGTAGAACCCCTTGGTTTTGACGGAGGGGAGTTCATTTTAATTGAGGATACTTCAAGGCAGCTTGTTGATTCCATGCTGGTCGCCGTGGACGGTATTGACCTTATAATGCCCCGCGGAGGAGAGTCCCTGATAAGGGAAGTAGTTGAAAAAAGTAAAGTGCCGGTCATAAAGCATTATAAGGGTATTTGTCACGTCTATGTGGATCCGGGAGCCGACCTTAAGATGGCAACAAGAATATGTCTTAACGCGAAGGTTCAGCGCCCCGGTGTCTGCAACGCTATGGAGACTATGCTGGTGCATGAGGAAGTCGCCCAGGAGTTTCTTCCCATGGTAGCGGCTGAGATGGCGGATAATGGCGTAAAGATAAAAGGATGTGCGATGACGCGTGAAATACTCGGAGAAAAGATTGAAGCTGTGACAGAAGAAGATTTCGCGACGGAGTGGCTGGATCTTGTACTCAACGTAAAGGTCGTACGCTCGTTCGAGGAAGCCCTCGCTCACATCTCAGAGTTCGGCTCTAAACATTCGGACGCTATAGTCACGAATGACGAAAAGACAGCGGAAAAATTTGCCCGCCGCGTCGATTCCGCTTCTGTGTACATAAATGCTTCGACAAGATTCCATGACGGCGGAGAGTTCGGCAAAGGCGCTGAAATAGGCATAAGCACGGACAAACTTCACGCGCGCGGTCCAATGGGGCTCAAAGAACTCTGTTCATATAAATACGTCGTCAGGGGAGCGGGGCAGGTTCGCGAGTAAAAGTACAAGCTACGCTCTTGAATGACAAATGTCAAAATCCAAATGACAAATGAAATCCAAATGACAAAATCCAAAATGGACAATCTTTAATCCTGGGATTTTAGCTATGTTGTGTGCAATATAGATCCGCTATTTAGGGTTTAGGATTTTTAAGATTCTTTTGGATTTTGGATTTGGGATTTTGGATTTAGCGCTGTCATCTAACTAAGCACTCACAATATGAAGATAGGTCTACTCGGAGGAACATTTAACCCCATACACATGGGGCATCTTGTCCTGGCTCAGGAATGCTGGTTTCGTCTGTCCCTGGACAAGGTGATCTTCATTCCCGCGTTCCTCCCGCCGCATAAAGAAGTCGTTTCTGACATATCCGTCGCGGACAGGTTAAATATGGTACGTATCGCCCTTGAGGGGGACAAAAGGTTCGAGATATCCACCTATGAGATAGACAAAGGCGGGACGTCATATTCGGTGGACACTATAGATCACTTTATAGGGGTATACGGAGAACAAGCCGAACTTTTTTTTATTACCGGAGCTGACTCTATAGATACCCTGGCAGAATGGAAGGACGTCGAGAAGATACTTGAGGCGGTCACGTTCGTTGTCGCGACCCGTCCGGGATGGAAAGATAAGGGGCCTTTTGAGGACAATATGCTCAGGGTAGATATACCGGCGCTTGAGGTCTCTTCCAGTATGGTGAGGGAGAGAGTGGAGAACAGGCAGCCGATAGACCACATTGTTCCTCCGAAAGTAGTGAAATATATACGTAACAAAGGGCTGTACCGCGATTGATGCCATATTACTATATTTATAATAATTATTCCATTCACTTGACTTTTGGTACCAATATGATAAACTTTAGCCAATATTGATGTTCTAACAACGCAGGAGGTGTGAGTTATGGCAGAAGGATATTGTGTTAAATGTAAGGCTAAGAAAGAAATGAAAGACGCCCAGGAAGTTACGATGAAGAACGGTAGAAAAGCAATGAAAGGCACTTGCCCCGATTGCGGTACCGGCATGTACAGGATAATGGGCAAATAAAGCATCCCTTAGGGATCTGCTAAAGTAGAAAGTTTACGTGTTCCTGCTCCAGGCGGGAACACTCAAAGGATATTCGTCCAATAAGTGAAAAAGATCACAGCTCAGGATAAGGCAAAGTTAATAGCGCGTGCAGCGGCGGAAAAAATGGGTGAAGATATCGTTTTGATCGACATGCGCGGTCATGCGGCTATCTTTGACTGGTTCGTTCTTGTCAGCGCTAGTTCCTCTCGCAGGATCAATGCTATTTCCAGACAAATACAGAAAGATCTTTCAGTAGAGGGGTGCCGTCCCATGAATATAGAGGGGCGGCGCAACCTTTACTGGATGTTGATGGATTATGAGGACGTTGTAGTCAACGTCTTTCATGAGGATGTCAGGGAATTCTACGGCCTGGACCGACTGTGGTCGGACGCGCCCAGCGAACGGTTCGAATCTGATGCTAAATAAAGAAATATCAAAAAAAATAGAGAAAGCTCTCGAGGAAGCTTGCAGGAAGTATTTCGTAAAAAGCCTGAACGGCATCGAGATACCCGAAGGCACGGAGTTTTCCCTGCAGGTTACCCGTGATAGCCGTCATGGAGATCTCACGTCCAATGTCGCTATGCAGCTGGCTTCGTCCGTCCGGACGGCTCCGCCTGTTATGGCGGAGGGGATAGCGGGAGAGTTCGCCGAGCAGGTAAAAACGGACGACCTTACGGCTTTCATAGGCGGGGTTGAGACTAAAGGCGGATTCATCAACCTTATACTCGCGGGAGGATATTTCGCGGAAGTCCTTAAAGATATTTTCGCCCGCAAGGACGATTTCGGCAGGTCAGACGATGGACATGGGAAACATATCAATCTTGAGTATGTCAGTGCTAATCCCACCGGGCCCCTTACCATAGCTCATGGCAGACAGGCCGCCATAGGCGATACGCTTTCCCGGATATTACGGTTCAGCGGATACCAAGTTACAAATGAATACTATCTTAACGATATGGGCCGCCAGATAAACATGCTCGGCAAGTCCGTAGAGGTGCGTTACCGCGCTCTTTTCGGAGGTGACGACACTATGCCCGAGGACGGCTATATGGGGCAGTATATCGTCGATATAGCGGGGAAGATAAAAGATGAAAAGGGCGATAGCCTGAAAGAGGACAAGCCTGAGAACAGCGTTTTTTTTAGGGAATACGCAGTGGACCACATTATGGCCCTCATCAACATGGATCTTAAAGATTTCGGCGTATCTTTTGACGTCTGGACTTCCCAGGCGGAAATGGAAGGGAAGAGCGAGGTCGAAGAGGCGCTTGCGGTGCTGGAGAAAGGCGAGTATCTTTATGATTCCGAAGGGGCGAAATGGTTTGCCTCGACCAGGCTTGGTGACGACAAGGACCGCGTCGTCATAAAGAGCGACGGTTCTTATACGTACCTGGCGCCGGACATAGCGTACCACCTTGATAAATACGAGAGAGGATACACGCATCTTATCGATCTTCTTGGTCCGGACCATCACGGGTACATAAAAAGGATGAAAGCCGCGGTGCAGGCGCTCGGCAAGGACGCCGCCACGCTTGATATCCTTATAGTGCAGCTTGTTACTCTCCTTCGCGGAGGAGAGTCCGTTTCGATGTCCACCAGAGCGGGAGAGTTCATAAGCCTTCGGGAGATACTGGATGAGATCGGAAAGGATGTCACTCGTTTTTATTTTCTTTCACGGCGTCTCGACAGCCACCTGGATTTTGATATCGACCTTGCAAAAAAAGAATCATCCGACAACCCGGTCTTTTATATACAATACGCTCACGCCAGGATATGCAGCATAAAAAAGTTCGCTAAAAAAGACAGCTTGCGGCTTTTCTTACGCCGCGTTGACCTCGGCCGTCTTTCATCCAAAGAAGAAAAACAGTTGATAAGGAAATTGAGCGAATTTCCTCTCGCGGTCAGATCTTCCGCGGGCGCGCTGGAACCTAACCGGATGGTGACATACCTTAACGAACTGGCACGATGTTTTCATTCTTTTTACACCGAATGCCGCGTGATGACGGACGACGCGGCGCTCTCAAAGTCGCGGCTGTATCTGGTTGAATGTGTTCGTATCGTCCTGGCCAATGGTCTTGGACTTTTAAATATCACTCTCCCTGAGTCGATGTAATTGGTAAACTGTGAACAGTAAACTGTAAACAGTAAACTGTTAACAGTAAACGGAATAAAAGGAAAAGGGAAAAGGGAAAAAGGAAAAAATTAAGGTTGAGTCTGGGATAAAGAAACTACCTATCCTTTTTACTTTATCCTTTTTACTTTTTACTTCAACTGCGGCTTACGCAGCAATCCATATATGAGTGTTACTGATCATGTTCGAATCCCTCAAGATATATGTGAAAGAGTTCGTCGATATCGACGAAGTGGTCTCTTTTCTGGATAAATACGGCTATACCAGATGCCGTAAGATGTCCCTCGAAGGCGAGTACAGCCTGGTGGGGGAGACCCTTCTTATTTACCCTGTCACTTTCGAGTATCCCGTCAGAATAGATATTTCCGGAGAAAAAGTAAAGTCCATAAAAAGTGTCGACGTGCATTCGTTCAAGACCATAACGGATCACACGGGAGTTATTATCCTGCCCGTCAGCATATTGCGGAAGACGAAGGTCAAAAAACTGCCGATAGATGGCGGGGAGCAGCCTATAGCATCGTTCGTCGACGTCGAGCCCGGGGACTTCGTGGTCCATTTAGATTACGGGGTAGGACGGTACAAGGGCATACAGCGTATGCGCCGGGGCGGCAGTCTCAAAGACTATTTTGTCATAGAGTATTCCGGCGGAGATAAGCTGTACATGGAAAGCAAGGACCTGCACAAACTGCAGCGGTATATCTCATTTCACAGAAAAGCTCCTATGATGAACCGTCTCAAGGGGAAGAGGTGGGAGGCCGCGAAAAAGAGCGCTGCCAAAGGTGTCGCCCGCATCGCCAGGGATCTTCTCACTTTGCAGGCGAAGAGAGAAAATAAGGGCGGCTTCACGTTCGGCAAAGATACCGATTGGCAGAAAGACCTTGAAGAGGCGTTCCCGCATACGGAGACCCCCGATCAGCTGAAAGCGACGGTGGAAGTAAAAAAGGACATGGAAAGCCCGCGTCCGATGGACAGGCTTCTTTGCGGGGATGTGGGGTACGGCAAGACGGAGGTGGCACTGAGAGCCGCGTTCAAGGCCGTTATGGCGGGGAAACAGGTCGCTTTTCTTGTCCCGACTACTATTCTTGCCGAGCAGCATACGAATACTTTCAGCAAACGCCTTAAGAATTTCCCCGTTAATGTCCAGATGCTTAACCGGTTTCGTACGCCTGCCGAGCAGAAGCGTATACTTGCCGATCTCAAAAGAGGGAAAGTGGATATGGTTATCGGGACGCACAGGCTTCTTTCCGGGGATGTAGAGTTCCATGACCTGGGGCTTCTCATCGTAGACGAGGAGCAGAGGTTCGGAGTCAAACATAAGGACAAGATAAAGAGGATGAGGGTCAATGTGGACATCCTGACACTTACGGCCACGCCTATACCGAGAACGCTTTATCTCGCGCTTATGGGAGGCAAGGATATTTCTATGATAGAAACGCCTCCCTTGGACAGGTCGCCCGTCCAGACGGACGTTATAGAATACGACAAAAGGATAATAAGGGAGGGGATCAAGCGGGAACTGAAAAGAAAAGGGCAGGTTTATTACGTCCATAACCGGGTCGAGACCATAGACCGGGTAGCGGCCGAAGTGGCAAAGCTTGTTCCCGAGGCAAGGATAATGATAGGGCACGGCCAGATGAGTTCCAGAACCCTTGAGAAGACGATGTTGAAATTCATGGCGGGAGAAGTGGACGTTCTTGTGTGTACTACTATCATCGAATCGGGTATTGATATCCAGAACGCGAATACGATGATAATCGACCATGCCGAAAGGTTCGGCCTAGCGGACCTGTATCAGCTGCGCGGCAGGATAGGCAGGTTTGACCGTAAAGCTCACGCTTATCTGGTGGTGAGGGATTTTGTCACGCTGACGCATGAGGTGCAGGCGCGCCTTTCTGCTATCAAAAAATATCAGGAACTGGGGTCGGGTTTTAAGATAGCTATGAGAGACCTCGAGATGCGCGGAGCGGGGAACATTCTGGGAGTGCAGCAGAGCGGGTTTATAGACCAGATAGGATTTGACCTGTATTGCAGGCTATTAAAGAACGAGATAAACAAGATCAAAGACCTTTCAGGGTAACGCGCTCGGGAGGGACTCGCGGCAGTTACCCTTGCGAATATTCTTGCTGAGGAACGACTATTCTGATATTATGTACCTGAAGATTACCCCTTGAATAATAGTATAAATATGATGAGAAAAGACTATATATATATATCGGCTACCGCGATAATCGCGGTGGGCCTGATCCTCATGGCGCCCGGCTGCGGAAGAAGTTCCGAAAAAGGGGAAGTGCTCGCTTCTATAGACGATACCGAGATAACGGTGTCGGATTTTAACGACAGGATAGAGAACCTTCCCGAAAGGTACAGGGATGTCGTTAAGAACAGAAAGTCGGAATATCTGCAGGAGTATATAAACGATACACTTCTTTATAAAGAGGCTATGCGCAAGAATCTTCATAAAGACAAAGAACTGCAGGGGGTGCTCGAAGCGGCCAGGAAGAAGATACTTGTTGCCAAACTGCTGCAGGACGAGGTGGACGACGTTATAGTAATAAACGACGAGGATGTTCTCGCGTTCTATGACGAGAACAGCGTAAAGTACATGACTCCCGAGATAATGAGAGTGTCGCACATTTTAGTGCCGTCGCGTGTCCAGGCCAACGAAATATTGGAACGGCTCTCAGCCGGTGAGAATTTTGAAGATCTTGCCAGGGCCAAATCTGTGGATCCCACCGCGCAAAGGGCGGGAGATATAGGATATTTTCCTAAGGGGCAGTTGATGCCGGAATTCGAAGGCGCGTGCGCCCAGCTTCAGGTAGGAGAGATAAGCGGAGTGGTCAAGACCAAACTGGGATACCATATCATCAAGCTGACGGACCGTCGTCCGCCGGCACCGAGGCCGATAGAAAAGGTCACCGATGATATCAAGTCACGTCTTTACACCGCGAAACGCCAGAAACTTTTCACACAGCTTCTCAAGAAGTTGCGTGATGAGTCTGATATACAGATAAACGAAGAGGCCTTTTCCGTATCGGAGGAAGGTACGGAAACAGTTATTGTTGAGGAAAGTGAGACAGACCGACAGAAATGATCGGGCGAAAAAGGAGGAATTGATGTCAAAGGTAATGAAAAATATGCTGAGAGTTTCGGTATGCGCTATGCTTGTGATGGCATGTGTTTCTGCCGGAGCGGCCATGGTAGACAAGGTCATTGTTGTAGTGAACGACGAAGTCGTAACGCAGCGTGAGTTTGACAGGGCGTTCGGGCCTATTAAAGCCAGTTATGAAGCTAACTTTAAAGGTGATGAGCTTAACAGGAGGATTACAGAGGCCAGAAGAGGGCTTCTTGAGCAGCTGATCAACTCAAAGCTCGCGATAAGCCTCGCTAAAACAGAGGACGTTACTATAGACCAGGCCGAACTTGATACCAGAGTAGGCAAGGTTAAGTCTTTTTTCGGTTCAGAGGATGAGTTCCTGAAAGCGCTTGATTCTAAAGGCACCAATCTTACGGAGTTCCAGAAAGAGCTGAGCGATCAGATGCTTGCCCAGAAGCTTATCGAAAAAGAAGTAAGCTCGAAGATAAATATAACACCGGGAGAGGTAAAAGATCTTTATGAGAAGAACCAGGCACAGCTTGTTTCGCCTCAACGTGTGCGTCTCAAAGGAATACTGATCCGCAAAGGCGAAGGTATAGATGCTGACGCGGCGAAGGAAAAAATATTCGAGGTGCAGACCGATCTGGAAAACGGCGCGGATTTCACGGCTATAGCGACGGAAAAGTCCGAAGGCCCGTTCGCCGCTAACGGCGGAGACATGGGGTTTATCGTTCCGGGGCAGACGTTGAAAGAGATAGACGAAGTGGTATTTTCACTTAAGCCGGGCGAACGTTCGCAAGTAGTGGAGACCGCTGTGGGTTATCATATCTTCCTTGTGGAGGAGATCCAGGAGCCGAGAAAGATGGAATTGCAGGAAGTAAGTGATTTTCTTAAAGAGCAGATATTTATGAGACGTTTCGAGCAGGAACTAAAGACATGGCTCGATGAAAAACGTACGAAGGCATACGTCTCGTATAAACTGGAGCAGGACAAACGGTAAATATATACGTGAAAAACAGCAATAGACCGCTGATATTCATAACTATGGGTGACCCTGCGGGCATAGGCCCGGAAGTGGTCGCTAAAGCAATGGCAAGCCCCGATATAAGCGGGCTTGCCATTTTTATTATAGTTGGGGATGCTGATGTCATGACCTCCGCTGCCGGCGGAATATTAGCGTCCCGTGTGGCTGTCATAAGCGAGGAGGATCTCACCGAAGGAAAATTTGATCCGGAAAAGATCAATCTTATAGATCCCGGTATTCCGATCGAGGGTGAGAAAACGGGTGTTCCCTCTGACGAGGGGGCGCGTAAGGCTCTCGATTGTCTTGAGACAGCCGTCAGGATGATGAAGGCGCTGCAGGCGGGTACTCCAAGGGCGCTGGTGACGGCGCCGCTCAGCAAAGAGAGGATCGCGCGCCATCATCCCGGGTTTGTCGGGCATACGGAATTCCTGCAGGAAGCCTATGGCGCCCGGCATGTGACCATGGCGTTCGTCGGAGAAAAACTGAACGTTATCCCCGTCACGCGGCACATACCTTTGAAAGATGTGGCGGACGTCCTCAGCAAAGACCTCATAGTAAGGACCCTTGTTCAGATAATAGAGAACCGGCGCATATTGTCGGGCAAACAGGACCCTTTAATAACGGTCGCGGCACTTAATCCTCACGGTGGGGAAGGCGGAAGGATGGGTACAGAGGAAAAGGACATCATAGAGCCGGCGATACAAGAGGCGAGGATGTCATACGGGAACATTGAGGGTCCCATTCCCGCTGACGTCGCGTTCTACAGGGCGTATAACCACAAGGCCGATATAGTTGTCGGGATGTATCATGATCAGTGTCTCGGGCCGTTCAAGATGCTTGATTTTAATACCGGCGTTAATATGACGCTGGGGCTTGAACATGTCAGGACGTCCCCGGACCACGGCACAGCGTTCGATATAGCCGGCAAGGGTATCGCGGATGAGGGTTCTATGGTCAATGCCATAAAACTCGCGGTACGCGCCAGCTGCCCGGAACAGAAGTAAAAAGCATACTGCTTTCCCAGTAAAAACATATGAATATGGATAAAATAAAAGAACTGGCAAAAACTCACGGTTTCAGGCCGAACAAGAGACTGGGGCAGAACTTTCTTGTTGACAATAACATCAAGGAAAAGATACTGAGTTTTTTGCCTCTTTCGAAAGACCTTACCGTAGTGGAGATAGGGCCCGGTTTCGGGATGATGACATTTGACCTCGCCGAAAGGTGCGGACGGCTTATCGCGATAGAAAAGGATCCCCGGGTATGCGAGATCATGGAGGAGTTTTTCGCCGAGAAGGGGAATATAGAGCTGATATGCGGCGATATTCTCGAGACGGATATCGCGCGGGCCGCGGGGGCGCCGAAGAGTAAGATCCTTGTTTACGGTAACGTGCCGTATTACATAACGACGCCGATAGTCGAGGCGATAATAGAGCAGAGAAGTTCCGTAAGCGAACTCTATATGGTGATCCAGGAGGAGCTTGCCGACCGTCTTGTGGCAGTTCCCGGGTCGAAGATATACGGTTCGATAAGCTGTTTTGTGCAGTATTATACAAAGCCGGAGAAAGTGTTCAAGATAAGCCAAAACTGTTTTTTCCCGAGGCCAAAAGTCAACTCATGCCTTATCAGGATGGAGTTTCTGGAGAAGCCGAGGGTACAGGTCGCGGACGAAGAGTTCATGTTCAAGCTTATTCGTAAAGCGTTTTCACAGAGGAGAAAGAAGATGCTGAACCCTCTTTCTGACGGATGGATAGAGTCTATGGATAAAAACAGGTGGAAAGAGGTCCTGACGCTCTGCGGAGTGGACCTTTCCGCGCGCGCGGAGGAGCTTTCCCTCGAGGTCTACGCCGCCTTGGCTGACAAGGTCATGGATCTCCTCTGAGGCGGGGCGCCTTAGCTTATAAGTAATATTGACTTTCTATTTATAATATGATAGGTTAAACGCGAAATGGAAAATACAGGCAAAAACATCATTACAAAAGAGACGGTCGAGTACGTCGCGAGATTGTCCCGGCTGAGCCTTGATGAAAGTGAGACAGACAGGTTCAGAGGGCAGCTTGAGGGTATCCTGGATTACATAGAGCAGCTTAAAGAGGTGGATACAGAGGGTACTCTTCCGACGACGCATGTCCTTCCTTCGATGAAAAACGTTTTTCGGGAAGACAAGCTTACCCCGTCGCTGTCAAATGACGACGCGCTGGCTAACGCGCCGTCTAAAAAAGACGGTTTTTTCAAAGTTCCCCGGGTGATAAAAGATTAAGATGAAAGACATACTTTCCAGCATAGATGATTGCAGATCCTGGCTTGCCGAAGGTGGCATGTCTGTTAAAGACGCCGCCGGTGAGTTCCTTGCAAGGATATCCGAAATAGACAAGGATATCAAAGCTTTTGCTTTTGAGGAACCCGACATGGTAAAAGCGCGTGCCGGACAGATAGACGGGAGTCCTGATAACCGGCGCCTTCGCGGAGTACCCGTGGGGATAAAGAACAATATCTGCATATCGGGCGCTCTTACGACATGCGGTTCACATATTCTTGACGGGTTTCGCCCTCCGTATAACGCCCACGTAGTGGACCTCCTGCTGGGAGAACAAGCCCTGCTTTTCGAGGGAATGAACATGGACGAGTTCGCGTTCGGTTCCTCCTGCGAGACGTCATATTACGGCCCTACAAGAAACCCGTGGGATACCGCGCGCATACCCGGCGGTTCGAGTGGAGGTTCCGTTGCCGCGGTCGCGGCGGGTGAGCTGGCGGCATCTCTGGGGTCGGACACCGGAGGATCTATAAGGCAGCCGGCTTCCATGTGCGGCGTTGTAGGGTTTAAGCCCACGTACGGACGAGTATCGCGTTATGGCCTGATGGCTTTCGCATCCAGCCTTGACCAAATAG
The DNA here is from genome assembly GCA_030765685.1 of Candidatus Tantalella remota. Taxonomy (GTDB): domain Bacteria; phylum Omnitrophota; class Gorgyraeia; order Tantalellales; family Tantalellaceae; genus Tantalella; species Tantalella remota. The sequence continues at coordinate 45,862 of JAVCCB010000041.1, read as the reverse complement.
GGCCTATAACACGCAATGTCGCCGATTGCGCGGAAATGCTCGAGGTCATATCCGGTTATGATAAAAGAGATTCTACTTCCGTGAACGTCGAAGTGCCGGTCTATACCGACAGCCTGGACTCTGACATCAAAGGGCTTCGTGTAGGCATACCGTCAGAATATTTTATAGAAGGTATTGAGGGCGACGTGAAGAAACGGGTGGAGGTCTCTATAGAAGCGCTGAAGGGGCTCGGCGCCGAAACTGTGGAGATATCGCTCCCGCACACAAAGTACGCCGTCAGCTGTTATTACATAATAGGCCCCGCCGAAGCCAGTTCCAATCTTTCGAGATACGACGGCGTTCATTACGGACATAGAAGCGAAAAAGCTGAAGATCTGAGAGATATGTACATACAAAGCAGGAACGAGGGTTTTGGAGCGGAAGCTAAGAGAAGGATACTTCTGGGTACATATGCTTTGAGCAGCGGGTATTACGACGCGTATTATCTTAAAGCCCAGAAGGTGCGCACTAAGATCGCTGACGATTTCAGGGAGGCTTTCAAGAAGTGCGATTGTATTCTGACGCCTACGTCGCCCACGACGGCTTTCAAAATAGGCGAGAGGTCCGAAGATCCGCTGCAGATGTATCTGTCCGACATTTTTACGATACCCGCGAACCTTGCCGGACTTCCGGCGGTGTCGGTACCATGCGGACTTGACGGCAAAGGCTTGCCGGTAGGACTGCAGTTTATGGCGGCTCCGTTCGACGAGGAGACCCTGATAAAAGTCGCGCACGCGTTTGAGAGGGAGACGGGATTTTCTAAAGAAAAACCCGCGGTTTTAAAATGAGCAGCAAATACGAAACAGTAATAGGACTTGAGGTCCACGTCCAGCTTGATACCGAGACTAAAGTGTTCTGCGGTTGTAGGAACGCTTTCGGCGCGGAACCGAATACGCAGGTCTGTCCCGTATGTCTCGGTCAGCCCGGGGTACTTCCGGTCTTGAACAAGAAAGCCTTTGAGTTCGCCATCAAAGTGGCTTTTGCTCTGAACTGTCAGGTGCAAAAAATAATCAAGTTCGACAGGAAGAACTATTATTATCCGGACCTTCCCAAAAATTACCAGATAAGCCAGTACGATATGCCTATAGCGTATAACGGCAAATTGAACGTATCCGATGAGGCCGGTAAAGTCCGGGAGATAGGGGTCACGAGGGCGCATCTTGAAGAGGATGCGGGAAAGCTCATACATGATCTGTCGGCTCCTTTCAGTTATGTCGATCTTAACAGGACAGGGACTCCGCTTCTTGAGATAGTCTCAGAGCCGGAGATACAGTCTCCGGAGGAGGCGTACCATTATCTGGTGACGCTTAAGCAGATAGTAAAGTATCTCGGTGTCTCCGATTGCAACATGGAAGAAGGCAGCCTCCGTTGCGATGCCAATATCTCCCTGAGAGAGGAAGGCGCGAAGGAGCTGGGCGTGAAAGTTGAGATAAAGAACCTTAATTCATTCAAGGCTGTCAGGGATTCGCTCCTGCATGAGGAGGAAAGGCAGGAAGACCTTCTCGATGAAGGCGGGACTATAAAACAGGAAACGCGTCTGTGGAACGATAGTAAGAACGTCACCGTGTCTATGCGCACCAAAGAGGGGGCGCAGGATTACAGGTATTTTCCCGACCCTGATCTTGTTCCTTTCGAAGTGGAGCAGGAGACTATCCGGGAGATGAAAGCGGATATACCGGAACTTCCCGAAGCAAAGAGAAAAAGATTTACTAAAGAATACGCGCTTGATGAGAGCGACATAGAGGTGCTCATTGCCGAAAAGGATACCGCGGATTTTTACGAACAGGTCGCTGCTAAAGCGGGCGACGCGAAAGCCGCGTGCAACTGGATCAAGGGCGAGGTCATGATGCATATGAATGACCGCGGGACCGACATCAAAGGCTTGGGACTGGATCCGGAGAACCTGGCCCGGATAATAAAGATGGCTGTGAAGGGGACAATAAGTGGCCTTTCGGCGAAAGAGGTACTTAAGGCCAACTTAGAGACAGGCGAAGATCCTGTGAAAATAGTCAAAGAAAAGTCGCTGGAACAAGTGTCTGACGAAGGGACTCTTGACGAGGCGGTCACCAAAGTAATAGAGGGCAATGAAAGATCTGTGAACGATTTTAAAAGCGGAAAAGAGAACGCGCTCAGTTTTCTCGTGGGGCAGGTAATGAAAGAGACCCGGGGCAAGGCTAATCCGAAGCTTGCGGGAGAGATGCTGCGTAAGAAGATCGCGGAAACGCGGTAAACCAAAGGAAAAAAAATGAGATCAAGGTTCCTGATAGGCATATTTTTGGCAACAGCTCTTGTGGCAGTGGTAATGACGGTCTCCGCGGAAGACAATACGATAATCGACGACAGTAAAGGTCTTTTTTCCCAGGTGCAGCTTTTCGCCGACGCGCTGACTCTGATAAGCACTGATTATGTTGAACCCGTAAAGGTGAAAGATCTGATCCACGGGGCTATCAGCGGGATGATGAAGACGCTCGACGATTACAGCCAGTTTCTCGATCCTGAAGAGTTCAAAGAGATGACGGAAGAGACTAAAGGGGAGTTTGGAGGCATAGGGATAGAAATAGGCATAAGGGATGGCATCCTCACGGTGATAGCGCCTATAGATGATACTCCGGCGTCAAAGGCGGGGATGGAAGCTGGCGACAGGATAGTTAAAATAAACGATAAGGTAACCAGGGACATGACTCTTGACGACGCCGTCAAGGAACTGCGTGGCGAAGCGGGAACGAAGATAGAGCTCACGGTTGTAAGGGAAGACGAAGATAAGATCCTGACGTTCAAAATAAAAAGAGCGATCATAAAACTGAAAAGCATAAAAGAAGCCAGGATCATAGAAGGTGACGTCGGATATATAAAACTTGTGGAATTCCAGGAACGCACGGCGAAGGACCTGAGGCGCGCGATAAAAGAGCTCCGGGGCTCCGATGCCGCGAGCCTTATCATAGATTTGCGCAACAATCCCGGCGGTCTTCTTGACGCGTCGGTGGAAGTGGCCGACCAGTTTCTCGAGCAGGGCGAACTTATCGTTTATACCGAAGGCAGGGATCCTAAAAAAAGAATGGAGTTCAGGGCCAAGAAAAAGCCGGAATTCGAGGATATGGACCTGGTGCTTATTGTAAATAAAGGATCTGCCAGCGCGTCAGAGATACTCGCGGGGGCGCTCAAGGATAATAAGCGCGCGCTTGTCGTCGGGGAGACTACGTTCGGCAAGGGGTCGGTGCAGACGGTTATCCCCCTGAAAGACAGGTCGGCTTTGAGACTGACCACAGCGGCGTATTTTACGCCTTCGGGAGCGAACCTTATGGACAAAGGCGTCGAACCGGATATAGTCATCAAAAAACAGAAAATAAAGACGGATGATCCCGCGAAAAAGAAAGACGCGGAGAAGGACAGGGTATTCGCCCGCATCGAAGACAAAGGCGAAGAGAAAACCGACGAAGATAAAAAAGAGCCGGGAAAATACGATAACCAGCTGGAGGCTGCCGTAAACATCCTTAAAGGCGCGAAGGTCTTTGAAGAGTACAGGGCCGCGGCCATGATTCAAGGTGAACATACGACCGGGGCTGTGGACGTGCTGGTGGATGAAACTGAAGAGCAGTCTCAATAAACATTATGCCTAAGAAAAAAATTACCACTACTACCAAAAAGAAAATAAAGACTACTGCAAAGACCACTGCCCGGAAGAAAAAAAAGGCCGGTATCAGCAGGAGGGATATCCTTGTCGGTGCCGCGAGCGTTGTTCTGGTAATGGCCATTGTTGTTATAAGCTATAGCGTGGGGTATCGCAGGGGAGCGACAGCTCTTCCGTCGACGGCTGTTCCCGTGGCAGCAAAAAAGGGGCCGTCCATAGCTCTGGTTCTTGATGATTTTGGATATACGAAAAAAAACCTTAACGCGTTTGCGGAGGTGGGTGTGCCGATGACCCTCGCGGTGCTTCCCAACCTGTCTCATTCGAAAGAGGTCTGTTCCTTCGCTAAAAAGAACGGCATGGAGGTTATCCTGCATCTTCCTATGGCGCCGGAAAAGAACACAGGAAGTCTCGAAAAAGATACGGTCTCGGATGAGCTGGACCGGAAAGACGTAAAAAGGGTGATGGCTAATGCTTTCAGGTCAGTACCGGGAGCCACCGGTGCTTCCAACCATATGGGATCAAAAGCGACAAAGGACGTTCGGGTCATGAATTGGGTAATAGCGGATATCAAAGAGAGAAACCTTTATTTTCTGGATTCTTTGACTACCGGAGAATCCGTATGCCGCCAGGTAGCGTTGGGTAAAGATGTGCCTTACGCTGTAAGGGACGTCTTCCTGGACAATGAGCTGGACTCCGCGCATATAGAAGCACAGATGAAGAAACTGGTGCGTATTGCAAAAAAAAACGGTTACGCGGTGGGGATAGGACATGACCGCGCTGTCACGGCAAAAGTCCTGGCTGACATTGTTCCGGGGATAGAAAAGAAAGGGGTGCGGTTCGTAACGCTTTCCGAGCTGATACGGGAATCGAAAAGATGAACTCCGACCAAACTATGATATGATAACACTTGGTATAGAGACTTCATGCGATGAGACGGCAGCCGCGCTTGTGGAAGACGGGAAAGTGCTTTCAAGCGAGGTTTCTTCCAGCGTGCATCTTCATTCACAATATGGCGGTATAGTTCCGGAGATAGCGTCAAGGTTCCATACCGAGTATATATCTTCGGTATTCGATAAAGCTCTCGAGGACGCGGGGAAAAAAGCGGAAGAAATAGATTTGGTCACTGTCACGAGTGGGCCGGGCCTTCCCGGATCTTTGCTCGTGGGCATGGCGTTCGCTAAGGCAGTCAGCTATGCGCGGGGGATACCGATCCTGGGGGTAGGGCATCTCGAAGCGCATATATTATCCTGTTTCATACGCGAAGGGGTTTCCCCCGAAATAGATGATATTTTTCCCTTCGTCGGCATGGTGACATCGGGAGGCCATACAAGCATCTACGATTGCCGGTCGCTGGATGATTTTAGTGTAATAGGATGCACAAGGGATGACGCTGTCGGAGAGGCTTTTGACAAGGTAGCAAAGATGCTTGACTTAGGATATCCCGGCGGACCCCTGGTGGAGGAGAGAGCCGCCTCTTTTGACGGCATTGGCAGCATACGCCTGCCCAGGCCGCTCATGAAAGAAAGCGACGGCCTTGATTTTAGTTTCAGTGGCATAAAGACCGCGGTCATGTACAGGTGGAAGGATTCCGATAAAAGCGAGCAGGAGAAGGACCGGATCTGTTCCGCGTTTCAGGAGTCCGTAACGGAAGTTATTGTCGAAAAAGCGATGAGGGCCTTGCGCTCTACGGGCTCGGGAACGCTGGCGGTAGGCGGAGGGGTCATAAACAACACTTTTCTTAGGGAAGCGCTTACTTCCCGCTGCGCCGAGGAAGGCAAGGAGCTGTTTCTTCCGGAGAAAGAATATTGCGCCGACAACGCGGCGATGATAGCTGTTTTGGGAGAAAGGCTTTTCGGTTCAGGGGAAGTCTCGGACCTGTCCCTTAAGGCGGTGCCCGGAGGTTAAGAGCCGGGTAAAGGGCGGTATTTAAAAAAGGAGAACATATGTCAAGTTTAGTGATTTTGATAAGGATACTTCTTTCGACTTTGTTGGCCGGTGTTGTAGGCATAGAGCGGGAGATACACGGATGTGCCGCGGGTCTCAGGACACACATCCTCGTAAGTGTCGGATCGACGCTGTTCATGCTTACGTCGATCGAGGTGGCGCTTAAATATGCCGGAGTCGGAGATGTTGATCCTTCGCGAATAGCCGCGGGGGTGGTCACGGGTATAGGATTTCTTGGCGCCGGAGCGATAATAAGGTACGGTGCTTCCATAAGGGGCCTTACCACGGCGGCAAGCATATGGGCAGTTGCCGCGATAGGGCTGGCCTTGGGAGCGGGGATGTACGAAGCCGCGGGTATAACGACGATAGTCGTTATGGCTGTTCTTATTTTTTCCAGGGTGGAGGAGAAGATGGAGCTGAAAAATCACGGTAAGAAGCTCAGGATAACCCTGGACCTTAAGGAAAGTACGAACGAAGGGGACGTGAAGAACGTCATAGAGGCTTATGGCGGAAGGATAAAACAGGTTTTTTCCGAGAAGGCCGAAGACGGTATGAGCATAGAGATATCATTTGATCTGATACTTGCCCGGATATACCATAAAGATATACTATCGGAAATATCTTCGATGCCTGGGGTAGATAAAGCTGTCTGGAAGTAGTAAAATATATGTGAGTTATTTTATAAAACCTAAGGAGGTAAAAATGAGGAAGAAGAAGACGGAACCAACGACGCATCAGGCTGAAGAAAAGTTCCTTGATGTGAACGCGAGCATGCAGGGTACACTTCGATTTGACGATCCGGTCAACCTGAGGATAAACGGTAAGTTCGAAGGTACTCTGGATACTAAAGGAGTGCTGGTAATCGGCCAGAAAGCGGACATCCAGGCCAACGTTACCGGTGAGAGCATTACCATAGCTGGCAGTGTCAACGGAAACATCAAGGCCGCGACAGTGCTTAAGCTGGAATCAAATGCCACACTTAACGGCGACGTCGACGCGCCGAAACTGAGCATTTCCGAAGGCGCTGTTCTTAACGGACAGATCCGGATGCAGCAGTCTGCTTCTTCCGTTAGTGTAGCGTCGAGAGGCGACTGGATGACGATGAGCCAGCTGGCGAAGTATCTTGAAGTGGATGCGGGCAAGGTCAACGACTGGGTCACAGGCGGAGTTATTCCCGGGACAAGAGAAGGCGGGGAATGGGTTTTCGATAAGACTAAAGTAGACCAGTGGATAGCGGAAGGTAGGGTAAAAGCCTGATATGCCGGAAAAACTTTTAACAGTAGCGGAACTCGCGGAATATCTCGGAGTTAAAGAGGAGAAGATCCATGAGTTCGTGGACAATAAAGCTATCTCTGCCTACAGGATAGGCGGAGAGCTTTTGCGTTTTCGGAAAGAGCAGATAGACGCCATGCGGGCGGAGCTGGATTCGAGAATAACCGATGAAGACCGTGTCGTCGTGAGTGAAGCCCGCAAAATGGTCAAAGAAAGGCATCAGGGCGCGGGAACCAGCGCCCCGGCGAACTCTTTTTCCGACAAAATAGCGGATTTTCTCCACTTTAACGATTTTTATATCGTTTCGGCCGTCCTCATAGTGATACTGGTCGTGGTGATCTTCAGGGGATAGTCTAGCGATACGCGAGAATCGGTCTGTCGGGGAACGCTGACGGAGGGTGTGTGGCAAAAGTCGGCCGTTAGCGGCAGGGTGTAGCTATTTCTTGACATAATCCGCAAATACCTTATAATAATAGCGTCTTATAAACACTTACCACGAAGGTTCCCACTTAACGATCATTTATAATCCTGAATTGAAATTTTATCCAAAAAACCATATATGACACCATTCTTTTCACTATGAGATCCCGACCTTTTTCGAACTTTTACACGATATGAACACAAAAACAAAGAACATTTATCTGATAGACGGCAATTCCCTTTGCTACAGGGCGTTTTACGCTATAAGGGAACTGACCACATCTAAGGGGATGCCCACTAATGCTATTTACGGCGTGGTGAACATGCTCCGCAAACTTATGAAAGAACATGATCCCGAGATGCTGGTAATGGTATTCGACATGAAGGGCCCCACGGTCCGTCATAAAAAATACGAAGAATACAAGATGCACCGCAAGCCTATGCCTGACGATCTCGTCGACCAGATGCCCCGTATCAAGGAAGTCGTTGAAGCGTATAATATACCTACATGCCAGCTCGAGGGGTATGAAGCGGATGATATTATAGCGACCCTTGCCGAGAGGTCCAGGAAAAATGGGTGGTTTGTCACTATAGTTACCGGAGATAAAGACGCTTTTCAGCTTGTGGACGACAAGGTAAAGGTACTCAGCGCCCATACGGCCGGTGAAAAGGTGTACGGGCCGGATGAGGTCGTGGAAAAGTACGGTGTAGGTCCCGAACAGATGGTGGATCTTATGGCTTTAATGGGAGATCAGAGCGATAATATCCCGGGAGTCAAGGGTGTAGGGAAGGTGACCGCGGCAAAATTGGTAAAAGAGTTCGGTTGTCTTTCGGGCATATACAGCAACATAGACAAGGTGTCTTCTGACTCTCTTAGAAAAAAGCTCGCCGATGACCGGGAAATGGCCGATCTCAGCCGGGAACTGGTCGAGCTTGACAGGGAAGTACCGGTAGATCTTGATCTTTTGAACAGCGTAGTATCGGCCCCGGACTCAGGACGTCTCGCGGAACTTTTTAGGGAATTCGAGTTCGGAAAACTGCTCGCGGAGATCGTTCCCAAGACGACCGAAGAAACGAAGTATTCCCGAAAAGAAGACCTGAAAGATGTCAAGGCTCTTTTAGGGGAACTTAAAAAGAAAAAAGTATGCGCGGTGACTTATGAGGTGGACGACGAAGGACGGCCCGATGGGCTTGCTCTTTCCATCAAGGAAGGAGAAGGCTGTTTTTTTCCCGTCTCTCTGTCAAAGTCCGACCCGAAAGGGTGGAAGCAGCTTCTTGAAGGGATATTTGAGGACGAGAATATCCTCAAGGCGGGATACGATATGAAAGATGATATCCGCCTGCTTGTCGAAGAAGGTATATCGGCCAGCGGCAGCATTTTTGACGTCATGATCGCCGACTATTTGATAGATCCGGCAAGGCCTAAATACGACCTCGAAAGCATGGCTATGCGTCACTTGGAATATAATCTCGCACATGCTGGAGGACAGATGGAGTGGGGCTCTGACGGCCAGGCTACGATGGGCATGGAAGATAAAGAGGACCATCTGGAAGCCTGCGAAAGCAGTGATATGATACTGCGTCTTTACGCAAAACTGGCGCCTGTGTTGAAAAAGAAGGAACTCGATAAACTTTTCTTTGAGGTGGAGATGCCGCTTGTTAATATCCTCGCGGAAATGGAGCTTGACGGCGTTGGCATCGACATAGCGTACTTGAAGAAACAGTCAAAGGAAATAGATAAGAAACTTGATGGCGTGACAAAAAAGATCTATGACCTGGCCGGGGAGGAGTTCAATATAAATTCCCCCAAGCAGCTTCAGGTTATCCTGTACGAAAAATTATCTCTGCCGGCGCTGAAAAAGACGAAGACGGGTATCTCCACTGATGAATCGGTATTGAGCCGTCTAGCGCCCATGCACGAATTTCCCAGGATCCTTCTTGAGTACCGGGAGCTTAACAAACTGAAAACGGCTTACTACGATTCTATCTTGGAGCTGGTCGACAAAAAAGAACACAGACTGCACGCGCGTTTTAACCAGGCGGTTACCGCTACTGGAAGGCTCTCGTCTAGCGAACCAAATCTGCAGAACATACCGATAAAGACACCCCTTGGCAAAGAGATAAGAAAAGCTTTTGTCCCGGGGAAAAAAGATCTCCTGCTGGTCGCGGCGGATTATTCCCAGATAGAATTAAGGGTCCTCGCTCATCTTTCACAAGATAAAAAGCTTATAGAAGCTTTCAATAAAGGTGAGGACGTTCACAAGTTCACAGCGGCCCTTATGTTTGAATGCGAGCTTTCCGAGGTGACGGACAAGATGCGCTCAGCCGCTAAAACCGTGAATTTCGGGATAGTATACGGTATGGGAGCGTTTCGCCTGGCAAAGGATCTCGGAATAAACGTTTCGGAAGCGCAGGATTTTATAGACGCTTATTTTAAAAGATACAAAGGTGTCAGCTCGTACATAAACAAGACAATAGAAGGCGCCAGGGAAAAAGGTTTTGTTACTACGTTGCTCAACAGGAGGCGGTACATTCCTGAAATAAACGTTTCGAACGAGCGCGTTAAGGGTTTTGCCGAAAGGGTCGCCGTTAACACTCCGGTACAGGGATCCGCCGCGGACGTGATCAAACTCGCCATGATAGGATGCCACGAAGAATTTTCAGGTACCGGTGTGAAGATGATAATACAGGTCCATGACGAACTTGTGTTTGAAGTCCCGAAAGACATGCTGGATGAGGCCGTGTCGCGGATAAGGGACAGGATGGAGAAGGTCTTGGACCTCGAAGTCCCGCTTAAGGTCGACGTGGAGGCCGGCAGTAACTGGCTTGAAATGGACGAGATGGAGGCTTGAGGATGGGGAAAAGAATAATTGGCGTAACGGGAGGCTTGGCCGCGGGAAAGACCACAGTGTCAAGCCTGCTGGCCGATAAAGGAGCTCTTTTGATAGACGCCGACGGCATCTCTCATGACCTTCTGGATAAAGACGCGGATGTTATTCAGAAGGTAGTGAGCGCTTTCGGCGAGGATATCCTGACGGAAGGAAAAGTAGACCGCAGAAAACTCGCCGGGCAGGTCTTTTTTGACAGGGAGAAGCTTGAGAAGCTTTGCGGGATACTGCATCCCGGGATAATACGCGAGATAAAAGACCGGGTCGAGCGTTCGGAGAGCGACGTCGTAGTAATAGACGCGCCGCTCCTATTAGAAGCCGGTCTTGGTGAATATGTTGACGAGGTAGTGGTTGTCACGGCCACAGAAGACATACAGGTAAGAAGGGCAAAGGAACGGGGGATTAAGGAGGAAGAAGCACGGTGCATAATATCAAAACAGATGCCGGTCTCCGAAAAAGTAAAGTCTGCCGATCATGTAATAGATAATGGAAGTGATATAGAGAAGATCAAAGAAGGAGTAGAAAAAATATGGCAAAGAACGTAAAAAAAGACAGTGCGAAAGCTCCGGCGAAAGCACCGGTAAAGTCTCTCGCGAAAGCGCCGACAAAGGGGACCAGGGGCAGCCAGGGCGGCGGAGAGCTGGACATAGTGCAGCTTAAGAACATGAAGATAGGGGAGTTGACGGATCTTGCCAAAAGCCTGAATATTCCCGGCATCGGCGGCATGAAAAAACATGACCTTATTTTCAAAATACTGCAGGCCAAGATAGAGAAGAACGGTTTCGCTTACGGGGAAGGTGTCCTGGAAGTTCTCGAGGACGGTTTCGGTTTTCTGAGGAGCGCGGACTATAATTATCTTCCCTGTCCTGACGACATATACGTGTCGCCGTCGCAGATAAGAAGATTTAGCCTTAAGACGGGAGATACGGTAAGCGGACAGATACGTCCGCCGAAAGAAGGCGAAAGATATTTCGCGCTTCTGAAGGTCGAGGCGGTCAACTTCGAGAACCCTGAAGTGGCTAAAAGTAAGATACTTTTTGAGAACCTTACGCCGCTTTATCCCGACGAAAGGTTTGTCCTTGAGAGGGAACCCGACGAGATCTCGATGAGGGTCATGGACCTTTTGACCCCGGTGGGGAAAGGGCAGAGAGGCCTTATCGTCGCTCCGCCGTACAGCGGAAAGACCGTTTTTCTCCAGAAGTTCGCCAACAGCATAAGCAAAAATTATCCGGAAGTAAAACTCCTGATACTGCTTATAGACGAAAGGCCGGAAGAAGTAACGGATATGCAGAGGTCGGTGAACGCCGAGGTCGTAGCGTCGACTTTTGACGAGCAGGCGCAGAGACATACGCAGGTGGCAGAGATGGTACTCAACAAGGCGAAACGTCTCGTCGAGCATAAATACGATGTCGTCATCCTGCTGGATTCCATCACGCGTTTGGCCAGAGCGTACAATACCACAGTGCCGCATTCCGGAAAGATCCTTACCGGTGGTGTCGACGCTAACGCTCTGCACAAACCAAAAAGGTTTTTCGGTGCCGCGCGTAATATCGAAGAAGGAGGCAGTCTTACGATAATAGCCACAGCTCTGATCGATACCGGAAGCCGGATGGATGAGGTCATCTTCGAAGAGTTCAAAGGTACAGGTAACATGGAGATGCAGCTTGACCGGAACCTGTTCCAGAGAAGGATATATCCTGCCATCGACATCAAAAGGTCCAATACGAGGAAAGAGGAACTTTTGGTGGAGGATGGGGAGCTTAAGAAGATATGGCTGATGAGAAAAGCACTCAGCGACCTGGACTCGGTAGAGGCTATGCAGCTTTTGATAGACCGTCTCAAAAAGTCCAAGACAAATCAGGAATTCCTGGAGAATATGGGTAAAGCCTGAGCAATCGGCAATAAAACTGTCTCTGTTGATATAAGTGGTGTATTTAACTGCTTTTAAATGTCGATATGGGGCAGTTTTTCCCGTAAAATCCTTCTTTTTTGTCCGTATATAAATATATCTAATTAAAGGCTTGATTATTATAGGATATTTAGTACAATAATATCTCACGAAAGTACGTATAAACATAATATGCCAAGGAGGGTTAGAAGTGAAGAAAGGTATACATCCGAAATATCAGGAATCTACGATTGTTTGCGCATGTGGAAATACGGTTCATACGCGTTCGACTAAAGAAAGCATACATGTGGAGATCTGTTCCCAGTGTCATCCTTTCTATACCGGTAAGCAGAAGCTGGTTGATTCCGCCGGTATGGTAGAGCGTTTCAAAAATCGTTATGCGCAGAAAAAGACGGAGAAACCCGCGCCAGCAGAGGTAAAGCCCGAAGAGAAGGCACCTGCTGAGGCGAAGCTGGAAGCGAAGGCAAGTGCCGAGGCGAAGCCGGAAGAACAGGCAAGCGTTGCCGAGGACAAGATGGACGACGCGGATGCTTCTCAGGCAAGTGGTGAAGACACACAGGAGAAAAAAGCGTAACGATATTAAGGGCAAAGTGTTACAGCGTATAGTTTGAAGTTTTCGCGCCGCGGTCGGGGAAATATTCCCGGCTTGCCGCCGACAGACATCGAGCTATACGCTTTGTGTTAATACAGGTCGGTCAGCTTAATGGAAAAATTTTTTGAACAACTCGAGAAAAAACGAGAGAAGTATATGGCTCTTGAGAAAGAACTGTCTTCTCCGGAACTGTTATCCGACCGTGAGAAATTCAAAGTAAAGGCCAAAGAATATTCTTCGTTGAAAGAAGTGGTCGCGCTCTATGACAGATACCTGGAGTTGGAAAAAGAGAAGTCAGCTCTGGAGGAAATGATCGCCGAAGAAGGCGAAGGAAGCGAATATTCCGTTATGGCGCAGAAGGAGATCGAAGACGTTCAGATAGCTTCGGACGAAAAGCGAAAAGATCTCGAAGATCTTTTGCTTGAAGGGGATTCGGACGATTACAGGCGCAACGTTATCATGGAAATAAGAGCTGGCACCGGCGGAGTAGAGGCCAGCCTGTTCGCTTCGGATCTTTATAAGATGTATTCCAGGTATGCCGACGACAGGGGCTGGAAAATATTGGTGATGAGCTTGAGCGGGTCTGAGATGGGCGGGATCAAGGAGATCGTTTTCTCGGTAGAAGGACGTAACGTTTTTAAGGATCTGAGGTTCGAGATGGGAACCCACAGGGTGCAGCGCGTGCCGGAGACGGAAGCAAGCGGCCGCATACACACTTCCGCCGCTACGGTGGCGGTACTTCCTGAAGCCGATGATGTTGATGTGGACGTAAAAGCGCAGGATCTCAAGATCGATGTGTACAGGGCGACGGGAGCTGGCGGGCAGCATGTCAACACCACTGATTCAGCTGTCAGGATAACGCATCTTCCTACGGGTGTTGTCGTAAGCTGCCAGGACGAGAGAAGCCAGCACAAGAACAAGGCAAAAGGCATGCGTGTCCTTAAGGCCAGGGTCCTCGAGAAAAAGCAGCAAGAGGCGGCCCGGAAAAGATCCGAAGCGAGAAAAAAACAGGTAGGAAGCGGTGACCGGTCACAGAAGATAAGGACTTATAATTTTCCCGAAAACCGCGTTACCGATCACAGGATAAACCTTACGGTTTACAATCTGAGCAATATACTCGAAGGGCAGCTGGCGGGAGTAATAGGCCCGCTTGCCGAGGAAGACAGGAAACTCAGGCTGGAGGCAAGCTGATCCGCTTGAAGCAAAATATGGAATATTCAGAGACGATACCGATACAGTACGAAGAAGGCAAGGCGGCGTTTCTGGGTATGGATATAAAAGTAGATCCGAGAGTGCTTATACCGCGTCCGGAGACCGAACTTCTGGTTTCTGTGGCCGCGGAGCTCTGTGAAAAGGCGGGTCTTTCCCGCCCGCGGATACTTGAGGTGGGAACGGGCAGCGGAGTGATACCGGCGGGCCTTGTAAAACTCATGGCGGACTGCCGGGTGACCGGCGCTGATATAAGCCTGGATGCTTTGGAAGTGGCGAAGATAAATATAAAGTCGCTGGGCATCGAAGAGAACGTGGATCTTGTGGTATCGGATATGTTCAGAGCCTTTGACGGCGGTTATATCGGGGCTTTTGACTGTATCGTGTCGAATCCTCCGTATGTTTCGGAAAAAGATTACGCTGAAGTCGACGCGTGGGTAAAAGCGGAACCCGAGGTAGCGCTTTTGTCCGGGAAAGAGGGAATGGACCACTTGGAGATCATAGCCGCCGAAAGCGGCAGGTACCTGAAGAGTGGCGGGTTTACGGCGGTAGAGATCGGTTATGACCAGGCCGATAAGGTGAAAGAAGCATTTATTAAGAACGGTTTCAGTGATGTAAAAAGTTTCAGGGATATTAACGGATACGAACGGGTCATCACGGGGTATGCAAATGGATAAGCTGGTAATAGAGGGAGGAAGGACTCTTTCAGGGTCGATAAAAATTAGTGGCGCTAAGAACGCCTGTCTTCCGATACTCGCGGCAACCCTTCTGACCGATGAAAAATGTGTTATCAGGAACGTCCCTGACTTAAAAGATATATCCACTATGGTGAAGCTTCTGGGAGTTTTCGGACGCGATGTGAAACATGAAGCGTCCAGCGTAGTGATAGGTTCAGGGACGGTCAAACAGGTGAAAGCGTCGTATGAGCTGGTCAGCACCATGAGGGCCTCAATAGCTGTTCTCGGACCGCTTCTGGCGCGCTACGGCGAGGCCAAGGTATCGTTCCCGGGCGGTTGCGTAATAGGGCCCAGGCCGATAGACCTGCACCTTAAAGGATTACGCGGACTCGGTGCCGAGATCATTATCGAGGAAGGATATATAGTCGCTAACGCTCCGAAACTTATGGGGAGCAAGATATATTTAGGCGGGCATTTCGGGTCAAGTGTCCTGGCTACGGCTAACATACTTATGGCCTCCGTTCTTGCCGAAGGTAAGACCGTGATAGAGGACGCCGCCTGTGAACCGGAGATACGGGATCTGGCCGCTTTCCTGTCGGCGATGGGCGCCGATATAGAAGGAGCGGGTACCCCGACCATCAAGGTGCGCGGGGTCAAGAAGTTGAGCGGAGCGGAATATTCCGTGCTTCCGGACAGGATAGAGGCGGGGACGTATATGATAGCCGCGGTCCTGACGGGTAGCCGCCTGTTTCTCGAAGACGCCAGAGCGGACGATAATCTCGCGCTCATAGACAAGCTGCAGGAATGCGGCGGTATTGTGAAGCCGGGGGATAACGGTCTGGAAGTATCCCGGAAAGACGACAAGGTGCACGCGACGGATATAACGACGCTGACGTATCCGGGGTTTCCCACGGACCTGCAGGCGCAGATGATGAGCCTCGTGACCGTATGCGACGGGATAAGCGTTATTACTGAGAAGGTATATCCTGAAAGGTTTATACACATAAGTGAGCTTAACAGGATGGGGGCGGAGATAATACTTGAGGGATCCACTTCTATTATAAAAGGAGTCAAGAGACTGAGTGGCGCGCCCGTAATGGCGTCTGACCTCAGGGCCTCGGCGGCTCTTGTTCTTGCGGGCCTTGTGGCCGAAGGGCGTACGGAAATATCAAGGGTATATCACCTTGATCGAGGGTATGAACATCTGGAAGATAAGCTTTCGGCGGTGGGAGCTAAAATAAACAGAGTTAGTGAATGATGTGAGGTCAAAACTTATGGTGTTTTTACCATAAGTTTTTTAACCGAACTTCACCCAGCCCTTTTAGGTTTAGAGGGACAGGATTAGAAAAAGGGCTGGGGTTAATTTGTTAATACAAATTACGCTTCTTAGCAGTCGCGTAAGTTGTGAACTCATTAAAACAGGAGGAAGAATAATGGCAGTAGTTTTAAGATTGAAGATGTTCGGGAGCAAGAAAAAACCGTTCTACCGGATAGTCGCGATGACGAAGTCCAAACAACGCGACAGTAAAGCGCTAGAGGAACTGGGACACTATGATCCGAAAAAAGGCAGGGATCAGGTAGCTTTGGATCGTGACAGGGTAGAGTACTGGCTTAAGAACGGAGCCAAACCTTCTGATACGGTTAAGAGCATTCTTAAGCGTTTAGAGATATAAGAACAGTCACGGTGTAAACTTTGAACAATTGAACGGAAGAATATGAAGATAGATATTCTGACACTGTTCCCTGGGATGTTCGAGAACGTTCTCGGGGAGTCCATGATGAAGATAGCCCGGCAGAAAGGGCTGGCCCAGATCGAAGTGCATGATCTCAGGGACTGGACGGAAGACAACCACAGGACAGCCGATGACAAACCTTACGGAGGCGGCCCCGGCATGGTAATGAAGGTGGAGCCGGTAGATAAGGCGCTTTCCGACCTGCGGAAGGATATCGAGGAAGAATCGGTGATGACGATACTTCTCACGCCGCAGGGACAGAGGTTTAATCAGGATGCGGCAAAAGCACTCGCTCCGTGCGGGCACATGATCTTAGTTTGCGGACATTATGAAGGTGTCGACGAGAGGATAAGAGAGCTGGTGGATATGGAACTTTCCATAGGCGATTACGTCTTGACATGCGGAGAAGTTCCCGCGATGGTGGTCTGCGACGCCGTAGTAAGACTTATCCCGGGAGTCCTGGGAGACGCGGAATGCCTGCTGGAAGAATCTTTTGAAGACGGATATCTTGAATATCCGCAGTACACGCGTCCGTCGGACTACAAGAACATGACCGTTCCCGAAGTGCTTTTGTGCGGGGACCCTAAAAAAATAGACCAGTGGCGCAGGGAACAGGTGCTCGCGAGGACCAGGGCCAGGCGTCCGGACCTCTTAGATTGAAGAGTTGATAACATGGAGTTTAACAATAGAAGGTACAAACAGGAGGAAGGAAGATGAAGAAACTGATAGCTGATGCTGAAAAAAAATACTCGAAAGAGGAGATCCCTCAGTTCGATATCGGCGATACTATTGACGTGCATTTTACGATCATGGAAGAGAATAAGATGCGAGTGCAGGTATTTACAGGCATAGTGATAAGGAAAAAGGGCGGCGGGATAAACAAGTCGTTTACAGTAAGGCGTATATCTTACGGAGAGGGCGTGGAGAGGATATTCCCTTACCATTCACCGCTTATTGAAAAGGTAGTGGTAAAGAAAAAAGGTAAAGTACGCAGGGCAAAACTGTATTATCTACGCGGTATGAAGGGCAAAAAAGCCACAAAGGTGAAAGAGAAAATTGTCCAGAAAAGCAAATCTGCATAACGCTACGGATACTTTTCGGTATGAAAGAAAAGCCGTGGCGTCCGGTTTTATGAAAGTGGCCGGGATAGACGAAGCTGGCAGGGGCCCTCTGGCGGGACCCGTTGTAGCTTCGGCGGTGATAGTTCGGGATAACGATTTTGCGGAGAGAATAGACGACTCGAAAAAACTTACCGAACGCATGAGGGAACGCGCTTTTTTCGAGATACTCCAGAAGTGTGACGTCGGCATAGGCATGGCCAGTGTCGAGGAAATAGACGACTTGAACATCCTTAACGCTACTTTGCTGGCGATGAAGAAAGCCGTCGCGGAACTTGAGGAAGAGCCGGACCATCTTCTGATAGACGGAAGGATGAACGTGTTGGTTCCGCAGTCCCGCACGTACATCATCAGGGGGGACAGCCTGAGCGTTTCCATAGCGTGCGCTTCTATTATCGCTAAGGTGTTCAGGGACAGGATGATGATGGAAGAGGACCGCAAATACCCCGATTACGGGTTTGCCAGGCATAAGGGATACGGCACGCAGCAGCACATAAGCGCTATCAGAGAACACGGACTTTGTCCTATACATCGAAAGACTTTCGGGCCTTTTGGATCCGAAAGCAGACAGAAAAAAAAGACTGACAGTTTCGGATCCGGGAGGCACGCCCCCGGCAATAGATCTTTTAGAGGGTAAAAAAAGGAGAAAGACAATGGCTTATAGCTATGATGTGAAAGTCGCTTCGGGAGTCACCCTGAAGCCTATCGAGGAAGTGGCAAAAAAAGCAGGTATAGCCGCTAAATATCTTACGCGTTACGGTGACCATGTGTGTAAGGTTTCGGCGGAGGAATTAAAGAGCGCTCTCAAAAGCCGCAAGTCCGGTAAACACGTCTTGGTTACATCCATGACGCCTACCCATCTGGGCGAGGGGAAGACAGTTAACACCATAGGTCTTTCGATGGCGCTTAACAGGATAGGAAAGAAGTCTATCGCCTGTATAAGACAGCCATCCCTGGGCCCGGTATTCGGCCTCAAAGGCGGCGCGGCGGGCGGAGGACATTCCCAGGTACTTCCCGCGGAGATCATCAATCTTTATCTTACAGGGGACTCAGCTGCCGTTACCAACGCGCAGAACCTGTGTTCCGCTTTTCTGGACAACAGCCTGTTCTGGGGAAACGTTAAGGATATAGTGAAAGAGGCCGTTGCTATCCGGAGAGTCTCAGATATTAGCGACAGATCTCTCAGGAACGTGGCAATAGGCGGCGGAGGGAAACTTCACGGCGTTAACAGGAAAACAGGATTCGAGATCACTCCCGCGGGAGAATGTATGGGTATTCTGTCACTGGCGGAAAGCCTTAAGGATCTGCGCGCGCGGCTCGGGAAAATAGTTGTGGGATTCGACAAAAAGGGAAAACCTATCAGGGCTGAGGATATCAAGGTCGCCGGAGCGATGGCTGCTCTGCTCAAGGACGCGTTCAACCCGAACATAATGCAGACGATAGAGCATACGCCTTGTTTTATCCACACGGGATCTTTTGCCAACGTTTCTCACGGTTCAAGTTCCGTGATAGCGGATAAACTTGCCGTGAAACTGGCCGAATATACCGTAACCGAAAGCGGTTTCGGTGCCGACCTGGGCGCGGAGAAGTTCATAGACATAAAATGCCGCCAGTCAAAGCTTAAACCCGATGTTATCGTCATCAACTGTTCGGTAAGGGCTCTCAAGGTGCACAGCGGCGATTTCAATCTAAAGGGCACTTCCAAGAAGGCTGACCTGACGAAAGAGAACCTTTCGGCCGTAGACAGGGGTTGTTCGAACCTCGAAAAACAGGTGGAGAACCTGAGGATGTTCGGTATACCCGTAGTTCTCTGTATTAACAAGTTCGACAGCGATACGCAGAAAGAGATCAATGTGGTCTTAAGGCGTGCCGAAGCGCTCGAGGTACAGGGCGTGGCGGTCAGCGAAGTCTACAAACTCGGGAGCCAGGGCGGCATAGAACTGGCCAAGGCGGTTGTGAAGGCAGTGAACGAGAAATCCAAGATAAGATACCTCTATCCGGTAGACATGAATCTTATGAACAAGATAGAGCGTATAGCGAAATCCATGTACGGCGCCAGCGAGATAAAATACTCGGATTCGGCTCTGAAGGATATAGCGTTGTTGGAAAAAGCAGGGATCGATCAGCTCCCGGTATGTATGGCGAAGACGCATCTTTCGCTTTCGAATAATCCGGCTAAGAAGGGTCGCCCCAGAGGCTTCAAACTGGGAGTGGATGAGGTCGAGATAGCCGCGGGTGCCGGTTATATTCTTGTGAAATGCGAAGGCGTTAACACGATGCCCGGTCTGCCGAAGAAACCGAGAGGCGCTTCCGTGGATATCGACGTAAAGACAGGCGACATAAAAGGCCTGTTGGGATAATTATATGAGTGATCATATCAATAACGGTATCGGAGAATATATCGAGGCGCTCTCTGCGAAGAGTACGACCCCCGGCGGAGGAAGCGTTTCCGCTCTGGCGGCCGCGCTCGGGGCGGGGCTCAATCTCATGGTGATCAGATACAGCATGAAGGAAGGGGCCACACCTGCCGGATTCTGCGACCTTCTGGCTTTGCAGGAGAAGATCGCGGAAAAACTGAAGTCACTTGTGGACGAGGACTGCAGGGTGTTTACCGAGCTTATGGAAGCGCTGTCTTCGAAGAAAGATGTACAGCAAAAGTTCGTTCAGGCCGCGACGGTACCGCTTGAAGTATGTCGTGTTTGCGGTGAGTCCATAAAGGTGACGGAGTCTATAGTGGAAGAAGCTAACAGGAACCTGATCTCGGATTCCGGCTGCGCGGCGCATATGATAAAAGCTGCATTTCTCTCGGCGAAACTGAACGTGGAAGTGAACCTGAAACACATAGATGACGGAGCTTTTGTCTCTGGCGCCGTAAGGGAGCTCGACGATATAGGCGCTTTGATAGAAGCAGCCGCCGCGAGAGTGGAAAAGTTCATGGAAGAGGGTGGCCGGAATGGCTGAGCGCATAGACGGAAAAAAAATAGCTAAAGAAATAAACGATACGGTAAAAGAGAAGACCGCCGCGTTTCAGAGTAAGGTCGGAAGGCCTCCGCGGCTTGTCTCGCTTACCGTGGGAGAAGGGCATGACGCGGTGATATACGTCAACATGCAGAAGAAAGCCGCGGAGCTCGTAGGGATCGAGTTCTGTCCGAGGGAACTGGCGCCGGATATTTCGATGGAGAGAATCGCAACAGAGATAGCCGCGCTTAACGAAGACCCTGAAGTCACCGCTGTTATTGTACAGAAACCGCTGCCGGAAGGTATAAACCATGACCAGGTCCTGGCGCTGATATCTCCCGAGAAAGACGCCGAAGGCATACATCCGATGAACCTTGGGAAGATCCTGCGCAGGGAAGCGCTGATAGTACCGTGCACTCCCGGCGCGGTAATGAAAATACTCCGGGTGAACGGTGTCGACTTTTACGGCAAAGAAGTGGTCATTATAGGCCATTCCGCTATCGTCGGCAAACCCCTGAGCCTTATGATGCTTAACGAGATGGCGACGACGACCGTATGTCATATTGGGACTTATGAAAAGGGCGACCTTAAAAGCCACGCGCGCAAGGCAGATATCCTTGTAGTCGCGGTAGGCAAGGCGGAACTGGTAAAGGGAGACTGGATCAAGCCCGGCGCTGTAGTAGTAGATGTTGGGATAAACCGGGTAGATGGAAAAGTTGTAGGCGATGTTGAATTTTCCGAAGCGGAGAAGGAAGCGTCGGCGATAACCCCGGTTCCTGGAGGCGTAGGTCCGGTCACAGTATCGATACTCATGAGAAATGTTTACAGGGCCTACAAAGCGCAGAACGCGGCTCTTTCAAACGGAGGATAAATGGGCAGGATCTCACTGGAAATCGTTCCCAGGAGTGAAGAGTCGTTTGCGGAAGAGCTGAAACAGGTACGTGGAAAGTTTCCCGCCATAGATACTCTGAACATCCCGGATATTCTTAAATTCGATGTGCGTATACCCGAAGCCTGTGAAGCGGCGGCGCCATATTTTCCCACGGGGATAATACCCCACGTCAGAGCGGTCGCGGTAAACAGCGAAAAACCGTTCTCCTACGCGGAATTCTTTTCAAAAAATAATATAAACGAACTTCTTGTGATCCTGGGCGACAACCCGGAAATAGTCTCTAAAAGCGAACATCCCTGCACTTCCGTTGAGCTTATCAGGAAGATAAAAAAGGAGCTTCCCGGCATGAAGGTATATGCCGCTGTCGACCAGTGGAGGACGACCTTTGACGAGGAAATGGAATACGTGAAGGAAAAGATCGACGCGGGAGCGGACGGGTTTTTCACGCAGCCATTTTTTGACATAGTAACAATGGGAAAATGGGTCAAGGCGCTTGACGGAAGTCATGTGTTCTGGGGCCTGGCACCGGTGATAAGGAGCTCCTCAAAAGATTATTGGGAGACGAAAAATAATGTATCTTTCCCGGACAATTTCGAATGCACCATGGAATGGAACCAAGCCTTTGCCCGGAAGGTGCTCGAATATGCCGACACGGAGAAGTATCATGTTTATCTTTGTCCGATAACGGTGGATTTCGCGGAATACCTTAAAGGTATTTTTTAGGAGGGGAATGTTAGACAAAAAGTTCACAGTACTGGATTTCGGCCGTAAGAAACAAAGCGGCGAGAAGATAACCGTACTTACCGCGTATGACTATCCGATAGCCAGGCATATAGATTCCTCCGGGGTCGACGCTATCTTGGTGGGCGATTCGGTAGGGATGGTAATGCTTGGGTATGACTCTACAGTGCGGGTGACCATGGATGAGATGATATATCATTCAAAGGCCGTCAGGCGTGGTGTCGAACGAGCGTTCCTTATTGCGGATATGCCGTTCATGTCGTACCAGGTAAGCGATGAGGACGCGGTATCGAATGCTGGCAGGTTTTTTAAGGAAGCGGGATGTGAAGCCGTCAAACTTGAGGGCGGAAGCGAAGTCGTCCCGCGTGTAAAAGCCATAATGGATGCTGGTATGCTCGTTCTAGGGCACATAGGGCTCACCCCTCAAAGCGTGAGCAAGCTTGGCGGGTACCGGGTCCAGGGACGGGACGCCGATTCGTCGAAGAAACTTCTCGAAGATGCCGTCGCTCTGGAGAAGGCCGGCTGTTTCGCCGTTATCGTCGAGTGTGTTCCTGAATCTCTCGCGGCGAAGATAGCTGCTAAGCTTAACGTGCCGGTTATCGGTATAGGGGCAGGTAAACACTGCGACGGTCAGATACTGGTGACATATGACATGATAGGATATTTCGACAAGTTCACCCCCAAATTCGTTAAAAAATACGCGGATGTAGGATCTCAGATAAAGGATGCCGTCAAAGCTTTCAAAGACGAGACCGAGAAGGGCGCGTTCCCGGACGACGACCATTCCTTTTCGCAATAACCGTTGGACCATACAATTGCGGCTTTGTCGCCGATGAGCGCTTTAAAGGTAAAGACCAATGAAATCATATATCGAAGATACATGGGAGAGGATATTCGGCACGAGGAAGGTAAAGCGTATCTTTATCGCCGCTACCCGCCAGAACGTAGGAAAGACCACTGTTTCTCTCGGCCTTATCGCTACACTCAGCAAACATTTTAAGAATATAGGGTTCATAAAACCCGTCGGCCAGCAGTATATGGTCGAGGACGGTTATAAAGTGGATGAAGATTCGGTACTCATGAAACGTATCTTTGACCTGGACCTGCCGCTCAGGGACATGTCGCCGGTAGCTGTCGAAAAGGGGTATACCGAAAGGTTTCTTGACGGAAAAGCGCCAGAGAATACCGTGATGGAGATCAGCGCGGCTTTCAATAATGTTGCCGAGAACAAGGACCTTGTCATAATAGAAGGTACGGGCCACGCGGGCGTGGGTTCGGTGTTCGACCTCTCGAACGCTACGGTCGCGAGGGCGCTGGAAAGTAAGGTGATCTTGGTCTCCCCGGGAGGCATAGGTAATCCCATAGACGAGATAATGCTTAACAAGGCGCTGTTCGATAAGAACGGCGTAAAAGTGATAGGGGTCATAGTCAATAAGGTGCTTTCCCACAAGTACGACAAGGTGAACGAATACGTCAGCAAAGGGCTGAGCAGGCTGGGAATACCGGTGCTCGGAGTTCTGCCGTACAGGGAACTTATGGACCGGCCGACCCTGCGTGATTTCAAGGAAGAGCTTGATATGCATGTTCTCTGTGGGGAGGAATCCCTGGACAGGCAGATGAACAAGATACTTGTGGGAGCGATGGAGGTGCGGGAAGCGGCGCAGTACCTTGAAGACGATTGTCTTATGATAACTCCCGGCAACAGGATGGATCTCATTAATCTTCTTATAAAAGTTCATACTGGCCACTTCAGGGCGCCCAAGAGGATAGCCGGTATGATACTCTCAGGCGGACTTGCCCCGAAACGGCGTGTTTATAATGCTCTAAAAAAGGCCAACATACCGACTTTGATGTCACGGTTCGACACTTATGACGTGGCGTCACGTGTCCATGATCTTACGGTAAAGATAAAAGCGCGAAACCGCAACAAAGTGGACATGGCCATAGATCTTATCGAGAAACATGTGGATATGGACCTTGTCCTGAAAGGGCTTGCGTGATGTCAGTGATGATGGTTCTGAGCAGGTCATTTTTTGCCGGCGTGGCTGTTATTGCGCTGCTGGTGGCCGGATGTTCACGCCCCGCGTCCGCTCCCTCTGAATATTTCCGGACAGTTCCCCTAATGAACACTTTTGTCGAGATAAAGGTAGCCTCTGACGACTTTACCCGGGAACGTCTCGCGAAAGCGGTGGACGAGTCTATAGAGCTGGCGGGGTATCTTGAAAGAAAATTTAACGTGTTCGATCCCGACAGCGAAGTTAACCAGCTCAATCTGACGCGTATCATGAACGTATCTGAAGACCTTTACAGTGTTATAAAAGAAGCGCAGAGGATAAGCCGGCTTACCGGAGGAGAATTCGACATAACGGTCGCTCCGGCGCTTAAGGCGGACGGTTTTTACAAGGATATGCCCGAAAACCTGAAGGACAAGATCCCCGAGGTTGATAAAGACGTGACCTGGAGGGATGTGTTTCTGTCTCCCGAAGGAGAAGTAGTCGCACTGGAAGAAGGCGTGTGGGTAGACTTATCAGGTATAGCTAAAGGCTACATAGTCGACAGGGTATCGGACTTTCTCAGGGATGCCGGAATAGACAGATATCTGGTTAACGCGGGCGGGGACATGTTTTGCGGCGGGAAGCCGGACTCAAAACCCTGGCGCATAGGCGTGAGAAAACCCGCTGCCGAGACGGTCACGGCGACGCTTTCTTTGAGAGGTACAGCCGTTGCGACCAGCGGTGATTATGAGAACGTTGTTTTCGATGAAGATACGGGAGTAACTGTAGCGCATATTATAGACCCGGCTACGGAGAAACCTGTCCCGGAAGTACCTTCCAGCGTGACGGTCATAGCGTTTACCTGTACCGAGGCGGACGCTCTGGCTACAGGGATGATGGCTATGGGTGCTGAAAAGGCCATGGTCCTCGCGGATTCGGAAGAAGATGTCGAGATAATAGTCGTCGGTGCGCCGGGAGACCCCCGGGTTGTGCGGTTTTCAGCTGGCGCTGAAAAATACAGGGTCAGGTAGACCCCGGGACAAGAAAGGTAAAAAAGTGCGTATAGTAGTAGCCATGTCAGGAGGAGTTGATTCCAGCGTAGCGGCCTTCGAGCTTAAACGGAGAGGGTACGACGTGATAGGGATGACGATGAAGACATGGCCAAAAGAGGAGTGCGGAAAGTCAGGAGAAAAGTTGTGCTGTTCCCTGGACGCGATACAGTTTGCCCGCAGCGTTGCCGAAGACATGGACGTGCCGTATTACGTTATAGATCTTTCGAAAGAGTTCTCGGACATAGTTAAGACATATTTCGTTGAGGAATATACCCGGGGCAGGACGCCGAACCCCTGTATCTATTGTAACAGCAAACTCAAGTTCGGTTATATGGTAAAGAAAGCGAAGGAGCTAGGCGCTGAAAAAATAGCCACCGGCCATTATGCCCGGGTGATGAACGACGGGGGTAAATATTCTCTAGTCGAAGCTAAATACGAGTGGCAGGACCAGTCATATTTTTTATATGACATAGCCAAAGAAGACCTTTCGTTTATAGAATTTCCTCTTGGCGATATGTCGAAGGACGAAGTACGCAAGATCGCGATGGAACAGGGGTTTATGAACGCCGATCGCGAGGCGAGCCAGGATATATGTTTTACCACCAGTGACGGCGATTACAGGGTGTATCTCGAGAAACTCGGAGTGGACGGTTTTCAGCCCGGAGACATACTCGATATATCGGGCAAGGTCATAGGGAAACATAAAGGCATCGCCGCTTACACTGTTGGCCAGAGGCGCGGTATCGGATTGTCCGCCGTGGAACCGAGATACGTTATAAAGATAGATCATAAGGCCAACACTATCACCGTAGGCGAGAAAGAAAACGCTATGAAAACGGCGATGACCGTTAGGAACTGTAACTGGCTTATAGTTGATCGCCTCGAGGAGAAACGGGAGTTTCTCACGAGGATAAGATATAACGGCGACAAGGTACCGGCGGCAGTTGAGCCGAAAGGCGACGGCGAGTATCTGGTGAGGCTGGAAAGCCCGCAGTTCGCACCGACACCCGGCCAGGCAGCGGTCTTCTATGACGGCAAAACAGTCGCTGGCGGCGGGTGGATAGAGGAAGTGCTGGAATAGTTCTCTCGTTGCGCTCCTCTCAGGTTCAGTGAACCTTCGAGGACTTCGTCGAGATAAATTCGACCAAATAGCTTATGTCGCTGTTGTTCCATAAGTGATGGTCTCATTTAGGATAGAAGAAGTGGTTGAATAAAGAGTGCTATTCAGTATTTAGTATTTGGTATTTAGTGTTTAGTGAAAAAGAGAACAAATCGGATTTCAGATTGTAGATAACAGATTTCAGATACTGATCTGACATCTAAAATCTGACATCTGCAATCCAGGATAGCGCACAGTATTATAGAAGCGTATTGTTGACAAAACCTGGTCTTTTCAATATAATTGATGTTCCTTTCGGTGGCGGGGTAGCTCAGCTGGTTAGAGCGCACGGCTCATACCCGTGTTGTCGACGGTTCGATCCCGTCCCCCGCTACCAGTTTATTAAAAAGGCCCAGCTAATTATGCTGGGCCTTTTTGTTAATTAGAGCAATAGAACATTCGAACAGTAGAGCATTAATTGTGGTGAGAGGCATTCTAATGTGGTCTAATGATCCAATGCTCTAATGCTCACGAATCCCGTCCCGATTCACTATTCCCAATTCTCTATTCTCCATTCCTGAACGTGCGAGCCCGATATCGATTTTCGTTCTGTTTTTACGAGCATCGAGAATCCAGCATCGAGAATCAATTCCCAATTCCCAATTCTCTATTCCCGAACGTGCGAGTTCCATACCATACCAAACTTCTGGTATAGTACAGGGAATTAATATATAATATTAAAGCTAAGTACATAAAAAGGGGAGAGAGTGGCCGCCAACAAATATTACCTTATAGCCTTAGTCTGCGTATCAATTCTTTTTGCAGGCACTCAGGCGCAGGGATTTGTAACCGGGAATACGCTTAGGACAGGTTATGTTCCCAGTCCCAGGCTAATGAAACCTTCCGGTGACGTCGTCACGCTTTCGGAAGGTCCCTTACTTTTCAAATGGAGCTCGCACGAAGGTCTCGGGCGCGCAAGGAAATCTTACGACTTCAGGATATACAGAGGGTATGAGATGGTAGAGGATACGCTTCTGTTCAAGGACAAAGTGCCGGGCTCGCGGCATACAATCGAGATCAGTCCCGACCTTTTTGAGGACGGGAAGGTATATACGTGGTCATTGAGGACTGTTTACAGAGGAATAGGGAAGAGCTCAAGAAGCAGCTCTTCGTTCACTATAATAAAACAGATGGATTAATGGAACAGACTGGAGGATAGAGATGGATGATTTTCGTTCGCCTGAGGACCTTTTTAGGGACGAGGCAAAAAAAGTTAAAGAGATCGGCAAGAATTACGTGAAATATCTGCCGCTGGCAGTAGCGGTGCTGCTTATTATTTTTGCGTTGCAGGGAGTGATGTATTCTATAGGCCCCGACGAGGTAGGTATAACACAGAGGTTCGGGAAGTTCGTACGGATTACCGACCCGGGGCTGCACGCGAAAATGCCTTTCGGGATCGAAAAGATGACACCCGTAAAGGTAAAAAAGATATTCAAGGAGGAGTTCGGGTTCCGTACCGCTCGTCCAGGGATAAGAAGCGTCTACGCCTCGGGCAAGTTTATCGACGAGTCGCTCATGCTTACCGGGGACCTCAACATACTTGACGTGCGGTGGATTGTCCAGTTTAAGGTGAGCGATCCGGAAAAACTTCTTTTCCAGACAAGAGAACCCGTGGCTAACGTAAGGGACATGTCGGAGGTGGTTATGCGCCGTCTCGCGGGGGACTATGCCGTGGACGAGGTCTTGACTACAAAAAGAGAAGAGGTAGCTCATCGGGCCCAGGTAGACCTTCAGGAGCTCCTGGATAAATACGAGACAGGTATTACCATCGTGACCGTGAAGCTGCAGGACGTTAACCCGCCCGATTCCGTAAAACCGGCGTTCAACGAGGTAAACGAAGCGAAACAGGAACGCGAGCGGATGATAAACCAGGCGTGGGAGGCGTACAATAAGGCTGTGCCGAGAGCGAAAGGTGAGGCTCTCAGGACCGTCAGTCAGGCGGAAGGATACCATCTGGACAAGGTCAACCGCGCTAAAGGTGAATCGGAAAGGTTTCTGATGACATGGGAGGAATACCAGAAAGCTCCCGAGATAACGCAGAAAAGGCTTTATCTTGAGGCTATGGCGGAGACCCTGCCTAAAGCTAAAAATAAATACGTGATAGATCCCAGCCAGACTTCGATATTGCCGTTTCTGAAACTGGGAGAAGGAGGGGAGCAGAAATGAGATCATTTATTAGGATTTTAATAGTTTTGGTTGTGGCCACGGTCGTTCTGTTTGTTACCGGGGCTATATACATAGTTTCTGAGACACAGCAGGTAGTTATAACCCAGTTCGGTAAACCTGTGGGCGATCCGGTCACCACGGCCGGTCTGCATTTTAAGATACCGTACCCTATACAGGAGGTGCATTATTTTGATAAGAGGCTGCTTGAGTGGGACGGTGATCCGAACCAGATACCTACGCTCGACAAAAAATACATATGGGTCGATACCACGGCCAGATGGAAGATACAGGACGCGCTGAAATTTCTACAGTCGGTGGGTACCGAAAGGGGCGCCCACGCGCGGCTTGACGATATCATAAACTCGGCGACGAGAGACGTGATAACGAGCCATCCTCTTGTCGAGTCGATAAGGGATTCCAACCGTATTCTCGACCTGCAGAACGCGGCGGAGTTCGCGGCTATGGCCGAGGAAGCTCTGGGCGAGATCGAGTATGGTCGCCATGAGCTTGAAGCCGAGATACTGACCAGGGCAAAGGAACTGGCGCCGCAATACGGCATAGATTTGGTGGATGTGCGTATCAAACGGATAAATTATGTCCAGGATGTACGGGCCAAGGTCTATGAAAGGATGATATCCGAGAGAAAGCGCGCGGCGGAACAGTACCGGTCGGAAGGACGCGGTAAAAGCGCCGAGATACAGGGGAAGATGGAAAAAGAACTCAAGCTTATCACTTCCGGAGCCTACAGGAAGGCGCAGGGGATACGTGGTAAAGCCGACGCCGAAGCGGTGTCGATATACGCTGGAGCGTACAGCAAAGATCCCGAGTTCTACGCGTTTCTGAAGACGCTTGAGACATATCCGGATACGATAGATTCTTCGACCACTCTCATCCTTACTACGGACGGAGATTATTACAAGTATCTGAAGAAGATGAAGTAATGACGAGTAAGTATAGTGAGAATGAATATCTTTACGGCGAACTGCAGGCAGCGCACGGAGAGCTGCAGGAAACTTATCGCAGGCTGAAAGACGCTCATATCGAGATGATATTCCGCATGGCTCTGATATCGGAATACCGCCATCATGCTATGGGGACGCATCTTGTGCGTATAACGGATTACAGCGCCGTCCTGGCCGAAGGGCTGGGGCTTCTCTCAGAAGAGGTGGAGATAATAAGGTATGCCAGTCCCATGCACGATATCGGTAAGATAATGCTTCCGGACAGCATACTGAATAAAAAGGGCAAGCTGACGGATGAAGAAGCGAACCTGATGAGGGAACATCCCCGGGTTGGGGCGGATATCTTCAAGAACGCCAAGTCACCTCTTTTAAAAGCCTGCAGGACCATTGCTCTTACGCATCACGAGCGTTATGACGGCAAGGGATATCCCGCGGGGATCAAGGGGGAGGAAATACCTCTTTATGGAAGGATAGTGGCCCTGGCCGATTGTTTTGACGCTTTCATATCCAAAAGGACCTATAAGGAAGCGTACAGTTTTGACAAGTCGGTCTCGATGATAAAAGAAAGGGCGGGAGGTCATTTTGATCCGGTTCTTGTAGATGTTTTCGAGGACAATAAAGATAAGATAAAACAGATATTTAACGCGAACAGGGATATCGACGATTTCCTGGAAAATATGGGAATAGTCGCCGGAGATCTTGGCGGAGTGTAAAGAGACATTTTAACGAACAGGGAGGGCAAAAAATGGCGAAAAAAGAGAAGAAACTCAAAAAATGTCCGATGTCGCTTGTGAAGACCTTCGAGATCAGGAACCGTAAAGGATACGCGGTTATTTGCAAAGACAACCTTACCGAAGGAAGTTCGGTAAAACAGGCCATAGAGAGGATGAATAAAGCCCTGAAGAGGATGGGATATACTTTAGGATAATTGAGAATTCGTTGATATGGTAGAATCTGTTATTTCGATCATTATCTTTATTATCGTGATAGTCGTCCACGAAGTAGCGCACGGTTATGTCGCTTTCAGGATGGGCGACCCCACGGCCAAAGACGCCGGACGCCTGACACTCAATCCGATAGCGCATATGGACCCGGTAGGAACCGTTATCCTGCCGATGCTTCTGGTGTTATCGCATTCGCCCATAATATTTGGTTGGGCCAAACCCGTACCCGTAAATCCCCGAAATTTTCGTGAACCGAGAAAAGGTATGCTGCTGACGAGCCTGGCTGGTCCGGCCGCTAATTTCGGTATGGCGGTGATCTTTGCGGCGATCTTCAAGACGGGGATATTTCCGGCGGGATCTTTGATGTGGACGGTGCTTCTTTACGGTGTGCTCATAAGTCTGGTGCTGGGGATATTTAACCTTATACCCATACCTCCGCTTGACGGGTCGAATATCCTGATGACCTTATTGCCGCTGGAGATGGCGCGCGCGTATGCGCGGATGCAGAGATACGGGTTTGTTATACTCATAGCGCTTCTCTATCTCGGTCTTTTTGACAGGGTTATTATACCGCTGGTGAGGATACTTTCATCTATCCTGATAGGGTAGTGACAAAAAAGGAGTTTTTATGAAGAGGTGGCTTATAATTTTTGGTATAGTTTTTGTCGTGGAAGTGTTCGCGGAAGCGGCGCATCTGTTGTCGGAATATATGTTTTTGAGTGAAGTCTCAAGAAATTCTATAGTGGCGTTTATCGCGCTTTTTTTAAGCGTGACAGTTTTGGTGTATAGGGAGAGTTGAGAATATCGAAAAAAAATCATTTTTTCAGAGGCGTAAGATGAAGAAACGTGACAGGATGAAAGGGTCCATGAATGAGATAGTGGTCACGGACCGCATTTTGGCCATAGTTTCGCTGATCTTGTTCTGTGTCCTGATAGTCCTGATGTTCAAATATTATGTAGTACGCCCAAGTTCTACGAAAGCAAAGGGTTCATCCAGCAAGATGGATATGAAAAAGGCCGTTAAAAAAAAGTGGGACTCCTTTTCTGAAGATGAGCAGGAATCTTGGAAAGATTATTTAGACGAAGAAGAATAATGAAAAAATGTCCTTTTTGTTCTAAAGAAGTGCAGGATGCTGCAGCGAAATGCAGGTATTGCGGGGAGTGGATCGAAGAAAGACCAACAGACGTCGCAAGAGCTGAAGAGATGGACATCCAGCAGGCTGAGCCTATCAAATGTCCCAAATGTGACGTCCTGATGAACGTAACGAACAGGGGCGGGTTTGCAACCGATGAATGTCCTTCCTGTGGCGGTATCTGGGTGGACCGTGTCGATGAGAAAAAAGTCCTCGAGATGGAGCCGACAGTTTTTACGGTGGATGAACTCAGGTATCTCAGAAAAGTGTACAAACCTGAAGGCAAGGTGGAAGACGTAAAATATTTTAAATGTCCGCGATGCGCCAGCCTCATGTGGCGGAAGAACTATATGAGCCATTCCGGGATAGTTGTGGATAACTGTCGCGATCACGGGACGTTCTTCGACAAAGGGGAGCTTAAGAAAGCGATAGAGTTCATTAAGAAAGGCGGCGCGAAATATCAGAAACTGAAGATAACCGAGAACGGCCTGTACGATACCCAGCATAAGCTCGTAAAAGAGATATCCCGGGTGGAAACGCAGATGTGGAGGCTTCACTGGGTAGGCCGGTTCCTGAGCATACTGGGATTTTAAGAAAAGATATGGCTGACTTGGATATAAAGAAAGAGATACTGGGATTTTTCAGGGACACCGAAGGCGGTTTTGTTTCGGGAGAAGATATTTCTGACGCGCTCGGGTTTTCAAGAGCCGGCGTGTGGAAACATATCAGCAAGCTGAGGAAAGACGGATACGTCATAGAGGCCGTTCCGCATCACGGGTACAGGCTCTCGTCGTCGCCGGACAAACTGTACGGATATGAGATATCAGCGGGTCTGGATACCGGGACGATGGGCAGAAAAGCCATTTACCATTATGAGACCATTCCCACTACGAACGACAAGGCGTATGAACTCGCGGAGAAGGGTAGCGAGGAAGGGACGATAATTATCGCCGAGACCCAGACAAAGGGTAAGGGGCGGATGGGCAGAACCTGGACCTCGCCGAAGGGGCAGGGAATTTACATGTCAATGATCCTCAGACCTGACGTTGAGACTGACGAGATACCCGCGATCACTCTTGTCGCAGCCGCGGCCGTTATCGCGGCCGTAAAGAAGACCTCAGGCCTGGAGCCGGGTACAAAATGGCCGAACGATGTTATGATCGAGGGTAAAAAACTATGCGGCATACTCACGGAGATAAAAGCGCAGCCGGATAAAGTGGATTTTCTTATACTCGGTATAGGAATAAACGTCAACACGCCCGCGGGCAAGCTGCCTCTCGAAGGTACGGCGCTGAAAGAAAAATGCGGCCGCAGGCTCAGCCGGCTGGAGCTTATAAGGCAGATATTGAGGGAATTTGAAAAGAGGTACGATATCCTCCAGAAGAAAGGGTTCGCCGCGCTCCGGGATGAATGTAAGAAGGTTTCGCTGGTACTGAAAAAGGAGATAAGGGTCGAAGAACATCATAAGACGATCAAAGGCGTAGCGGTGGATATAGATGAGAAAGGCGTTTTGATAGTAAAGACAGCTAAAGACGGCCTCAAACGGATATTCAGTGGGGATGTTGTTCTTTGCAGACCCGGAAAAGGGCGCTAGATTTGAATGCAAGTTAAATCCAAAATCCAAAGCCCAAAACCCAAAAGAATCTTTAAAATCCAAAGCCCAAAGTAGCTATTTTTTTTGGATTTTGTTATTTGGATTTGATACGAGATATTATGAAACTACTAATCGACATAGGGAACACCAATACTTCGATCGCCGTTACCGACGGCGGGAAGATAAAGAAGGAATTTTTTCTTCATACGATGAAGAAAGAAGTGGATCCACGTTCTTTGAAAAGGCTGCTGGGACCTTTTGCCGGCCGGATCGAAGAAGCGGTCATCGTAAGCGTAGTGCCGGCTTTTCTCTCTATCGTGAAGAAAAGCCTGAAAGCGGTCGTTCCTAATATAAAGGTACGCACGGTCGGTAAGGATATAAAAGTGCCGATAAGGTCAAATATAAGGATCCCCGTGAAGTCGGTCAGGATCGCCTTGTTCTTGCCTTCGCCGCCGCGCGAGACTTTAAAGCTCCTCTCCTTGTAATAGATTTCGGCACGGCAGTCACTTTCGACCTGGTCGGTGCCAAGGGCGCTTATGAGGGAGGCCTTATTTTTCCCGGATTGCGCCTGGCTCTTGGGTCTCTAGTAGAAAACGCGGCTCTTCTGCCGTCGATCGAGCTTAAGCCTTCAAGGGGGCTTATCGGCAGGGATACCAGAAGCAGTATGAATAAAGGTATACTCATGGGGTACGCGTCCATGTGTGACGGCCTTATTGAACGGTTCAAAGCCTCGTACGGTAAAGGACTTACAGTTGTGGCCACCGGCGGCGATGCCGGTCTCATAGCTAGGTATTCATCCCGTATGGAGGAGGTCTCGCCTGACCTTATCTTCAAGGGGCTGGCTATGCTGGTGGAACCTGACTGTAAATGACCTGATCTACCCATCCCGCAATATTCCAAAAAAAATTGCTTGACTTTATTCGCAGTTTCTATAGAATGGATAATTCGTTAGCACTCTAAGTGAGTGAGTGCTAACACCCATAAAGAAATAACAGTGTGTAAAACTAAAATGGAGGAGAAAGAAATGAAAGTACAACCGCTTGGAGACAGGATCCTTATTGAGGTGCTTGAGGCAGAAGAGACGACAAAGGGTGGCATAGTCATACCCGGTACCGCTCAGGAAAAACCTCAGCAGGGAAAAGTTGTGGCAGTCGGTAAAGGAAGAGTATCCGATGAAGGCAAGACAGTCGCTCTGGAAGTAAAGGACGGCGATGTTGTCCTGTACGGTAAGTATTCCGGAACGGAACTGAAGATAGATGACAGGAATCTTCTTATGATGAAGGAAGAGGATATCCTGGGTATAGTAAAATAAGAAAAAAAGAACGAGTTTACAAATAAGGAGGAGTAATGGCAAAACAGTTACAGTTCAGTGATGAAGGACGCAGATCGATCCTCAGCGGCGTGGAGCAGCTTGCCAAAGCCGTTAAGGTGACGTTAGGTCCTAAAGGAAGGAACGTTGTTATCGAGAAGAAGTTCGGTGGCCCGACGATCACAAAAGACGGTGTTACCGTGGCGAAAGAAATAGAGCTCGACGACCCGTATGAGAACCTTGGCGCGGAAATGGTCAAGGAAGTAGCTTCGAAGACCAGTGACATAGCCGGTGACGGTACGACTACCGCTACTGTGCTTGCCGAGGCTATCTACAGGGAAGGCCTGAAGAACGTTACTTCCGGTGCGAATCCCATGCAGATAAAAAGAGGTATCGAGAAAGCCGTTGAGGCTGTTGTGGAAGAGCTTAAGAAAATATCCACACCGATCAAAGAGCAGAAAGAGATCGCTCAGGTGGCCAGTATAGCGGCAAACAATGACAAGGTCATCGGTGACAGGATAGCTGAGGCGATGGATAAGGTCGGCAAAGACGGCGTTATCACGGTCGAGGAAGGCAAGACTCTCGACACAAGCCTTAAGCTCGTTGAAGGTATGCAGTTTGACCAGGGTTATCTTTCACCGTATTTCGTGAGTGATCCTGAGAGAATGGAATGCGCCCTTGACGATCCGTATATACTCCTGTATGAGAAGAAGATCTCCAACATGAAGAACCTTCTTCCGCTTTTGGAAAAGGTAGCCCAGTCGGGCAAACCGCTCCTTATAATATCTGAAGAGACTGAGGGCGAAGCCCTGGCGACGCTGGTCGTTAACAAGATTCGCGGTACTTTCTCGTGCTGTGCGGTCAAGGCTCCCGGATACGGCGACAGGAGAAAGGCGATGCTCGCGGATATCGCTGTTCTCACAGGCGGTAAGGTAATATCGGAAGATCTCGGTATCAAGCTCGAGAACGTCACGCAGGAAGATCTTGGAAGAGCGAAGAGGGTCACGATAGACAAAGATAACACTACTATCGTCGAAGGTCCCGGCAGCAAGGAAGCCGTGCAGGCCAGGATAGCTCAGATAAGAGCCGAGATAGAGAAAAGCGATTCCGATTATGACAAGGAAAAGCTTCAGGAACGTCTCGCTAAACTCGCGGGCGGCGTTGCGATAATAAACGTCGGCGCGGCGACAGAGATAGAGATGAAAGAGAAGAAGGCCAGGATAGAGGACGCTCTTCACGCGACGAGAGCCGCGTCTGAAGAAGGTATCGTTCCGGGCGGCGGGGTAGCTCTTTTAAGGGCAAGCCGTAAGCTTTCCGGCCTCAAGGCGGATAACGACGAGCAGGTAGGTATCAGCATTATCGAACGCGCGCTTGAAGCGCCCGTCAGCATGATAGCAACTAACGCCGGTCAGTCGGGCGAATTTGTCGTACAGAAACTTCTCGAAGAGAAAAAAGAGAAGGTCGGATACGACGCGGAAGCCAACTGTTTCACCGATATGGTGGAAGCCGGTATAATAGACCCGACAAAGGTCACACGCAGCGCTCTTCAGAACGCTGCCAGCATAGCGTCACTTATGCTGACGACCGAAGCGCTTATCACCGACAAACCGGAAGAAGGCGGAGCAGCAGGTATGCCCGCTATGCCGGGCGGAATGGGCGGCGGAATGCCGGGCATGATGTAACGAGAAGAACAACGCTCGTTTAACGAGAAGCCCCGTGAGGAGAGATCCTTGCGGGGCTTTTTTATTTAAGTTACCGGCATCTGTCCCGGGCTCACACATGCTAAAATCTGAGCTCATTAAAAGCTCAGATTTTAGAACTCGCCCGAGACAGATACCGATACCTTTTTGATAAGACCCCGCAAGGATCTTTTCAGAGTCCCTACCAAACTTAGAGCGTTGATTCCGGGGGGTGGTGTTAATTCGGAAGCAAATGCGCGTTCGCGCATTTGCGGTAGTATGCTGGCTGGGTTGGTGCTTAGGAATATTTTGGTGGAGAGGAGGTTTTTTTAGTATCCGTTGTGTGGTGCTCAGACAGGCTGAAATTTGAGTCTATCCAAAACTCAAATTTCAGAACTCGCACCGGGCAGCATCCCGGACCTTTAAAAAATCCGGGCATTGCCGCTCCGGCAGTTACCAAACTTAGAGCGTAGATTCAAGGGGATAGGACGGGGGGCGCGTTCCATCTGGGCGCGGACAATGCGCGCCAATAAAAACCCAAATGATAAAATCCAAATGACAAAATCCAAAAAAAATAGCTACTTTGGGTTTTAAAGATTCTGTTGGGTTTTGGGCTTAGGATTTTGGATTTACGTAAGGGCGTGTTCCCTTATTATCCGGGGGTTGTAGCGTGCTCAGACAGAACGAAATTTGAGTTCATGTGAAGCTCAAATTTGATCACTCGCCCGCACAACCCCCAGGTCTCGAGTGCGAGAATCTAGAATCGAATTAGTGTGCACAGTGCACGAGCATCTAGAATCGAACAAGGTGCCCTACATCCTCCAAACCTCTTGACTTCCACCACAAATATGCTAGAATTAATCCTGCTTCAGGGTAAGGTGAATGTCCTTAGCCGGCGGTGATACTAGTCGATAGTCGCTAGTGAATAGTCGTTAGTTTGGCATTTTGAAAGCAAGGTTTTCCACTAAAGACTATAGACTAACGACTAGATGAGTCCGCGAGGTCTGAATACAGGCCTGAACCCGTGAGAACCGGGTACCGACCGTAAAGCCGGGATGGGAGAAGTGTTTAAGGTTATTTTTGCAAGCCCTGAAGTGTATGCTTTGGGGCTTTTTTTATTGAGGCCACAGTTTGTGGAACGAAGTGAACACAAACTGTATGGCCGAAATAACCCGCCGTAGCCAGATGATACATAAATAGGTTGGCGAAGGCGGGTATCGGGCAGGGCGCGAGGCTAAAGAAAGTAACAATGCCATTTCCGCCCTGTACCAGAACAAGTTCGGTACAGGATTAACTCCAGCGGGAATCACGTGGAAGTAATAATTTTTATGGGGTCCCCACTTAGAGCTTGCGGGGATGACGATTTTTACATTCAAGGAAGGCTACAACTATGAAATTAAACAAGATCGAAGATGTAATAAAAGATATTAAACGTGGCAGGATGGTCGTTGTCGTTGATGACCCTTCAAGGGAGAACGAAGGCGACCTGATAGCGTCCGCTTCGCATATCACGCCGGAGAAGATAAATTTCATGGCAAGATACGGACGCGGACTTATCTGTGTCCCGATGGAAGACGCGATAGCAGAGAAACTCGGCCTTCATATGATGTCTAAGGATCCGCAGGATCCGTATAAAACGGCATGGGCGGTATCGGTGGACGCGAAAGAAGACGTGACGACCGGTATCTCGGCGCATGACAGGGCGCGTACAATAAAGCTGCTTTCTGATGAAAAAGCCAAGGCGAAAGATTTTGTTAAACCCGGTCATGTGTTTCCGTTGCGTTCAAGGATAGGCGGGGTGCTTGTAAGAGCCGGACATACCGAGGCGAGCGTCGACCTGATGAAGCTTGCGGGGCATCCGCCTGTGGGCGTTATCTGCGAGATAATGAACGAGGACGGGACGATGGCACGTATGCCGAATCTCGTGAAATTCGCGAAAAAACATAAATTGAAACTATGTTCGATAGAAGATCTCATAAAATACAGAAGAGGAAAAGAAAACCTGATAGAAAAGGTGGCTGAAACCGAGATGCCGACACCTTTCGGGTCGTTCAGGATACACGCATACAGGTCTATGATAGACGATTACCAGCATTTGGCTCTGGTCAAGGGGGATATATCCAAAGGTGAGGTCATGGTGCGTGTCCATTCGCAATGTCTGACCGGAGACGTGTTCCATTCCATGCGATGCGACTGCGGTGACCAGCTTGAAAAGGCTATGAGGAAGATATCGGATAAGGGTAAAGGCGTAATACTGTATCTTGCCCAGGAAGGCAGGGGTATAGGGATACTCAACAAACTCAAAGCGTATCAGCTTCAGGACGAAGGTTGCGATACCGTGGAGGCTAACGAGCGTCTCGGGTTCAAGGCTGATCTCAGGGATTATGGTATAGGAGCGCAGATACTTGCCGACCTGGGGCTTAAACAGATAAAGCTGCTTACGAACAATCCCCGGAAGGTCATAGGTTTGAAAGGGTACGGTATAAAAATAACGAGCTGCGGATCGCTTGAGATAAAACCGGGCAAGGCAAACAGGGAGTACCTAAAGACGAAGAAGAAGAAAATGGGGCACAAATTGAAGCATGTGTAAATATGCTGTGAACTGTAAACAGTAAACTGTAAACTGGGAAAACTGAATACTGAATACTGAGTACTAAACCGGAGGTGTGATATGAAGGGTTCAAACGTGATCGAAGGTCACATGATAGCAAAGGGTAAGAAGTTCGGCATAGTCGTGTCGAGGTTCAATGAGTTCGTATCGACAAAGTTGCTTGAAGGCGCTGTGGATACGCTTGGCAAACACGGTGTCGTAGAGAAAGACGTATCCGTGGTATGGGTGCCGGGATCTTTCGAGATACCGATGCTCGCGAAGAAGCTGGCAGGTTCAGGAAAATACGACGGAGTTATATGCCTTGGTGCTATAATAAGGGGTGAAACTCCGCATTTTGATCTCATAGCGAGTGAAGCGGCAAAAGGTGTCGCGAAAGTGGCTATGGACAGCGATGTGCCGTGTGTTTTCGGAGTTATTACTACGGACAATCTTGAACAGGCGCTTGACAGGGCGGGCACGAAAAGCGGGAACAAAGGCAGAGACGCTGCGAGGACCGCTATCGAGATGTGCAATCTGTACGCGTCTATATAACAGCTGATCGGAGCATGATATGAGAAAAAGGACTTTATCGCGCGAAATAGCGCTTAAGGTGTTGTATGCCAACGATATCACGGGGGAGCCCGTCGAGGATTGCCTGAGCAAGTATTGGGAGCATGACGAGAATACAGACGATTCTGTCAGGGGGTTTGCCGAGGATATCGTTAACGGTGTCAACGCGAACAAAGATGAGCTGGACAGGACTATAACCGAATATGCCGCTAACTGGGAGATGGGACGTATGGCGACTGTAGACAGGAACATCCTGAGGATAGCTTCGTACGAACTTCTTTTCGCTCCCGATATCCCGCCGAAGGTGGCTATTAACGAAGCTATTGAGATGGCGAAGAAGTACGGGGATAAAGATTCCGGGAAATTCGTTAACGGTATTCTGGATAAGGTCAATAAGACCGGCAGACTTATGCGGGATTCCGGAGAGAAAGAAGAGGAAGATGAAAAAAAATAATTTCGGGTTCGCAGATCTACACGTGCATACCAATTTTTCCGACGGGATATTCTCCCCCGAAGAAGTAGTGGAAAAAGCCGCCGCTTTGGGGCTCCGGGCGGTAGCGATAACGGATCACGATTGCGTCGAAGGTATCGGCCCGGCGATGAAAGCCGCTAAGAAAACAGGTGTAGAGGTCATACCTGGCGTGGAGATATCGACGGCTAAAGGAAACACAGAAATACATCTTCTTGGATATTTTATAGATTGGAAGAAGTCCTCCCTTTTAAAGGCTTTTAAGAGCATACAGAGAAATAGGGTCGAGCGGATGAAAAAAATAATAAGCCTGCTGCATGAGGCGGGGCTGGATGTGGACAGCAAAAAAGTGCTGGCCGCTTCAAAAAAGGGCGCCGTGGGACGTCTTCATCTGGCGAGGATAATGTTCGAGCAGGGGCTTGTGAGGGATCTCAAAGAAGCTTTTGACAAATATATAGGTGACGGTAAAGCCGCGCATGTCAAACATGAGCGGCTTGATTACAGAAAAGCCATAGACATGGTACGGAAAGCGGGTGGTGTGCCGGTACTGGCTCATCCCGGGACGATGGGAAGTGACGAGGATATTCCCAGTTTTGTCAGGGCGGGATTAAAAGGGCTGGAGGTGTATCATTCCAACCACAGGCCTTCGATAAACAAGAAATACCAGAAAATAGCGGGTGAACACGGGCTTATTATGACGGGAGGTTCGGATTGTCACGG
Organism: Candidatus Tantalella remota; assembly: GCA_030765685.1. Taxonomy (GTDB): domain Bacteria; phylum Omnitrophota; class Gorgyraeia; order Tantalellales; family Tantalellaceae; genus Tantalella; species Tantalella remota. Next base: position 5,501 of record JAVCCB010000041.1, on the reverse strand, counting down.
TATGGGCCCGGACAGGATACTCCTGGGTAATATAAGGGTAGGTTCAGATGTCGTCGAGAAGCTCAGGGAAGAATCGGAAAGAAGAAGGTCTCGGAACAAATAAGATGAAAAAAGACGCGATGGCCGCATATATGGAAGAGGCGCTTAAACTTGCCGCGAAAGCGACAGACCGGACGTATCCTAACCCTATGGTGGGAGCTCTTATCGTCAAAAGTGGAAAGGTGGTCGGCGCCGGTTACCACAGGCGTGCCGGAGAACCTCACGCGGAAGTCAACGCTATCAGGGAAGCTTCGGCTAAGTGCCGGAACGCGACACTTTTTGTTACCCTCGAACCCTGTGACCATTTCGGTAAGACACCACCGTGTACCGAGGCTGTGATATCAAGCGGAATAAAAGAAGTGGTTATAGCGATGAGAGACCCGAACCCCCTAAATTCGGGGCGCGGTATACGACGGCTGAAGAAAGCCGGGATAACCGTCATTACGGGTATCCTTGAACAAGAAGCGAAATATTTTAACCGAAAATATATAAAATATATCACCGAAGACCTGCCGTACGTGACACTCAAGCTGGCGCAGTCGGTGGACGGGAAAATTGCAGCGCGTAACGGGACGTCCAGGTGGATATCGTCGGAGACTTCGAGAGCGGCGGTCAGGAAGATGCGCAAGGTATATGACGCTATCATGGTTGGCGCGGGTACCGTGGCCAAGGACGATCCGCTGCTTCTCGCGGAGGAAGGAAAGTCGTCCCGCACAGTAAGAGTGATAGTGGACAGCCGGTTACGTATCTTTCAGACGGCGAAAGTGATAAAGACGGCTAAGAAATCTCCCGTTATAATCGGTACGACGGAACTTGCTCCCGCGGGCAAAATAAAAAAATTGAACGCTCTTCCGAACGTGGAAGTCGTGGTCCAAAAGAGCAAAAAAGGAAGAGTCCCGCTCAGGTCTTTTCTGAAGGAGCTTGCCGGGAAAGGTATAGTAAATATCCTTTCGGAAGGAGGTGGCGAACTTTCGGGAAGCCTTCTTGATGAGTCCCTGGCGGACGAAGCTATTTTTTTTATCGCTCCCATACTTCTGGGAGGGGAGGCTTCTTCGGTGAAAGGGAAAGGCGTTTCGGATATATCCAAAGCTATTTCTCTTGAAGACGTAAGTATCCGACCCTCGGGCGGGGATATTTTTTTGAGGGGCCGTATAAGCAAAAAAGGCATCGGGAAAAGGCAGGTCAAAAAGTGTTCACGGGGATAATACTTGAAACTGGAAATGTGAAGAGGATCGCGCGGCGCGGAGATTCGTACCGGCTTGACGTGGATTGCAAAAAGATCTCTGAGGGTCTTGCTATAGGCGAAAGCGTCGCGGTGAACGGTGTATGTCTCAGCGTTGTAGAGAACAAAAAAGGCCTTTCTTTCGACGTTGTGGAGAATACCGTCAAGAGTACCAACTTGAAAAGGATCACCCCGGGAGACAAGGTCAACTTGGAACCCGCACTTAAGGCCGGAGATATGATGAGCGGTCATATGGTTTCCGGACATGTCGACGGGGAGTACCGGATAAAGTCAGAGGGAAAGACTGCCGGCGGATGGGTAGTAGATGTTTCTTTCGCACGCGGAGACGAAAAGTACCTTGTGCCGAAAGGATCCGTGGCCATTGACGGCATAAGTCTTACGGTGGGGGAAGTCCACAGTTCTTTTTTCAGGATATTCCTGATACCGCATACACTTGAAAATACGACATTAAAATTGAAAAAAAACAGAGATTATGTTAACGTGGAATTTGACATGATGGGGAAATACGCCGGGAAAAAGGAAAACGGCTCGTCCATCACGAAAGACATGCTCATCGAAAAAGGGTTCATGTGAGATACGAAAGGGGTCTTATGAAGAAGGTTATTGCTGGTTTGATCATGATAACTCTGGTATTAGCGATATCCGCTCCGGGTTATGCTGACAATGCTGTTGACAAGCTTGGCAGGGGGCTGGCTAACGTCGCCACTTCGCCGCTTGAACTTATCAAAGGCATGGATGATGCCAAGAAGAAAGACGGATATTTCGCGGCATTTACGACGGGTATCCTCAAGGGCACGGTGAATATAGTCAAAAGAGCTTCGGTAGGAGTGTTTGAGGTAGCGACTTTTCCTGTACCGTTGCCGGCTGATTACAAGCCGATACTCAAAGATCCGGAATATTTTCTCGAAAAGGAAGACTTTTAGGTTTAAACGTAAGTGACATAACCGTTACCGTTTAAAACTTATAATAAAGCATCCTGATAAATATTGACGCTCTCCATATATAATGTTAATATAATCTGAAAATGGATTATGTTAACTTGACGCAGTCGGGGCGTAGCGCAGTTTGGCAGCGCGCCACGTTCGGGACGTGGAGGTCCTGGGTTCAAATCCCAGCGCCCCGACCATCAATTTCTCAAGTAAACACCGAGCACTAAGATGAAATTGATGGCTCTTTGATTTGAGAGGAGTAGGAGAGCGAGAAATCAAAGAAAACACTTTCTCGCCGATCTTGTTGAAAGTAAACTTTCACAAGATCTTCTCCAAAGTATTTTTCGTGGTGCCGGGGTCGGCAAGTAGGTGGAAGGAAGATCCCAGCGGTTTACTCATCAATTTCTCAAGTAAACACCGAGCACTAAGACGAAATTGATGGCTCTTTGATTTGAGAGGAGTAGGAGAGCGAGAAATCAAAGAAAACACTTTCTCGCCGATCTTGTTGAAAGTAAACTTTCACAAGATCTCCTCCAAAGTATTTTTCGTGGCGCCGGGGTTGCGTATTAGACGGGAGTAAGATCCCAGGCCCCGACAGAGCATTAGAACAGTATAAAAAAGAGTCAAATGCGGTCCAATGTTCAGCCATTCTTAATCCATTCTCAATTTTCGATTTTCTAAAATATAATGTCAAAAACAATGAAGGACCTTCAAAGGGCCCATATTACATATTCAGGGAATGTTCAGGGGGTGGGTTTTCGATTCACCGCGCGGGATGTTGCCGCCAGGATGGGGGTGTCGGGGTTCGCGAGAAACCTGGGTTCTGGAGACGTCGAAGTGGTATGCGAGGGGACCGGCGAACAGGTGCGGAGTTTTGTACGGGACTTGGGAGAAAGTATGCGGGAATACATCGCCGACTCTAAGATAGATACCTCTCTCGCCGTGGGAGAGTTCACTTCATTTGAAATAAGATTTTGATACAGCTTTAAAACGCAGTTAGATAAGCCAAGTAAACAAAAAACCGGGGTGATGAGATGCGAAAAAAAGAGATATATTTTCTGGCAGTGATCTTGCTGACGGTATCGATAGGTTCCGGCTGCGCGCAGCTTAAGGAGAAGTTTGTCCCGAAACCCAAGGACGACGGGAAAAAGATGAAAAGCTATTACGCCGTGAGGCAGTATGACGTTAAGCCCAATTTGGATCTTTATACAAAGAGATATATTTTCTGGAAGAACTGGCACCGTGACCTTCTGGATGTTCTTACCGCGAGCAATCAGAAGAAAAAAGTAGTGGCCATAGAGCAGGAGATATCTAATCTTATAGATATGCGTAATATGCTTGTGGATGAGAAGGCCGAAGAGCTGCAGGGATATATAACCGAGTTGGAAGGCGTAGAGGTCAGGCTTAAGAAGGAGCGTATAACCAGCGGGAACGAGGTCAGGATACGCAGGCAGCTCGAGAACGCCGGCCGGCAGATAAAAATGAAATTTTCCTACAATAAGATGGGCCTGTACATAAGAGCCGAGTTCAGGGGCGAGGAACCGGATGCTGAAAATTAAGAGATTCGTGGTCGGACCGCTACAGACCAACTGTTATGTCGTGTCCGATCCGGTTTCCTCCGAGGGTATGCTTATAGATCCGGGCGATTATGACCCGGAGATAGAAGAGTATGTCGGAGCTGAGGGCATTAAAATATTGTACACGCTCAACACGCACGGCCACGCCGACCACATAAAAGGCAACGCTGTTTTCGCTTTCCCCGTACTTATACATGAACTCGATGAACCATGCCTGAACGATCCGGGGAGGAACCTGTCGCTTTTGACTGAAGAGAGGTTTGAGACGGTAAGCGCCGAACGATTGCTTAAGGACGGAGACGAGATCTTGCTGGGGTCGGTCGTTCTCAAGGTGATACACACGCCGGGTCATACCGTAGGGGGTATCTCGATCTTGTGCGGGAATATGCTTTTTAGCGGAGACACTCTTTTTTACGAGGGTGTCGGTCGTACGGACCTTCCGGGAGGAGACTACAAAATGCTGGCTGAGTCGATGAAGAAACTGATGACGCTTCCGGACGAGACCAGAGTGTTCCCCGGACACGGCCAGGAAACGACGATAGGGCATGAGAGGGAGTGTAATCCCTTCTTATGAGGGACGCGCGTGGTGATGGAGTGAAATCCAAAACCCAAAGACCAAAATCCAAAAGAATTTCAAAAACCCAAAATCCAAAGTAGCTATTTTGGATTTAGTTATTTGGATTTTAGTAAGGGATGTGGGAGTTTCTACTTAGTTGGCTATTATGAAGGATTTAATCGACAATTTTATTTTTTTTCTCGAAGTCGAACGCGGTGTGAGCAACAATACCGTTATTTCCTATCGTTGCGATCTCGGGAAATTCTCGGAATACCTCGGAAAAAAGAAAAAAGACGTTATTGACGTCACGCGCGAAGATATTGTGACCTTTCTTATGCAGCTCAAAGATAGTGAGCTCTCTTCTTCCAGTATTGCCAGAAACCTCGCGGCGCTTAAGACCTTTTGGAAATTTCTTGTGGCGGAACAAATAGTGAAAGAAAATGTAGCCGCCGTGGTGGAGACCCCTCGTACATGGAAGAACATCCCCGACGTTCTCAATAGAGAGGAAGTGGAAAAGCTCCTGAGCGCTCCTCCCAACAAAGGGTGGATGGGCGTGAGGGACCGCGCTATTCTTGAACTTATGTATGCCGCCGGGCTGCGTGTGTCCGAGGTCAAGGACCTCAAAAAGACCAGCGTTAATCTGGATGCGGGGTTTGTAAAATGTATGGGAAAGGGCGGGAAGGAAAGAATAGTCCCGATAGGCAAAGTGGCTGAAAAAGCTATAGACAGGTATATAAGGACTTCGAGGGTCAAGCTGAACAAGAAAACCGAAGACGATCACCTGTTCCTGTCAAGGCTCGGGAAAATGATCTCACGACAAAGCCTTTGGAAGATGATACAGAAATACGCCACGCAGTCGGGTATAAAAAAACATATAACGCCGCATACGCTCCGCCATTCTTTCGCGACGCATCTTCTTGAAGGAGGCGCGGACCTCATGGGGGTGCAGGAGATGCTCGGACACGCGGATATCTCGACGACGCAGGTCTATACGCATGTGAACAAAGAGAAGCTGAGAAAGATACATAAAGAATTCCATCCAAGGGCGTAGGAGGGAGTTAGATGTCAGATGACAGATTGTAGATGTCAGATATCTGAAATCTGTTATCTGTAATCTGAAATCCAATACGCGCTAATGGTATCAATTGCGCACAGGG
>JAVCCB010000060.1 GCA_030765685.1 Candidatus Tantalella remota | reverse complement strand
TGTCAACAGCATCCATAAGCTCGTCTATGAACGCGCAGTCCGGGTTGCCGGCTTCACCCTTTGCTTCCATGGCCTTAAGCGCGCTGCCCTTGATTATCGGCGTGTCATCGCCCGGGAACTCGTACTTTGACAGAAGCTCTCTCACCTCAAGCTCAACAAGGTCCAGAAGCTCTTCGTCGTCTACCATGTCCACCTTGTTCATGAATACTACCAGCGAGGGTACGTTTACCTGGCGAGCGAGAAGTATGTGCTCTCTCGTCTGAGGCATCGGACCGTCTGCCGCTGATACAACCAAAATCGCTCCATCCATCTGCGCGGCACCGGTGATCATGTTCTTAATATAGTCAGCGTGTCCCGGGCAATCGATATGCGCGTAATGCCTCTTTTCCGTCTCGTACTCAACGTGCGCTACCGCGATCGTTATGCCTCTTTCCCTCTCTTCAGGCGCCTTATCGATCGTGTCAAACTCCCTGACCTCCGCCTGGCCCTTATTGGCCAGATACATCGTGATCGCCGCCGTTAACGTCGTCTTACCGTGGTCAACATGACCTATAGTGCCGATGTTAAGATGCGGTTTTGTTCTTTCAAATTTTGCCTTTGCCATCTCTTACCTCCTTGAAATTCTCTTAAATCAGTAGCTATCTATGATTACGTTCCTCTAACCATTACTCTGCCGAAAAATCCGGCACAATCTTCTCCAGTATATCTCTAGGCACTTCTTTGTAAAAAGAAGGCTCCATTGTATACGTAGCCCTTCCCTGTGTCAAGCTTCTTAGGGCCGTCGCGTAACCAAACATCTGCGCCAACGGTGCAGCTCCTGTAACTATTTTGGTAGTAACCATCTGCTCTATGTTCTCAACCTTGATACGCCTCATATTCATGTCGCCGATCACGTCACCCAGGTACTCATCCGGGGTGGTGACTTCAAGCTTCATTATAGGCTCAAGAAGCCTCGGACCGGCTTTTTTCATACCATCCCTGAGCGCTATTCTTGCCGCGTTGCCGAAGGCCAATTCAGATGAATCCACTTCGTGAAAAGACCCGTCGTACAGCGTCACTTTTATATCCGTTACAGGATACCCTGCCAGGATACCCGTCTTGGCAAAATTCCTTACACCGTTTTCGATAGCGGAGAAATATTCCCTGGGAATGGCCCCGCCCTTTATCTCCTGCTCGAAAACTACCCCTTCGCCCGGTTCCGAGGGCTCCAGCCTTATCACTACATGACCATACTGCCCGTGACCACCGGTCTGCTGAACGAATTTACCGACAGACTTGACAGCTTTTGTAACAGTCTCACGGTAGGCAACCTGCGGGCTGCCGACCTTCGCGAAAACATTGAACTCTCTTTTCATCCTGTCCACTATTATCTCAAGATGAAGTTCTCCCATGCCGTTTATAAGTGTCTGGCCTGTCTCCTCGTTATACGTTACCTGAAAAGACGGGTCTTCACTCTCGATCTTTTTCAGGGCCGCGCCCAGTTTATCCTGGTCTGACCTGGTCTCCGGCTCGACTGACATAGAGATTACCGGATCCGGGAAATTTATTTTTTCCAGAGTCACGGGATGTTTTTCGTCACACAAAGTATGGGCCGTAGTAGTGTGTTTCATGCCTACCAGCCCGACTATATCTCCGGGACCGGCCTCCTGTACCATTTCTCTCTGATCAGCGTGCATCCTCAGGATCTGGCCCACTCTTTCTTTTTTATCCGTAGTAGAATTGTATATGTAAGTCCCCGACTTTATCATTCCTGCGTAAACCCTAGCGAATGTAAGAGTCCCGATGAACGGATCCGCCATGACTTTATACGCGTACGCGCACAACGGCTTTTCCGGATCCGGCGCTATCTCGACTTCCTCTTCCGTGTTCGGATCTATCGCATTGGGCTGTTTTACGTCTACGGGGGAAGGCATGTAATTGCATACCCCGTCCAGGACTCCCTTTACGCCTTTGTTCTTTAAAGCCGATGCGCACATAACCGGGACAAAGTCATTCTTGTTTGCCACTCTGCGGATGTGAGCCTGCAGTTCATGCGGATATATGCCTTTGTCCATAAGATACAGATTTTCGACTTCCTCATCCACATCGGCAAGTTTCTCTATGAGGTTGTGCCTCCAGTGGCTCGTGATATCTTTCATATCCTCAGGTATTTCCGTTTCGATGATCTCCCCGAGGTCAGCATCTTCTCCGAACATATAAGCCTTACACTTAACTAGATCTATTATCCCCTTGAAATTCTCTTCTTTCCCTATGGGGATCTGTATCGGCGTCGCGTTAGCACCGAGCTTTTTATGCATATCAATTATCACTTTAAAGAAATCGGCTCCGGTACGATCGAGCTTGTTCACTACAGCAAGCTTAGGCACCGCATAATGGTCCGCCTGTCTCCACACCGTCTCGGTCTGAGGCTGCACACCGCCCACGGCGCAAAATACCACAAGCGCGCCGTCAAGAACTTTAAGTGACCGTTCGACCTCAATAGTGAAATCCACGTGTCCAGGCGTATCTATGATGTTTATCTTTTTGTCCCCCCACGTACAGGAAGTAACAGCGCTGGTGATAGTTATACCTCTCTCCTGCTCCTGCTCCATCCAGTCCATTACCGCCGTACCGTCGTGCACCTCACCTATCTTATGGATCTTTCCGGTATGGAAAAGTATTCTCTCGGTTATAGTGGTCTTGCCCGCGTCTATATGCGCGATTATGCCGATATTTCTGATGTCATCTATTTTATCCATCTTATTTAAAGCTCTCGCACCTTGTCCTTTTGCTGTTGTTGTCTGTGCCACTTGTTTTTTCCTTCTATCCCTTTTTCTTCTTTTTACTCTCTTAGATCCCTCGCTTCGCTTCTTTCAGATCCTTCGTTTCCGCCTTTTTACTTTTCCAGATCCCGGGTCTACGCCCGGGATGGTGTAAGATCTGCGATTTAGCTTCACTATCATTCGCTAAATCGCGATCTTGCTACCACTTGTAATGTGCGAACGCCTTGTTCGCCTCTGCCATCCTGTGAGTATCTTCTCTCCTCTTAATAGCGGCACCTTCCCTGTTGAAAGAATTTATTATCTCGTCCGCCAGCTTCTCTCTCATGGGTTTACCTTTCTGCTGGCGCGCGAAATCCCTTATCCAGCGCATCGCCATGAACTGTCCCCTGTCAACTTTCACTTCCAGCGGGACCTGATAAGTGGCTCCACCGATCCTTCTGGATTTTACTTCCAGAAGCGGCCTGACATTCTCAATAGACTGCATGAAAACATCAATAGGATCTTTATCACTGAGTTTCTGCTTGATTATCTCCAGAGCGCCGTATACGATACCTTCGGCGAGCGACTTTTTGCCGCGAGCCATGACCATGTTTATGAATTTTCCCAGTACCTTACTATTATATTTCGGATCCGGTGCCGGGTCTCTTCTTTCTGCTCTACGCCTTCTCATTTCTCACCCTGTTCCTTTTACTGTTTAGGTTTTTTTGTTCCGTATTTCGACCTTCCACGCCTGCGGGTATCCACACTCGAAGCGTCCAGAGTACCGCGAATTATATGATACCTTACACCGGGAAGATCCTTTACCCTGCCACCCCTTATCGTAACGATCGAGTGCTCCTGCAGGTTATGTCCTTCTCCTGGTATATAAGCCGTGACTTCCATGCCGTTAGTCAAACGCACCCTGGCTATCTTCCTGAGAGCCGAGTTCGGTTTTTTCGGCGTCCTAGTCTTTACCTGCAAACACACACCTCTTCGCTGCGGGCAGGACTGCAGGGCCGGAGCCTTTTTCTTTTCCTTTATTACTTTACGTCCTTTTCTTATCAACTGGTTTATCGTCGGCATTTCTTCTCCTAGTTTTTCTCTTTATTTTTCTTCAGCTTCGCCTTCACCGGCAGCTTTTTCGCCCGCGCCTTCTTCCGGCTCTTCGACTTTCAGTATTTCGCGATCAAGAGCGATCTTCCGGTGCTCATCATACCCCGTACCCGCGGGTATAAGATGACCCATGATGATGTTCTCCTTTAGACCCGCGAGGACATCCGTTTTACCCGCTGCAGCGGCTTCCGTAAGGACCCTAGTGGTCTCTTGGAAACTGGCCGCTGATATGAAACTCTCCGTGGTAAGAGATGATTTCGTAATACCCTGAAGCACCGGCACGGCGGCCGCTGTCTTCTTTTTGGCCTTGATCATCTTTCTATTCTCGACCCGGAACACCGATCTCTCTACTTTATCACCCACGAGGAATCTCGTATCCCCCGCGTCGGTTATCTTGATGTTGCGCAACATCTGTCTTACTATTACCTCTATGTGCTTATCATTTATCTGCACTCCCTGAAGACGGTACACTTCCTGCACCTCATTCAGAAGATATTCCTGAAGAGCCTTTTCTCCGGAAACACGTAGGATGTCCTGCGGCACAACAGGACCGTCCACAAGCTGCTCTCCAGCCTCTACGCGGTCACCGCGATAAACATTAAGATGTTTTCCGTGAGGGATAACATATTCTTTTTTCATCCCCGCGTCACTCTCTATGAGTATCCTTTTCTGGCCTTTCTTAGACTCTCCAAATTCGACGACACCGTCTATTTCACTTATTATCGACGGATCCTTCGGTTTTCTGGCCTCGAAAAGCTCAGCTACACGCGGCAGACCACCGGTGATATCCTTCGTCTTGGTCATGACCCTGTGCGTCTTGGCAAGAATGTCTCCCGCTCTCACTTCACCCTTGTCCTTCACCGCGATATGCGCGCCGACAGGAAGCGGATATATAGCCTCAACCTCGTTTTTGTCGTTGATAAGGAGGAGCTGCGGATGGTAATCGCCCTTCTGGTCTATTATGACCTTATTGCGGGCGCCGGTAGCTTCATCCCTTTCGATCTTCATCGTGACGTCTTTCTTTATGTCCTCGTACTGTACCTTTCCGGGTATTTCCGTAAGGATCGGTACCGTGTACGGGTCCCATTCCGCGTATTTAACGGCCTTTTTTATCTTGGCACCGTCGGCGAAAAACACAAATGAACCCTGCGGAATGGTCTGTCTTTCAATTTCACGCCCATCCGGCTTGTTTATACTGATCTGTCCGTTCCTGTTAAGGACGACGAACTTCCCCGCGTCCCTGGACTCAACAACGCGCAGGTTATGATACTTGATAAAACCATCGTCTTTACTCTTGTAAAAGGACTGTTCGATGATCCTGCTCGCGGTACCACCAATGTGGAACGTTCTCATCGTAAGCTGCGTTCCGGGCTCTCCTATCGACTGCGCCGCGATTATACCTACCGCTTCACCCATCTCTACGATCTTCCCCGTCGCCAGGTTCTTACCATAGCATCTCGCACACACACCCAAGTCGGCCTCACAGGTGAGAACACTTCTTATCCTTATTTTCTCTATGCCTGATTTTTCTATTCTATCTGCGTGTTCTTCTGAGATTATCTCCCCGGCCTCTACAATAACGCTGTCTGTTATTATGTCCACGATGTTATCCAGCGCGACACGACCGACGATACGCTCGGTCAGGGATACAACGACCTCGTCACCTTCGATGATCGCGGTAGCGGTAATACCGTTAAGTGTTCCGCAATCGGGCTCTCTGATGATAACGTCCTGGGATACGTCCACAAGCCGACGTGTAAGGTAACCGGAGTCAGCCGTTTTAAGAGCCGTATCCGCCAGACCCTTACGCGCTCCGTGAGTGGAAATAAAGTATTCAAGAACGGTAAGACCTTCCCTGAAATTCGCCGTGATCGGTGTTTCTATGATCTCACCTGACGGTTTGGCCATAAGTCCCCTCATCCCCGCGAGCTGTCTTATCTGCTGCCTGGAACCTCTAGCTCCAGAATCCGCCATCATAAAGACAGGATTGAAGCTGTCGAGGTTGCGAAACACGGCATGGGAGACTTCTTCGGTTACGTGGGTCCATATATCTATTATCTTATTGTACCTTTCACCATCGGTTATAAAACCTCTCTGGTACTGGCCATCTATCTTGCTAACCTCAGCATAAGCCGCTTCGATCTTTTTCTTTTTTTCCTCCGGCACAGTAAGATCGGAAACAGCCATCGAAGCGCCGGACAGCGTGGATTCTTCAAAACCCAGCTTCTTGAGATTATCCAGCAGCTTAACGGTTTCGGAATGGCCCTTGAGCTTATAGCAGTCTTCTATAACATTGCTGACCTTCTTCTTGTCCATAGGTTCATTATAGAATTCCATGCCTTCCGGAAGTATATCGTTAAAAATAACCCTTCCGACCGTGGTTTCTATCATTTCTTCGCCTATGCGCAGTTTTATTTTCGCCAGTTTTCCCACTTCATCGTTCTGGTAAGCCATGATGACTTCCGCGGCGTCAGAATACATATGATCTTCACCCTTTTCGCCTGCCTTCATCTTCGTCAGATAGTACGCTCCAAGAACGATATCCTGCGACGGCGTGGCTATCGGCCTTCCGTTGGCAGGTGAAAATATATTGTTAGCCGCGTTCATGATGAGGCGGCATTCCATCTGAGCTTCCAACGACAGCGGCACGTGTACGGCCATCTGGTCACCGTCAAAATCAGCGTTGAATGCCGCGCAGACCAGCGGGTGCACCCTTATGGCCTTACCTTCGATAAGTATCGGCTGAAACGCCTGTATTCCGAGACGGTGAAGCGTGGGAGCACGGTTCAGGAGTACCGGATGGTCCCTGATAACGTCGTCAAGGATGTCCCATACTTCCGGGTTCTCCTGCTGCACCATCTTTTTCGCGCTTTTGATAGTATGAACGAAACCTTTTTCTCTCAGCTTCCTTATTATAAAGGGCTGGAAAAGCTCAAGCGCCATTATTTTGGGAAGTCCGCATTCGTTAAGATGAAGTTCCGGGCCAATAACGATAACACTACGACCTGAGTAGTCAACCCTCTTACCGAGAAGGTTCTGTCTGAAACGTCCCTGCTTACCTTTAAGCATATCTGCAAGGGATTTCAAGGGTCTGCCGCCGGACCCGAGTACCTCGCGTCCGTGCCTGCCGTTGTCAAAAAGAGCGTCAACGGCTTCCTGCAGCATCCTTTTTTCATTACGTACGATAACTTCCGGGGCCTTAAGCTCCAGCAGTTTCTTTAAACGGTTATTTCTGTTAATAACCCTTCTATACAGGTCATTAAGATCGCTAGTGGCAAAACGTCCGCCATCAAGCGGCACAAGCGGTCTGAGATCCGGCGGTATTACCGGAAGCATATCAAGTATCATCCATTCGGCCATGTTATCGCTCTTCATAAAGGAATCAATTACCTTAAGTCTCTTCATCAGGCGCTTTTTGGTATTAAGATCTTTTTTCTCCGCGATCTTAGCTGAAAGATCCGCGGCTATGCCCTCAAAGTCGATAAGCTTAAGAAGTTCTCTTACCGCTTCCGCTCCCATCATCGCCTTGAACTTATTGCCGTATTGTTCTTTCGCTTCGGCGTACTGGTCTTCGGTAAGCAGTTCCTGCACCTTGAGCGGTGTCTCTCCCGCGTCGATCACGACATACTGCTCATAGTAAAGGACTCTCTCCAGGTCGCGCATCTTCATATCAAGCATGTTAGACATGCGGGAGGGAATGGCCTTAAAAAACCATACATGCGAAACCGGTGCCGCCAGTTTTATACAGCCCATACGATGCCTGCGGACACTGGACTTTGTTACCTCGACTCCGCAACGGTCACATATGATACCCTTATGCTTTATCCTTTTGTATTTTCCGCAGTTACACTCGAAATCCTTGGTCGGACCGAAAATACGTTCACAGAACAGGCCGTCTCTTTCCGGCTTTAGCGTCCTGTAGTTTATCGTTTCGGGTTTTTTGACCTCGAAAAGAACGCTGCGGTTACCCACTTTGCGGGTCGCCCATTCTTTTATTTTCTCGGGTGACGCTATCTGTATGCGAACTTCGTCAAATTTATTAACTCTACGCAACATAAGCCTTATACCTCAATTTTATCTTTGTCTTTTTCAGTCTGTTCCAAATGGACATCAAGTCCCAGACTCTGAAGCTCTTTTATAAGCACGTTGAACGATTCCGGCGTGCTGGGCTCGAGCATATTCTCTCCCTTAACAATGGTCTCATATATCTTCGTACGGCCCACAACGTCATCACTCTTGACTGTAAGAAGTTCCTGCAGCGTATATGCCGCTCCATACGCTTCGAGAGCCCACACTTCCATCTCCCCGAACCTCTGGCCTCCAAACTGGGCTTTACCGCCAAGTGGCTGCTGAGTAACAAGGGAATACGGGCCGATGGACCTGGCATGCATCTTGTCATCCGCCAAATGCGCGAGCTTCATCATGTAGATGTACCCCACGGTAACCTGCTGATCAAAAGACACGCCCGAATACCCGTCGCGAAGTCCTATCTTTCCGGATACCGGAAGATTGGCATCCTCCATAGCATCGTAGATATCCTTCTCAGTGGCACCGTCGAAAACCGGTGTTGAAGTCTTCATTCCCAGTATCTTCGCCGCCCATCCCAGCTGTGTCTCCAACAGCTGACCGATGTTCATACGACTGGGTACGCCAAGCGGATTGAGCACGATATCCAAAGGAGTTCCATCAGGCAGATACGGCATATCCGCTTCGGGAACTATCTTCGCTATAACACCCTTGTTCCCGTGACGTCCGGCCATCTTATCTCCGGCCTGAAGCTTCTTCTTACTGGCCACAAAAACTGTCGTCCTGCGCAGTACCCCGGGCGGCAGTTCGTCGCCATGTTTTATCCTGTCAAGATCCCTCTCCTTCTCAGTCATAGTCTGCTCGATCTGAGAGCTTATCGTCATGATAAGGCTGTTGACCTTCGCTTGGAGTTTCTCGTCATTGTCCACATAGACGTTATCAAAGTCCGCTTTCAGGAACTTTGGAAAATCCTTATCGGTGATCTTCTTGCCGGCCTTTATGAGCACATTTCCTGTCTGTATGTCTTCGAGCGCGCTTATCAGCTTGCTCCCGATAAGCTTCTGATGCACTTTTTCGGCTTTCTTGCCCTCAAGTACTTCAAGAATATTATCGTAGCCTTCCTTAACGATCTTACGTTCTTTAGAATCTTCTTTACGCTGCTCTTTAGTCGAGGTCTTACGGTTCTTTCGGGACATCTCTTTTACGTCCACCACGATCCCGGTAACCCCTGAGGGCACGCGCAGTGAAACGTCTTTAACGTCTCCCGCCTTTTCTCCGAATATGGCACGAAGCAGTTTCTCTTCAGGAGAAAGTTCCGTCTCGGATTTGGGCGCGACCTTACCTACAAGTATGCTTGAGGGAACGACTTCCGCGCCTATGCGCACGATGCCGTTCTCATCAAGGTTCTTAAGCGCGTCTTCTCCGACATTGGGTATATCCCGCGTGACTTCCTCGTTCCCAAGCCTTGTGTCCCGCGCCTCAAGCTCGAATTTATGTATATGCACGGAGGTATACGAGTCCTCTTTAAGAAGGTTTTCATTAATAAGGATAGCATCCTCAAAGTTGAAGCCTCTCCAGGACATAAACCCGACAAGAACGTTGCGACCCAGAGCCATCTCTCCGCCCTCGGTAGCTGTACCGTCCGCCAGCACGCCCCCGTCCTCGATAATATCACCTTTGTTCACCAGAGGTCTCTGATTTATGCAAGTTCTCGCGTTGGTCCTGGTAAACTTCTTAAGAGGGTATTTTTCCCCGCCGACCACTACCTCTGCACCGTCGACCTTAGTCACTTTGCCGCCTTTTTGTGCCATGGTCACGGCGCCGGAATCCTCTGCCACACGCTTTTCAAGGCCCGTGCCGACAAGCGGAGACTCAGGAAACAAAAGCGGAACAGCCTGGCGTTGCATATTAGATCCCATAAGCGCCCTGTTAGCATCATCATGCTCCAAAAAGGGTATAAGCCCTGCACACACGCTTACAAGCTGAAGCGGCGAAACATCCATGAACTGGACATCCTTAGCGTCGGCAAGGATAAAATCGTCCTTGAACCGGCAAAACACCTTGTCTTCTTTAAAATGTCCTCTGGCATCTATGGGAGAGTTAGCCTGAGCTATGATGTAAGTATCTTCTACGTCGGCTGAGAGCTCTTCCACCGTATCCAAAACTCTTCCTTTCTCCACCTTACGATAAGGGGTAACCAGAAAACCGAACGGGTCCATGCCCGAATACGAACTGAGCGAGTTAATAAGACCGATGTTCGGACCTTCAGGGGTTTCAATAGGACAAAGTCTGCCATAATGTGAATAATGTACGTCCCTTACCTCGAATCCGGCTCTCTCGCGGTTAAGCCCCCCGGGGCCCAAAGCGCTGAGTCTTCTAAGATGGGTAAGCTCCGCAAGCGGGTTTGTCTGATCCATGAACTGTGACAGGCGTCCGCGCGCGAAAAAGTCGTGAATAACACTCGTTATAAGCTTCGTGTTCACAAGATTGTGCGGCATAACGTCTTCCATCTCATAAACGCTCATTCTTTCTCTGGCAACACGTTCCACCCTGGCCATACTCATCCTAATCTGGTTGGAAAGCTGTTCCCCTACACACCTTACTCTTCTGTTGCCAAGGTGGTCGATGTCGTCTACGCTCTTGGTTCCTCCCTTGATCTCAAGAAGGACACAGATGGCTCTTACCAGAGTCTCGGCGTCAAGCAGCTGTTCTCCCAGAGGCCTGTCCATACCGAGTTTCCGGTTTATCATCCTTATGCCGACATCCGTAAGATTATACCTTCTGCCATCAAAGAACATCTGCTCCAGAAGGTCCTGCGCGGCGGCAAGCGTCGGAGGATCTCCGGGTCTCAGTTTACGATAAAGATCAAGATATGCTTCTTCCCTGGTCTTCGTACCGTCATGCTCAAGTGTATTTACTATCTCTTTCAGCTCACCGCGAAGCAGACTGATCTTCCTTATACCCCCCTGCCATATCCTGCCGGCGATCGAAGATGTAAGTTTTTCCTGCTTCTGCGCGAGAATGGATGATGTATTTTCATCGACTATATCTTCAGCAAGAACGCGTCCCACCAGGTCTTCGCACTGCTTTTCCCTGGTCAGAGTTACTTCTTCCACACCGCTGAAGGCTTTCATTATGTCATCATCACTCGAAAGGCCAAAGATACGGAGGAACGTTGTGGCAAGAAATTTGCGTTTTCTGTCGATATATACGTAAAGAAGATCGTTTTTATCAAAGAGGAACTCTATCCATGCCCCGCGATCCGGTATAAGTCTCGCGGAAAATATGGTTTTCCCGCCGGTGGCCGAGCTTTCTTCGAAAGATATTCCCGGAGACCTGTGGAGCTGGCTAACAACTACCCGCTCGTCCCCATTAATGACATACGTACCCACTTTTGTCATGAGCGGTATCTCTCCGACATATACTTCCTGCTCCTTCATCTCGGTCTCCAGACAGAGCCTGAGCTTTATCCTCAAAGGAGCCGCGTATGTCAGAGATCTGCGTTTGCATTCCTCCGCGTCATACTTGGGCCGCCCAATATCATAATAAAGATATTCCAGCTTATACAGGCCGTTATGGCTTGTTAGAGGAAACACTTCCGAGAGAAGCCCTTCAAGGCCACGGCTCTTGCGCTTGGTTTTAGCCTCAAACCTCTGCAAGAACTGCTCGTAAGAGTCCCGCTGGATCTTTATCAGGTTGGGCATCTCATGGATATCTTTCAACCTGGCGTAGCTTTTTCGATCGACTTTAACAGTCATTCCTTATCCCCTGTTTTGGTGTTCCAAAAGAGACAGTACAGTATCAAGTGCACGCCCTGTGCCGGAGCCACTATAGTGGCTCCGGCACAGGGTTTGTCACTTAAACTACTTTAATTCCACTTTGGCGCCCGCATCCTCAAGCTGCTTCTTGATCTTCTCAGCTTCGTCTTTCAGAACGCCTTCTTTGACCTCTTTCGGAGCCGCTTCTACGAGGTCTTTCGCCTCCTTGAGGCCAAGGCTGGTCAACGCTCTTATCTCTTTGATAACGTTGATCTTCTTCGCCCCTACCTCTGCCAAGACAACGGTGAAAACACTTTTCTCTTCCACTTCCGCTCCGCCAGCTGCCACACCCGGCATAGCCATAGCCATAGCCGGCGCCGCAGCGCTTACGCCAAACCTGTCCTCGAGAGCTTTTACAAGGTCGGAAAGTTCAAGAACACTCATCTCTTCTATGTTCTTCATCATCCCTTCCATCTTCTCGGAAAGTTCGACTTTCGGTTTTTCCTCTACAGCTGTCTCTGTCGCGGTAGCAGCTTCCTTTACCTCTTCCGCGGCAGTCTCCTTCGTTTCCTCAACGGGAGCTTCAGCCTTCGCTTCTTCCGGTTTTACCTGGTCTTTCTGTTCTTCAGCCATCTTCGTTCCTCCTTGCTTTACCTATGTACTTTTTTTCTTTTATTTTTGAACCATCCGCTCTGTTCCGCATCCGGTGGAAAACGGCTTTCGCCTCGACCCGCATCATGACCGAAAAGAAAACCGACATCCTCTATTATCCTTCGGACTCCTTCTTCTCCTTCAGTGAGGTCAGCGCGTAAAGCAGGCTCCTGAGAACCGACGATAACGTACCGACAAAACTCGATATCGGAGCATTTATCATACCGACCACCATCGCCAAAAGCTGTTCCCGGCCCGGCAATGCGGCAAGTTCTTTTATCCTTTCGGCGCTCAAAAGTCTTCCTTCAAGGTAGCCGTCCGCCACTTTAAACCCTTTGTTCTTTTTAGAAAAATCCATCATCATCTTGGCTACCTGTACCGGATCTTCCGTTATCACGCCTACGCCCGTTATGCTGCTCTCCGAAACGGAATCGCAGACTTCCGGGATACCCGCCTCTTTCAGAGCCAGCCTGGCCAGGCGGTTCTTGATGACAACATATCTGGATCCGGACTGCCTCATGTTTTTCCTGAGGACATCTATTTCGGCAGCCTTAACATTCTCTATCGTGGAAACAACAAATCCTTTATTCTCAGAAAACGTGTCTTTCATCTCCGAGATCATCTTTTCCCTGACTGTCTTACCGTATTTTTCCGCCATTTTTTTTCCTTAAGTTAATATAACTCCGTCCTCGTATCCCACGGGGATCGTCTTCTTATCCAATCCTAAACGGGTTCTTGTCCAGTTTGACGCCCGGGCCCATTGTAGAGCTTATGGCTATGGACTTCACGTTCTGTATCTTCTGTAACTTAGGGCTTGAGCCCATTACTGCCTTTATAAAGGAAGAGATGTTTTCGACAAGATCGTTCTTGTCGAAAGAAAGTTTTCCTACGGGGGCTTTTACACCTGACTGCTTATCCAACCTGTACTCTATCTTTCCCGCTTTAAGTTCCTGGACCGCCTTTGATATCTCCGTCGTTACCGTACCTGACTTCGGGTTAGGCATGAGCCCTCTGGGACCGAGCACTTTACCCAATTTCGCGAGTTCTCTCATCATATCCGGAGTAGTTACTGCTACGTCAAAATCAAGCCAGCCGCCTGCTACCTTCTTTATGAGGTCATCGCCGCCGACAAAATCAGCGCCGGCTTCGTTAGCCTGCTTCTCAAAATCCCCCTTGCAAAACACCGCTACCTTGACGGACTTACCTGTTCCATGCGGCAGACTGACTGTTCCCCTGATGGGATTTGAGGCCTGTTCGAGGGCAAGCCTAATAGACACTTCCACAGTCTGGTCGAATTTTGCCTGGGGAGCTTCTTTCAATATGGAAATAGCCTCACCCAGTTCGTATTCTTTCTTTTCATCTACAAGCTCTTTTAACGCTTTAACTCTCTTACTCAGCTTCATCATTTTTTCCTCTTCTTAATACCTGTTCTATATTCCTTTACATTACGCGTAAAAGCGGTATTCGCTTTATCCTTCGACTTCTATGCCCATGCTTCGGGCAGAACCTTTAATGATCTCAACCGCCCCGTCCATATCTATCGCGTTAAGGTCTTCCATCTTCGTCTTCGCAATCTCTTTGACCTGCTCAAGCGTTACTTTTCCGACTTTCTCGGCCTTAGGGTTCCCGCTTGCCTTCGCTATCCCGGCAGCTTTTTTCAGAAGAACGCTGGCCGGAGGGGTTTTTATGATAAATGAGAACGTTCTGTCCTCATAAAGGCTTATAACTACCGGAAGTATCAGTCCCTGCCTGTCGCTCGTACGTTCGTTGAACTGTTTGCAAAAATCCATTATCGGTATGCCATGCTGCCCAAGCGCCGGACCTACCGGAGGCGCAGGATTCGCCTGTCCGCCGGAACAATGTAACTTTATAAGTGCTTTTACCTTTTTTGCCATGATCTTCTCCGTTGCTATTTAAGATCCCTCGCTTCGCTCGGGATAAATTCGCATTTATGACTTACGTCCGCTTTCGCGTCCGTAAGCCCTATGCTCATTTACATTTTCTCTATCTGCCACGCCTCGAGCTCCACCGGAGTGGGCCTGCCGAATATAGAGATCATTACTTTCAATTTTCCTTTTTCAAGGTTTGCCTCTTCAATGGTCCCCGAAAAATTCTTAAACGGTCCGTCTTTGACCCTGACCGCCTCGCCCTGTGTGAACAGGACCTTCGGAACCGGCTTTTCTTTCGCTTCCTTGGTCTGCTGCAGTATCTCCGCTATCTCGTCTTCCGCCAGCGGAACGGGCCTTGTCTTCGTTCCCACGAAACCTGTTACACCCGGGGTATTCTTCACTAGATACCAGCTCTTGTCGTTCAGCTCCATCTCTATCAGGAGGTATCCGGGAAAGAATTTTCTTTCCGATATTTTTTTCTCCCCTTCTCTCACTTCGGCGACCTTCTCTGTGGGAATAAGAACGCTGCCGACAAATTTTTTACCGTCGGGGTTACTCTCAAGCTCGTTCTCCAACGCCTTTTTCACGTTAAATTCTTTGCCTGTCAGCGTGTGCACTACGTACCATTTCATCACCATTAGAAAGCACCTCGTATTAGAAAGTTCACTACTCTTGAAAGGACAAGATCGCAAAGCCCGATGAAGACCGCCAGCATTAGCGTCGAAACCAGCACGACCATTGTCGAGGTCATGAGCTCCTGCCTCGACGGCCACGCGACCTTCTTCATTTCTGACTTTACCTGACCTACAAACTTACCTATTTTTAACATATTCACCTTGCCCGTTGTTTCGACCGATCTATCTTAACCTGACTTTTTTACTGGCAGGAGAGACAGGCCTCGAACCTGCAACAACCGGTTTTGGAGACCGGTGCTCTGCCAATTGAGCTACTC
>JAVCCB010000066.1 GCA_030765685.1 Candidatus Tantalella remota | reverse complement strand
TCTTCCGAATAAAACTTGTCTTCTCTTCACCATTTTACTTATAGCGAAATCAAGTTTCCCCCTTCAACAAAAGTCAATAGCTGTCGGAAATATCGTGCGCAACCTTCTCAACCATCACACCATTGACCTTATCTTCCCAAAAAGTCGATTTAAGGTGAACATTACAATAGTCTTCATGGTTATAAATGCTGAGAATGCTATTACAGTCCGGATATTTGCATTTTCGGTGATGCGGGGAAGTTTTTATCTTCATGATTTTGATCCCTTGTAGGATTTCAATTGCTGTTATTTGAACGATGGATGCCGCACGGTTAATATAACGTATGCTGCTTATAATCATTATAAGCTTATTTGACCAAGAAAGATACATGAATCATGTTTAGGATGATTATAAAATAAGAATGGGATATAAAATGGCGAGGCTTTATTTTACTACCAACAATATAGGAAACGTCCCTTATTACATCTCATTTCGAGCGATCCTTTTACCAAAACGTTCGGTAAGAATTGGGCCAACTATGACGGTTATTATCATCAAGATTATAATCGAGTAAAGTACCGGGTCATCGATAAGACGAGCTCCAGTGGCATTTTTACTTTCATATACCACAAACGCTGCTGTTATTGTAGCGGCAACCTGAGGCATCGAAAGCGATCATATTGCGCAAACTTCGGTTCGGGAATATTTGTATATTTTACCGATCGCAAAAGCCGCCGCGGATGTGCAGTTCCCTATTATGCCATAGTCATAATTACCCATTATTACTCCAGACCTTCCAATATGACCTCAATGCGCTTTTTGAGATCGTCCGTCGAGAACGGCCACACGGTCCTGCCATAAAGGGCTTGCATGATTTCTTTGTAAGTAAGCTTGTTTACCCTGAAAGAAGGTGTTTTATTGTCTATCTCCAAGCAATACCTCATCAGCAGCAACTCCTTGGATATCATATGCGGTAAGAGAAAGTGCTGCCCGACTGTATGACGTGCGTTCTTTGACAGGGTCTGCCTGAGAGACTTATCCTCCAATATGGATTTAATGCCTCTGGCTATCTCGCTAACTTCGTGAGGCTCAACAAGAAACCCATTATGCCCATGGCTCACCTGCTTCGTTATGCCGCCTATAGCACTTCCTATCACGGGTGTCCCCTGCCACATAGCTTCGGCAACAACAAGTCCGAACCCTTCTCTGGTGGACACATGAACAAAACAATCGGCTATGTTCATCAACGAACCTATAACTTCATCATTGTTCTCCACATTCAGTAGCAGAAATATATCTTTATCGCCTTCGGCATAATTCTTTATTTCTTCATACATTTTAATCCCTTCGGGATCATCGGTAGCCGAATTACCCGCCATAACAAGTATTGGATCTATCCCTTTGGGCAATTGAGTCTTTACGGCCTTAAAAGCCTCAATTATTGTCTTCTGGTTCTTGTGCACATCATATCTTGACACCGCCGCTATAATGGGCCTTTCAGGATCTATATTGTTCTCATTAAAGACCTTCTCAAGGGATCTCAACGAATCCTCTCTCGACCGAAGCCTGTTCTTGCTCCTGAGTGGGTCTATTGAAGGACAAATCTCATAGGCCGGTATCTGCACATTCTCTTTAATAAAATTCTCCGCGGTGAAGATAGCCCCTTCGAACTGGTTAATATACGGCAGGAGAAACCGCCATATCCTTCTGCTCGCGTGAGAAGTATCAATGTGGCATCTCCAGATGATATGCCCGTAAACGTTACCGTTCATTATGAGCGCCGCCGGCTGGGGGTCATGTATCGTGACCATATGACCTACTACTCTGACATCCCTTGTCTTTTCGTCGAGAGTGTCAAGGTACGCATGAAATATCTCCTCGAGAGTGATATCCTGGTCCACTCCCTGTAGAAGATTATGGAACTTTTTTGTTACACTGAAAAATTCATCGCTCCCCTCGACAACGAACCAGCGAGCGTCTATCCCTATACCCCTGGCAAAAGGAATAACACTTTGGAGCATTTCGGCTACACCGCCCCCGACAAACGTAGAGTTCACATTCGCCCAAACCTTTTTATGCAAAGGCTCCGCCATGAACCGAAGATCATCAACGAACTCTTTACCGACGAAAGGCTCATACCTCGTAACATCAACAGGATCCAAGGGCACATATTCATTACTATATTTTTTACTGCGATCATCAAACATTATTATCTCCCCCTTTCAACCTTTGAGTTATATATAGTTCACTCAACAACACTCGGACCTCATCAGTATTCTTAAGATAATATTCCGCATTACTTTTAACTTTACTGTCCGATACTATTTTTATCGAATATCCGGAAACCGCGTTTATCTCGGGAAAAGCATCTTCATCCGTAACGTCATCTCCTATATATATGGGTATAATCTTTACCCCACGTTTTTTCTCTCTTTCAAGCAAATATCTCACTATCTTGCCTTTGTGCCAGTCTATCGGGGGACGGACCTCTAGGACTTTCTTACCGCGAGTAACCCTCACCTTTTTTGATAGAAGAAACGGGTCTATAGCCGTCGCGAAATCTGCCTCGACTTTACCCTGAAGCTTCTCCTCGACCATCCTGAAGTGCACACTCAAAGTGAGTCCTTTGTCCTCGATATAAACTTTGTCAGTACCGGCAAGTGCTTCATCGAGAACGATCTTTACTTCTTCAATTACCTTGATCGCACTCATAGCCTCGCCGAGCTTCCTCCTGCCAAATGGCCCCTTTATCTCCAAACCATGATTCCCGGCGTATACAACGTTCTTTATGCCGACTCGCGCTTCAAGGTCCGACAGTTCTCTTCCGCTTATTATCGCCACGGACACTCCGCTCTTATCTGCCAGATCTTTTATAAGACCTTTAACTACATCATCTAAAAAAACATTGTCCGGATGATCCTGGATCGGAGTAATTGTTCCGTCAAAATCCAAAAAAAGATAAATGGGACCGTTTATCGACGGACATATCTCTTCAGCCCATACTTTCAAAAAATGTCTCAACTCTATTCACCACCTTTCTCAAAATTCTCCAGACAGATCTCTAACCACTTATCAATATTGTTATGTGAAATATTTTTGCGCATCTTCTTCATACGTTTTCGCCTTTCGGGACCGGGCATTTGCAAAGCCTGATGTATCGCATTGGCTATATCTTCTATGCTGTAAGGATTAACGGCCAGGCAGTTCTTGATTTCATATATAGCTCCGGCAAACTTTGAAAGCACAAGCACGCCATCATTGTCTGAGTGAGCCGCTATAAACTCTTTACACACAAGATTCATTCCGTCCCTGAGCGGAGTGACCAATGCTATGTACGCGGCAAGATAGAGAGCCACAAGCTCTTTGAACTTAACAGTTCCGTAATTATAGTGTATGGGAGTCCAAAGCCCCGTAGAGAATTTACCGTTTATACGCCCTATTATTTCATCGATCTTCTTTTTGAGACTCGAATAAGCAGTTAATTCTTCCCTGCTGGGAATTACCAACTGATAATAAAAAAATGTTTCTCTAAGTTCGGGGTGTTTCTGCAGCAAAAGTTCAAGACCGAGAAGTCTTTCCTTTATTCCCTTGGAATAGTCTATTCTGTCGATACCCAGCATTATCTTGGGACATCCGGACTGTTTTTTTATTTCGTCCTTCCTCTTCAATACGCTTTCCAGCCTGGACGTATTATCAATGTTCTCAAAATCTATGCTTATAGGATTAGCGTATATATGTGTGTTAACAGCGTTCTCAATACTTTTTGTTCCCGCATTATGTTTTTCCCTACGGAAGGATTCTATGGCCCCTCTGAAGTTCTTAAGATACTGCTTGTGATGAAATCCCACAGAATCACAGCATAAAAGGGATTCGGTTATAAGCTTTTGCCATGGCAAGATCGAAAAAATATCACTATGAGGGAACGGTATGTGAAGGAAAAAATGTATTTTAGCGTTGGGGCGTAGTTTTCTAAGATAGTATGGGACCATAAAAAGATGGAAGTCCTGTACCCATATAATATCATCTTCGTCCGTTATTTCATTTATATAATGAGCGAATCTATTGTTTACTGTCTCATAAACTTTCCAGGCTCCGTAATTAAGCGAACTGTGTTCAAAAAAATAGTGAAAAAGGGCCCACAAAGTACCGTTAGAGAATTTGACATAATATTGTTTATATTCCCTGGCAGTTATTGGAACACTTGCTATTCGATAGGATCCTTTGCCCTTTATGTTTTCGGGATCCACTTCGGAGCTTTCAAAAACACCAAAATTTCCTTTCAGACTGGCTACAGGCTGTCCATCCCATCCCACCCAAACACCATTAGTGGAACGTAATATGGGATCCATTGCCGTTATAAGGCCTCCCGTTGATTTTTGCCATACATCCTTTCCGTCAGGATCCACTTGCCTGGTAAACGGCAAACGGTTTGAGACCACAACAAGTTTTCTTTCTTTCCCATTGTTTATAATCATAGAGTTTTATTATAACACTTTATTACCAGAACACAAAAAACCACGCTATTATACCCGAAGCACCAGACACGAATCCTTAGAATATATGCCCATTTACCCCTCTATCGTTCGTTCCGAACTTCTCTTTAACTCAACACGAGTCCTGGGCAAACTTTCTGGAAATTTTTCCTGCAAATACGCCAAGAGCTTTTCCCTTACTTCACATCTCAATTTCCATGCCGTCGGAGAATCTTCCGCGCTCATTAAAGCGCGGATCTCTACTGTATTCTCTGTAGCGTTTGTAACCTGCAGCACATTTACTTTCTTGTCCCAAGACGGATTATCTTCAAGAATATGGGTCAACTCGGAACGAAGTTCTTTTACCGGGACAGTATAGTCGGCATAGATATAAACTGTCCCCAGGATATCCGCTGAAGTCCGGGTCCAATTCTGAAAAGGTTTTTCT
>JAVCCB010000039.1 GCA_030765685.1 Candidatus Tantalella remota | reverse complement strand
TTGCCCACAGCCGCGTCAAGCCGAGTCAAAACAGCCACAAGCTCATCTCCTTCGCCGGGACCGATATCGTAAATAACAAAAGTCCTGTTGCCAGAAGCAAGTTTCTCACGCGCCGAAAGTTCAAAATCATTTGTCAGTCTATCAAGCTGTGCTTGGCCAGCCGGCCCTGCGAAACCAAAGGTAAGCCCGCCCTCTCCGGTTGTTGTCAGACTGCCCTTAATGGTCTCTCTCGGAATATTTTTACCTACGGGGTCGTTAGTAAAATAACTATGGATACCCATCTCTTTTGCCGCCCCCTCCTCCTCATGCATCGCGCCGACGATGCCGGTGTCCTCCGCCGCCGACGCGGGCTTGGCGGGCACGGGAGGTATCAACATAGTGGCAACCATGCCCTCTCCGGGCTTATCGTCGATATTGCGTATCCATAACTCGCCGCCGTGAAGAGCGATGGCGTGATAGACATACGCCAGGCCAAACCCTGTATCATTCTTCCTGCGGGAGAAGTTGAGCACGGTCATCCGCTGCCTTCCTGATCCGGGACGGGTCTCCTGCAATAATGACTCATCCGAGACCCCTCCGACATTGTCATTGAATTCAACGACCTGAACCAATATCTCTCCGTCTTGCCTACGGCTTATCATGATCTTTATCTGCACGGCCCCATCGACAAGAGAGAGACCATCCTCAGCAAGTTTCTCAACCGCCACCTGAATGCTATTAAGTACGAGCGTCTTTATTGCCTCTTCAAATAAGTGCCTGTTGGCGATAAGGGTCGCCTCATCGATCATCACTTCAACGCTCTTCTCTGAAACTCCGCGCACGCCCACGTCATGCAGTGTTTTTATTACCTCCGCTACACCTTTCTCCACAACCGGTCTTACCTCAAACTCCTCCCTAACGATCTTACCGTTGCAGAGAGGAACAAGGTTTTCCGTAATAACAGCGGTTATCTCGGAATAGTTCTTCTCAAGTTTCACATCACGGCCCAGTGCTTCGGCAAAAACTTTATTTTCGCTGTACGAATTTAATTGGTTAAGTACCCGACGCCACTCCGCCGCTTCAGATACGCTCAAATTTGGAAGTTCCGCGCTATACTCATCGTCCTTTCTTGCATATATTCGCTGATAAACAACTCTATTCAAAGAACTACCCGTCCTTACAATGTTGTATAAAGAGTCCTTAACCCTCCTGACTTCGGCATTATCTTCGCAGCCGGCAAAAGCCCTTGCTAAAGCAAGAACAAACTGCTGGCCCAGCCCTCCGAAAATATTAGGATGCCGCGGCTGATGCCGCATTATACGTACTGACAGCTCCGTCCTCTCATTCATATTATTAACGACATCCAGACAGGCCTCCAATTGGCCAAGGATATCGGAAGTAAACACAGGATGCGAAGATAAATATTCACTCAATCTCTTTACCGCGCCGCTCTCATCATATGCTTCTTTTTCAAAATCCCGCATAACCGGCACAAGCCCCGAAAGATCGACGGGCAAACCGATCTCTTGCACATCATCTGTTATCTTATTCAATACCTGCATACCGATGTCCCCACCCATCAATACGCTCTCCCTCGTCGCGCGCCGACGATAACTTTCGGCGAGGGCGATCAGCTCTCCTGTGGAAAGGTCCTGGTTTACATACATAGGGTCTAAAGCTACAGGCACCAGTGTTTCAAATAGCCCCTCAGTATCCGACCGCAGCAAAACTTCTTCCGCTACTTCCGCCGTCGGCGCGCCTCCGCCCATACCCATCAATCCGAGAGTAGCGCCTTTCATACGCTTCGCCCGGTCAATTATATCCGGGATCTGGAAGCTAATACCGTTAAGATCGCTCTCTATAACTTCGGCGATAGCAATTCCCTTGGCCTCGAACTGTTTTCTGCGTATAAGATCAGCAAGAACAATGAACTGTTTTACAAGTCTGTAATTACGCTCATCCGAGGCGCCGAAGACATCCATAATGTCGCCAAGAACCGCGTCTTTACGGTTCTCTATCACATACGCCATAGAGGGATTTTTACCGTATAAAGCGTCACGAAAAACAGGAAGCCCTGTCTCTTCCTCTATCTCTTCACGCAAAAAATATCTTTCTGAATTAACAAGAATTGCCTTTCCCCCGGCCACGAGATGTTCACGCACTATATTCGCTGTCGGAGCAAGAAGCTGGCCGCCCGGATCTTTAACAGCAGTAACTTCTTTTTCCTTACCAACCCCGGCTTCAGCGTAATGCGGCATATTGAAAATTATATGGTCGTATTTCTCCGCGAGCTCTCCTTCCCTTACCCCACCCGGCATAATATCGTAAAGAAAAGTCCTTAATTCACCGCGGTTTTTAGGGGCTATTTTACCGCAAAGATCCTGTGTGGATCTAAGAGCGTCCGAATTAATATCCACGGCGTCCACAATAGCTCCTTTTTCCACAGCTATGTACGCTTCAAGCCCCATACCTGTCCCCAGAACAAGCACCCTGTCTCCGAGTTTAACGTTATCGGCGGTAGCCCTCGCACTTATAAGGCTCAATACGTGAGTTCCCCTGTAAACATCCTGCGGCACATCTATCTCAACGACCCTGAAACCGTTGGGATTATTTTCACTTCCACGGTATTTAGAAGCGCTTTTTTCGTCAGAATAAATATTGACCACTTCACCCGCCCAATTGTTAAATACGACATACAAGGTATTTTCTTTTTCGGATACTCTCAATATTCCGTCAACACCCATAATAAGAGCATATTCTGTTCTTGCCCCTTCAACACTGCTGTAGTCTCCGGTTAATCCGTCCACAAAACTATCCATAGAGCTTTTCATAAAGGATACCAAGGCCTCATCACCCAGCGCGAGAACATAATCTCTGTGGTATTCAGGTTCTTCGAGATAGCTTTTTCTCGGTGGTATCATCCCTTCCGGAAGAAAATGATCATATTCCGTGCAATCAATGCTCAAAAAGTTTTCCGCTATAACTATAAAAGAATCCGCGTTCAACCCTTGATTTCTCGGACCATAGAAATATCTATCCGGATGATCTTCTTCTTTCCGCCTAAGGTACTTAAGTATGTACTCCTCCAGAATGTGATCCAGGTATTCCCTCTTCAGCATTATACGCAGTAGTATTCTCTCTTTCGCGGTATACAGCGCTTCGTTCTCTTTTACATATGCGTCGACCCTTCTGCCTACCTCCATGAAAATCTTAACGTACGGGTTCTCTTTCCACCCATCCTCGAGCTTTAGTTTTAGAACATATCCGGGAGTAAGAGCTATATAGCTCGGCAAAGACGGATACTCGAAAACGTTTAGGACATCGGAATTACTCGGAACGGGAAGCACGTCTTCCGAATGAGAATGAAACACTCCCACTTCTTCTATCTCACCTTTCTTTTTCCGGTCCATTATTTCAGCCGGTGGCTGTGTATATCCCACGGAAGAAACCCCACCCATCCGCTGTATACCCAAATAGCACTTACCGTCATTCGCCTTATACCAATATCCACCCACTTCACGCTGATAATGTTCACCCGCGACTTTACCCATAAGTTCCGCAAGATCTTTCTCGCTGTCCACCGCCGGAAATTCTACAAAATTATCCACCTTTAAAAACTCTTCTATCCGGCCCAATAATTTCAGCACCGGGGATCGCCCCGCGAAAACCAGGCCGGCTCCCACTGTAATAGCAGCAGCCGACGTCAGAAAACCTCTTCGTGATGGAGCATACTCTTCTCTTTCTGCAAGAAATAACGCAAGTATCACACCGGCAGTAAAGAGCACTATCCCCGCGCCCAGAAGAACGGCGCTCCAGGAAAAACCTGCCGATAACTCTCTTCCGGCATCAAGAACGGCGCCCGGCGCCGATACAGCCAGAGTTTCGGCGACGGCGTCCAACGATTTAAAGGCTAATAACAACACAGCCAGCCTCCCGGCGATACTTGTCTTCGCCCTGTTCCATAAATCAGCCTTAAACCTATTAATATCCTGCTGTGTTATCTCGGAGGTTGTAAGACCCAGGCTTTGAAGGACCTTTGAAAAAGATATTATGACGGAGTCAAGGTCGATGGTGTGCAGGTAGACCAGCTCATCTTCCTCTGTCGGTTCGCTCTTTCCTATCGTTATCCCCGAATGGTGGAAATACTTCTCCGTAAGGGCGTCTCCTGTCTTGGCGGATATCTTGTTAAGCTCCCTGCTGAGGACCCTTTCGGGCAGGATATTGAGATATTCTTTGGCATAATCCTTTATGTATTGGATCACCATCTCCTGGTATTCGTACGCGACGATGCCGTCTATACTGTCTATGAATATTGAGAGCTCCCCGT
This sequence comes from Candidatus Tantalella remota, assembly GCA_030765685.1. Taxonomy (GTDB): domain Bacteria; phylum Omnitrophota; class Gorgyraeia; order Tantalellales; family Tantalellaceae; genus Tantalella; species Tantalella remota. The sequence continues at coordinate 2,102 of JAVCCB010000039.1, read as the reverse complement.
CCGTGCCCTCCGCTAGGAACATGCGGGCATACCCTTTAGCCTTACCCTTTAAGTCCTCTATCACTACATAGTGAGTACCCATATCGAGGAGGAATTCGAATATCGCTCTTGAGTTTTCGCCTAAGGAAGCGCAGCTCTTTGCCATGTTGCCTAGAAAGACGTCCCTGCCGGGGACCCTCTCCCAGAAGCGCATCCTATACCGTTTTGTGTCCGGAGGACCTGTCTTCGGGGTATTCTGAAGATCAGATATCTCCTGTATGATCCTGTAAAGATCGGCCACCGGTTCAGGGACCTCACCCTGCGGGAGAGTTTCCTGCATACTGGTGATAAGCGCCATTATCTTTTTAAGATTATTGACTTGTTGCAGGATACCCTGTTTATTATGTATCTGCTGTTCGGAACTCCCAAGAAGCTGTATCCATGGGCCAAGCGATTTCTCAGCCCTGATGAATTTCTCTTCGAACTCCGGGTTTTTATCCCATATGTCGAACCAATCCTTAAACGCGCCGTAAAAATTCCCAAAGTCTTTCAATATGTCAACGTTGGTTCTTCTTAGCGCCGCGCCTGGATGGGTGAGACGCGCCGGGGCGTATTTTTCGGGATGGGCCCATTTATCAGTAATAATACCGCGTTCTTTTATAAGGCGGAGGATATTGGATGAGTGCAGTCTTACGCGCCTTATGGCGTCTTTCATGTCGTCGGGGTAGCTGTTTTCATTTATGAGGCCGTAAGACTCCGGATAAATAAGACCGTAAAACTTTCCTTCCAGGGCGAACTTGAGTATAAGGCCGAAGTATTTTGTGTCTTCATCATCCCATGCGGACTTGGCCGATATAAGAGCTCCGAGATATTCGAGCTCCCAGCCCGATAGGACATGCTCAAGATCGGCATTGTCGATATCCACTTCCATGGAGAGCTTCTCCGATAATGTTTTGACGACCCTCTCCCCGAGAGCGGCTATTATCTCTTCTTCCGAACCTTTATGAAGGTCTTCCCCGAAGATATCCTCGGACAGGCCCAGGATATTATATACATCCGCGTAGGCCGCGAGATTTGCAAGAAGGGACGGGTTATTTATATATTTCGTGCCGGTATTGTTTATAAACTCTCTTAGTACAACCGCGAAGCCGATCTCGACCTTTGAGAATATAACCATGGTATCTAGCAATAGCGGCAGGTAGCCCCTCTCTATGAAGTTTAATACCGCCTGCTTCGCTGTCTTTTGTGACACATACTGGAAGCTGGCCAGTCCCGCGGCAAGATAATAGATGTTGGCTTTGTAATCTATTCTCTGGTCGTCGCGCTCGACTCCCTCATCAGCTTCTTCTATCCCCGCCAATAAGTCTCTCGCCTCTTCTTCGAGGGAGAACCTGCCGTCAGCGGAAATGCCTCCGGCCGATGATAACTGGATTAATTTTGCCAGATATACTGCCGGAAGTCCTTTTTGGGATGCAAGATCACGTATGTATTTAATGTAGGAGGGGTCATAAGACATTAAGCCTATGTCGAGGGCTTTTAGGGTGACATCGGCGTAGCTGGACCACTGCTCGGCGATTTTGAGTCCCTGGAGGGCAAGATCAATATTGGTCTTCATCTCCGTTGTATCTATCAATTCTATGTCGAGGGCTTTTAGGGTGACATCGGCGTAGCTGGACCACCACTCGGCGATTTTGAGTCGCTGGAGGACGAGATCGATAATGGTCTTCGCCTCCGGGGGATCTATCAGTCCTCTGTCGAGGGCTTTTAGGGTGACATCGGCGTAGCTGGACCACCGCTCGGCGATTTTGAGTCCCTGGAGGACGCAATCAATATTGGTCTTCGTCTCCGTTGTATTTATCAGTCCTCTGTCGAGGGCTTTTAGGGTGACATCGGTGTAGCTGGACCACCACTCGGCGATTTTGAGTCGCTGGAGAGCAAGATCAATATTGGTCTTCGTCTCCGGGGGATCTATCAGTCCTCTGTCGAGGGCTTTTAGGGTGACATCGGCGTAGCCGTCCCACAGCTTGGCGGTTTTGAGACGTTCGAGATGAGTGGTTAATTCTTCTTCCGTATTTATCAGTCCTCTGTCGAGGGCTTTTAGGGTGACATCGGCGTAGCTGGAC
>JAVCCB010000080.1 GCA_030765685.1 Candidatus Tantalella remota | reverse complement strand
CAGTCTGAGGTTCGGAACCTTTAGTTTTATTTTTAGTTTCCACCATTTTTTATCTCTCCTTAAAAGACGTCATTCCCGCAAAAGCGGGAACCTCATAAAAATATTTCCCTCCTAGCTTATGCTCTTTTACGCGCGTTTAGACCTCGAGACTCTCCATTTCATCTATCCAGTCCTTGTACAGAGGAAAAGCCTTCAGGAACTCCGTGACTTCCGCTCTTATGGTCTCCAGCTTCTTATCGTCTTCGCGGGCTTTTAACGCTTCATCCATAAATTCCGCGACCTTTGCCATCTCGCTTTCACCCATTCCCCTGGTCGTAACCGCCGGTGTACCGATCCTTATCCCGCTTGTGACAAAAGGACTCTGCTCGTCGAAAGGTATCAGGTTTTTATTGACCGTTATCCCCGCCTTATCCAGGCAGGCTTCCGCCACTTTGCCTGTGATGCCTTTAGGCGCCAGGTCGACAAGCATAAGATGATTGTCCGTCCCTCCTGAGGACAAACGGTATCCTCTGGAGAGCAGTTCTTCGGACAGTTTCTTCGCGTTCTTCAAGATGTTCTTCTGATACACCTTGAACTCCGGCTGAAGCGCCTCGTGAAACGCTACGGCCTTCGCCGCGATAATGTGCATCAGCGGACCGCCCTGTATTCCCGGAAAGATCTCGGAATTTATCTTCTTGCCAAACTCTTCACGGCAGAGTATCATCCCGCCCCTCGGTCCTCTTAATGTCTTATGCGTCGTGGTGGTAACGAATTCCGATACGGGTACCGGACTGGGGTGTTCTCCCACCGCCACCAGGCCGGCTATGTGCGCCATGTCCACCATCAGGATAGCTCCGACTTCGTCGCAAATCTCCCGGAATTTTTCGAAATCGATCGTTCTCGGATACGCGGACGCTCCGGCAAGTATCATCTTGGGCTTGCGCTCAAGAGCTTTGGCTCTTATCTCGTCAAAATCAAGCGTTTCGGTCTCTTTGTTGACCCCGTAGAACGCCATATCAAAATATTTCCCGGAAAAATTCTTTTTGTGGCCGTGCGTGAGGTGTCCCCCGCAGGCCAAGTCCATCGCCAACACCGTATCTCCGATATCCAGCATGGCAAAATAAATAGCCATGTTCGCCTGGGACCCGGAATGCGGCTGAACGTTGACGTGTTCGGCACCGAACAGCTCTTTTGCCCTCTTTATGGCTATGTCTTCCGCATCGTCCACGAACGTGCATCCCCCGTAATATCGGGCGTGCGGATAACCTTCGGCGTATTTATTCGTCATCGCCGACTGTACCGCTTCTATCACCGCGCGGCTCGCGAAGTTTTCACTGGCTATAAGCTCTATTCCTTCGTTCTGCCTTATCGTCTCCTGCAGGGTAGCCTGGAATATCTCGGGGTCTGTCTGTTTCAGGTGTCTCATTTCTTCTCCTTATCTTGATCTTAAATTAGCGCTTCACATGTCATTCCGAGCAAGCGCCCGCGAGTCGAGGAATCTATATTAGTTCCCTCAACTCAGTCACACATTTGCTCCTTCGCTCGGGATAAAATTCGGACATAGTCTTTATGTCTCTCTGTTCCATAAATACTGTCCTCATTTTACTTGAATACTTTTTTCTCCAGATCTTTTATCTGCTTTACACGACGGCCATGTCGGCCCTTGAGAGCCTCTGTCCTGAGCCATGCTCTGGTTATGTCCTGGGCTTTTTTGCCGGATACCTTAGCCGCGGCAAGAACCAGAATATTGGTATCGTTATGCTTCCGGGCGGAAACAGCGTCCGCTAAAGACGCGCAAAGCCCCGCCCTTACTCCGGGGAGCTTGTTCGCTACGACGGACATGCCTATACCCGTCTTGCATATCACTATTCCTTGAGACGCTCCGCCGGTGGACACTTTTTTCGCCACCTCGAACCCATACTCCGGATAGTCACAGGATTCGTCAGAGAACGTGCCCATATCATAAACTTTGTACTTTTTTGCTTCCAGTATTTTCTTGATCGCCTCTTTGAGTTTAAACCCGCCGTGGTCCGCGCCTATTGCGATTTTTTTAGCCATTTTATCAGCCCTTCCGTTGATCCTTTTATAAGACGAAATGACGCTCTGTAAAAAGCGAGCGGCCTGCCTATCGGGTCGGGAATGACCAGATCTCCCTGTTCGGGATTGAATTCGCCTAAGTAATGTATTTTCTCCACCGCCGCCGGCACCATGTTGACTATGATGGACTTGTGTTCCGGCTCCATAACGAGTATCAGGTCCGCCCAGTCGATGAACTCTTCCGAGAGCCGTTTTGACATAAGGCTCTTCGTTGAAACTTTCTCGATCTCCAGTATTTTGAGAGCTTCTTTCGTCGGAGCGGCTCCGTTCATGCCGATAGTACCCGCGGAAGCCACGTCTATCTGCAGGCCTTCTTCGGCCGCGCGTTTACGCAAATAGCCCTCGGCCATTATGCTGCGGCAGCTGTTTCCGGTACAAACAAAAAGAACGTTGGAGATCAAGTCTTTCATGATAGTGTGTTATTTCTTTTTCAGCTTTCTGTTCTTCGCATCTATCTTGCGTACAAGTTCTCTTTTGTATGCCTGGAGTTTTTTGCTTACAGCTGCCGAACCTACGCCCAGTATCTGTGCTGCCAGGATGGCGGCGTTGGTAGCTCCGGCTTTTCCAATAGCCACCGTGGCCACGGGGACTCCCGAAGGCATCTGCACGGTAGAAAGAAGCGAATCCAGCCCGTCAAGCTTGCTTGCCATAGGAACGCCTATGACCGGCAGTATCGTATGCGAGGCGAGGACCCCGGCTAAATGCGCCGCTCCGCCCGCTCCGGCGATTATAACTTTGACGCCTCTTTTCTTCGCCGTTTTCGCTAGAGTAGCCGCTTTCTCCGGCGACCTGTGCGCCGAGCAGACCATTATGTCGTAGGAAATACCAAACTTATCCAGTGTGGAGGCGACCTCCGACATAACCGGCATATCCGAATCGCTTCCCATCACTATGCTGACTGAAGGTTTCTTTTTCATGTCCCTCCTTAGATCTTTCAGGTCTTTATCCGGCTTAACGCGCGATGACCTATATCTTTCCGGTGATGCATACCCTCAAAACGTATCTTCTCAACACCCTTGTAGGCGTTATCTATCGCCTCTTTTATACCTTTGCCCATTCCCACAACGTTAAGTACCCTTCCTCCCGACGTCACCAGCTGACCGTCTTCAACGCTTGTGCCGGCATGAAAGACAAGCGCTCCCGCCTTCCGTGCGTCTTCAATACCGGTAATGGCTTTGCCTTTTTCATAACTTCCCGGATACCCGCCTGAAGCAAGTACGACACACACATAATCGCGGTCGTCCCATTCCAGTTTTATCCCTGAGAGGTCCCCTTCCGCAGCGGCCATCAAAAGAACCGCAAGATCTGACTTAAGACGCGGCAGTACCACCTGTGTCTCCGGGTCGCCAAACCTGACGTTGTATTCCAACACTTTGGGTCCGTCTTCGGTCATCATTATCCCCGCGTACAGGACGCCCTTATACTTTATGCCCTCATTGCGCAATCCCTCGATAGTCGGGCGCAGAACGGTCTCCATTATTTCTTCGAAAAGAGCTTCGTCTATTACCGGAGCGGGCGAGTATGCTCCCATGCCGCCCGTGTTCGGACCTGAGTCGTCGTCGAAAACTCTTTTGTGGTCCTGACTGGTTACAAGCGGGATGATATTCTCACCGTCCGTTATCGCCAGTATGGAAGCTTCCTCCCCCTCAAGAAATTCTTCGACTATTATTTTCCGTCCTGCCGCGCCAAACTTGTCTTTGACCAGCATGTCTTCCGCGGCGCTTAACGCTTCTTCCGGTGTGGCGGCAATGATAACGCCTTTGCCCGCGGCCAGCCCGTAGGCTTTAACCACAAGCGGAAACTTTTCCGCGCGAATATATTCCGAGGCTTTATCAAAATCCTCGAACACGCGGAACGCCGCTGTGGGAATGTCGTACCGGCCCATAAGTTCTTTTGAAAATATCTTGCTCGACTCCATTCGCGCGGCGGCATGCGACGGCCCGAAAACCTTTATGCCGCTTTTTTCAAGGTCGTCCGCGAGCCCTGCCGCGAGAGGCGCTTCCGGCCCAACGACAACCAGGTCTATTTTTTTCTCCCTGCACAGATCCGCTACCGCTCCGTGATCGGAGACGTCTACATCCACGTTTATCGCGTCTGTCGCCGTCCCGCTGTTACCGGCAGAACAATATATCTCTCCGACGGAAGAACTCTGCCTCAGCTTCCAGCAAAGAGTGTGTTCCCTTCCCCCCGATCCAATAACTAAAATGTTCATAACTCTCTTTTCTCTGTTCTGTGACGGCTACACCAGCTCCGCGGATCTTTTTCCCTTAACGATCTCGCCTATAACCCAGCTTTTCAATTTAAACTTTTTGCCAAGTATCTTCTGCGCTTTTTCAGCGTCCTTCTTAGATAATGCCAGGACCATCCCGATACCCATGTTAAATGTGCGGAACAAGTCTTTCCTGCTGATATCCGCGTTCTTCTTTATCAGCTTGTATACGGACGGGATGCTCCAGCTGTCCGTACGCACTACCGCTTTTACGCCCTTTGGAAGCATGCGGGGTATATTGTCGTAGAACCCGCCGCCGGTTATATGCGCCGCCGCCTTTATTCTGCAGGCATCCGCCACGGCCAGGAACGGCTTAACGTATATCCTGGTCGGTTTCAAAATAAGCCTGTAATGCTGCTTGATCTGTTTTTTTGTGAAGACTTTTCGTACCAGCGAATACCCGTTCGAATGCAGGCCCGTTGAAGCCAGCCCCAGAAGAACGTCCCCCGCCTTTACTTTGCTTCCGTCAATAACCTTTCGCCTGTCGACCACGCCCACGGAAAACCCCGCAAGGTCATATTCCCCTCCGGCATACATCCCGGGCATCTCCGCGGTCTCCCCTCCGAGAAGAGCGCAACCCGACTGTCGGCATCCGTCAACGATACCCTTTATCACTTCGCTCCACTCCTTTTTCCGGAGTTTCCCTGAAGCGAAATAATCCAGAAAAAACAAGGGCTTCGCTCCCGAACAAAGTATATCGTTCACGCACATAGCCACAAGGTCTATCCCGACAGTGTCGTGTTTTCCGGCGATCTGCGCGACTTTAAGCTTCGTCCCGACACCATCGGTCGCGGCCACCAGAAGGGCGTTCTTTATGCCGGAAGCTGCCGGGTCGAAGAACCCTCCAAAACCACCGACTGAATCCATACTCCCCTTCACCCGAGTGGTGTTAATGAGCGCTTTGGCTTTTTTGATAAGCGCGTCCGCCTTGTCTATATCAACGCCGGCTTTCTTGTAATTCAGATTTTTCTTCATAATCCCACATTCTTAAAAATAGTATCGATATGCCTGAGATGGTACTCGAGGCTGAAACAGTTCTCTATCTCTTCTTCCGTCATATAATTTTTTACTTCGGCGCTTGCGAGCAGCAGCTCCTTGAACTCTTTTTTGTCTTTGTATGCCTCAAGCGACGCGCCTTGTATAATGTCGTACGCTTCCATTCGCGTAGCGCCTTTTTTGATAAGCTCAAGCATGACATGCTGCGAATATACCAGCCCTTTGGAAACACCCATATTCTGCAGCATCTTATCCTCATTCACGACAAGTTTCTCCACAAGGCCTTTGGTCTTTGCCAGCATATAGTCCAGAAGAATAGTCGAATCCGGGACGATGACCCTTTCTACGGAAGAATGGGATATATCCCTCTCATGCCAGAGCGCCACGTTCTCTATGGCAGCCAGGGCGTTAGTCCGGAGTAGTCTCGCCATACCGCACAGTCTTTCGCTTATTATGGGATTTTTTTTATGCGGCATGCTTGAAGATCCCGTCTGCCCGCTTGCAAAATATTCCTGGACCTCGCCTATCTCTGTTTTCTGAAGACCGCGTACTTCCAGTGCTATTTTCTCGATGGTCGCTCCGCATATAGCTACCATGTTGAGATAGTACGCGTGGCGATCTCTCTGTATTACCTGGCTCGAAACGTGCACGGGTTCAAGACCCAGTTTTTTGCAAACATAACTTTCGACGAACGGATCCACGTTGGCGAAAGTCCCGACCGAGCCTGATATCTTACCAACAGCGATGGTCTTCTTCGCGCTTTGCAGTCTTTCGATGTTCCGTTCCATCTCCCTGTAGTAAAGCGCCATCTTCAGGCCGAACGATATAGGTTCCGCGTGCGCGCCGTGCGAGCGTCCCATCATCGGAGTCTTTTTATATTTTTTTGCTTTTTCTTTCAGGGCGCCTCTTACTTCTTCGGCACCTTTTATGATCAGATCAATAGCTTCGACCATCTGCAGAGAATATCCCGTATCAAGCACGTCACTTGAAGTAAGGCCGAAATGAAAATATTTGGCGTCTTCCCCAACGTTCTCGGAAATATTCTTGATGAACGCGACGACATCGTGATTGGTAATCTCCTCGATCTCTTTTATGCGTTCCGGAGTAAAGGCGGCCTTTGCTTTAATGGTCTTGACCGCTTCTTTTGGTATGGCACCGAGCTCGGCAAAAGCTTCGCAGACAAGTATTTCAACATCCAGCATCCTCTGGAAACGGTTCTTATCCGTCCAGATGCCGGCCATTTCAGGACGCGTGTATCGCTCTATCATGATTCACTCCTCTAATTATTTACGTGGTATATATAAGGGGTACACCATATATCGAAGTAAATTTTATAGCATATATAGTATGTTGTGTCAATTGTAAGTAGTGAACAGTGAACTGTGAACTGTGAACAGGGAACAGGGTTAGATGCTCAATGCTGGATTCTCAAGGCTCGTTAGATCAATCAAAATGCCTGCATTGATAACCTTGAATAGGGAACTGTAAACGATAAACAGTAAACTGTGAATTGTAAATTGTGAACTGTGCGACTGGCGGAGGATCGTGAGGGATCGAGATATCAAAGGCCCTCGAACGTCATTCCCGCGGAAGCGGGAATCAAAAGGAAGCAATACTTTTACTGGATCCCCGCTTTCGCGGGGATGACGATGTTCATTTTTAACCAGGAATAGTAAACTGTAAACGGTAAACAGTGAACTGTGAATTGTAAACTGTGCGACTGTGCGACTGGCGGAGGATCGTGAGGGATCGAGATATCAGGAACCCACGAACGTCATTTCCGCCCTGTGCCAGAACAAGTTCGGTACAGGATAAACTCCAGCGGGAACCACAACGTCATCCCGGAATTCGCCGACCTGTCCGCCATAGCCTTGGCGAAGGCGAAAGGCGAATATCCGGGATCACATAAAAGTGGCCATTTAATTGATCCCCGCTAAGAGGAGGAAGCCGACCTTCATCCAGATAGCACGCGAGGGTCCCTGCCCCCACGCTGGATTTTTCGAGCAATTTTCTGGAAAGCTTGCTTTTCTGAAAATTGTGAAGAAAAAGACAGGTGTGATCGATCCGGTCGTTTTGCTTGAAATCGATCACATAAACCAAATTTAAGGACAAAAAAAGGACCCTATACGGGTCCTCAAATTTGGTTGCAGGGGGAGGAACCCGACCCGCGTCCAGATAGCGCCCGAGGGTCCCTACACCCGCAAATATACATGAGGAGACTTTCAGACAAAAACCTTTTCGTTTTTGATCTGAAATCGACGAATGTATATGAAACGATTAATCTTACAAAATTTCCCCATCAATCGTTTCGCCAAAATTAGGGCATAAAAAAAAGGGCGCCTACTTTCGTAGATGCCCTTTTTTTGGTTGCGGGGGGAGGAAACCGAGGAGCGCAGCGACGAGGTTCCCTACACCCGCACTGGCTTTTGCAAATGCTTTCCAGAAAAACTTGTTTTTCTGGAAAGTGTGCGGCAAAAGACAGATGAGACCGATCTATAAGATCGGTCTCATGAACCAATATTTTGGGCATAAAAAAAATGGGCATCCACTGTCTGTAGATGCCCAAAATGTTGGTTGCGGGGGGAGGAATCGAACCTCCGACCTTGAGGTTATGAGCCTCACGAGCTACCTCTGCTCCACCCCGCGATAATAGTAAATCCTTGTGACTGCTGATTATAGCAAATCTGCCCAACCGAAGCAAGCGGTTTTTTACCTGATTACGCGGCAGTAAGCGCTTTGCTCCGGGCTTCGTATATTTCGGTCAACCTGTGAAGCGGGACTTTGTCCGCGTCCGGTATCTCGACATAAAATTCACGCGGGCTGTCCGGATCGGCAGAAGAAACCATCTCCAACATCTCTGTCACCATGGCCAAAAGATCGATATCCGTTTCTTCCGACAAATCTTCCGGCAATACCACTTTAGCGAAAAACGCGCTATCCTCTTTTGCGTTTCCCTTGAAAGAGCGGAATAGTTCCGCGTCAAGAACATCTTCGTCTCCAAGAATAACCACGTTAGATAGCGGCGTGAGCGAAGCTTTCGGATCTTTTGACCTTCTCGCGTCCCACACTGTGTCGGCAAGCGCGCGCGGATCATCACTTATACATACCTCGATATTCTCAAACCCTTTGAGTCTGCCTGTGGAAAGGTTCCTGATACTCGCGAGAAGCTGCTGCATCCCGGCAAGGTCGAGCTGTGTTTCCGGTATCCAGCTCGTATCAATTCCAATAACCAGTTTTTCTCCCCTTATACCTGTCTCTATGGCCCGCGCCTCTATCCAGTTTATGAGCGAATCAATGAACTTTTGTGCCGCTTGATCCGGATCTCCCCCCCCTCTATCCTTCTCTTCAGATAGCGGACTGATAGCTTCCATCCTGTAAAAATTCCTTCCCAATACGCTGTCCAGCCCGTCAGAATAAAGCATGTTTTCCGGCTGACGTTGGATCCGAACAAACCCCGCTCCCAGTTTTTCTTCAAGTATTTTTTCCAACAGCAGGAAATTCACATCCATCGTAGGCTGACCGCCGTATCGGCGAAAAATTCCCGTCAAATCCATGGAATCTTTATAGATACCGTAATCATACGCGACAAACTGGCCATACCCCGGATAAAGATGCTGCACAACTCTCTGCGTAAAATCGAAAGCAGCCACAGTGTGTGGGATCTCCGCGTATTCGACGTCTTCATATGCTTCCCTTAACATTTCTCCATATGGATAATCCGTTATATCCTCGATAAGGGACCAGGTTTCGGAGATCTCTATATTTTCCAGAAATGACGGATCTAGCCCGGCTAATTGTTCCAGATCGTTCTCTCGCATCCACCTGACGGCGCTATCCCTCTCCACCATCTCACCATCTCTGGTCTTGAACTCGGCCAACGGCTCGACGCTGACTTCAACCTGCATCTCATAAAATTTCCCGTTCTCTTTTTTCAGCAGCTGCATGGGCATAAGATCATCTAAAAGTTCATTGGCCCGGATAAGCACCGCCGGCTCGGTAAAAGGCAACGGCCCGGTGGCATCGACCTCGACAAACGACACATGCTCCAGGTGTGACTTGATATAGGGTGTCTTGCTTGCTTCCTTAAGCATCTCCGGAGAAAAATCTCCTATAACATAAGAGATCCGCTTATAGTACGCCGGGCGCAGTTCTTGCAGATAGCTGAGAAATTCTCCCGCGAACCGGCAATTCCCGCATCCTATCTCATAAACTGTTATCACCTCGGGAAGTTCTCCATGCTGGTCCATCTGGTCGAGTTGTCGGGCAAACCGCTCCGCTTCGGTACGCGTCCATGGAGACCCCCTTGAGGCACTCGTTGAAAAAACATCGCTGAAAGTTTTAGTCGCCTTGAACCTGTAAAACCACTCGTTCAGCCTTCTCAACATTACTGACTCTTTCTGGGGTACTGTTTGTTCGAGAATTTTAATCTCCGCTTCACCGTCCGGAAGCTTTTTGTCTCGTCCGGTAACCCTGCCTGCCTTTTCAGGATAGTCTTCTCCTGTTCCCTGGCGTGCCGCCGAACCGGTGTCGTGCCTCGTATACACGGATAATCCTCCACTGATGCCTGCCCTTTTGCCAAGCGGAATGATCTCATGCGACAGTTCCTCGTCATCGCTAATAGGGGCTTCAACATCTCCCCATACCACCCATCTAGCTCCGGGTTTCATTCCTGTAAGACTTACCATCTTTTCCCTCAATATCCGGTTGAATTCAAGCGCAGACATATCCGTCGGGTTTGTGTAGAAAAAATACAATACGTCATATTCCGATAGGTCTTCCTCTAGAAAATTTCCGTTAACGAACGTAATGTTTTCAATCCCTTCAGTGCCGGCAAGTTCTTCCTGAGACTCCACGGCTCCGGCATGAAGAGTTTCTCTTATCTCTATCCCTGTCACCGAGGGAAATCGCACAGACGGCGCGGCGGCGGCAAGAAACGCGAACTGCCCCTTCCCGCTTCCTATGTCACAAAATTTAGCATCAGGATTAAGTGCTTTCATGTACATAAGCACCTGTAATGCTATCACCGTAGGCGTCGGCGCGTAATAGCCCCATGTTTTATTCCCATCTTTGACATCGACATTATTCTTGACCGCGTCCTCTATTTTCCAGATCTCCGGGATGCCTGCTTCCTGCCTGGCCCGGCTGGCTATCTCTTCCATTTTACGAGGCATCTCCAGAAACTCTGACACCTCATCCCATTTCTTTTTATTGTCCACGCTGCCTGCTACTTTACTGATATGATCCCCTTTGTATTCGTCTCCCTCTTCTCCCTGTCTAATGACCCGGGGAGCTTCCTTGTCACGCGGATACGCGTCGATTATAAAACCGTCCCGAGTAATAACCCATACATGAAATTCGTCATTCCTTAACCAGTAAAATATTTCCGACAATATTCCTTCCTGCTCAAGCCTTCTCTACACTTCATAAGCATGCCCTTCAGAGGTCGTGATCCTCAACCCCTCATCCCAATATCTGGTCTTGTTTTCCTCTATAAACTGCCTGGCCTGTACCGCCATTTCCCGATACATATTGACTCTCCGACGCGATGCCCGGTTTGAATCCGCCGGCTGACCGGCAGACGGTGAACCCGGGTCCCAGAACCTTTGATCTCCAGAAGAAGATCTCTTTATTACTTTTTCGTACAGTTTCCTCCAAAAAGACCTTTCCTTGCCCTGTGACAAAACCTTGTACTTCCGCGGTGCCAATCTTTTGTTTATATCCACCATCTCTATGCTGCCCTTCCTATAGGCGGCATACCCCGCGAAAGGCCCCCCTGCGTATACGATGAACTGATGATCACTTACCCTGGAATAAAAAGATCCCGCAGGTAAAAGCTGGGGAGTATGACCTGAAACAAAAACACCTTTCGGCTGACCCATGCGTTTCAGAAATCTTATGACATCCTTGTCGGAATAAAGAGTTTGCGCTACGAACCTTTTCTGCTCCTCTGTCAGGTCATTGTTGTTTTCAAAGGACGGGTTTTCGAATATTTTCTCATGTCTGCCCCACAAAACCATAGCGACCGCATATTCGTTGTTCTTAAAATCTTCTGTTATTTTTTCCTGTGTTACATGTTTGATCTGTCTTAATGTCGCGTTCTTCGCGGGCCCCGCATGAGTAGCCACCAGACCGTCAGCTATAAGCATTATCGGACTTATCCTAATGAATTCCCGGTACAGATCCATGTACTTACTGCCGGTCTGCGCGGGGAGCCCGTAAGCTTGTGATAGTTTTTCCCTGTATATTTCCGACTGGTCAATATTGTTTTTTGAACAAGGCCAGTCTATATCGTCATGATTCCCCAGAACGTAATATACATTGTCCGGATTCTGAGTTTTGAGCTCTGCGATCCATTTCATCATCTCGAGCGAGCGCTCCATGCTGAGGTCCAGGGGTTTGCCCTTGCCCAGTTCCGCGTGTACCGCGTCCCCCAGAAATATAAGAACGGCATCACCGTCTTCCACCATCTGCTGCACCGTTTTTGTTACCTTGTCCCCTCCAACCGTCACTGTCCGTTCGTCGGCGAGTATTTTTCTTAAATTATCCAGACGTTCATGCAAATCCCCTATGAGTATTATTTCTTTGTCCTGAGGCAGCTTCCGCAGATCAACCACCCTGCCATCCTGATACCTGCCTTTTCTAATAGCGTCCAGAAATTGTTCGAATCTGTCCCGAGCATTTGTCCTGGAAGCTACCTCCTCTTCCGTCAACCCGGGTCTCAGTATAGGCATAGTTGTGGTCGCTTTTTGCCTGCCGCTATCTGAAAAGACTTCCCGCACTTGTCTCTCAGGACGCGTAAGAGGCTTGGGCTCCGACCGAATGACGATGCTGTGTTTTTCCCGGTCTCTTTTCGTCAACACATATAATCGAGATCCCTGGCCCTCTTCCACTTGTAATGTTATGTCTTCGGGAATATATTTCCGGAACAAATGCTCTGTAGCCGCATCAGCGCTGTTAACAAGCAGGGCTTTGCCTTGCGGGGTTAAATGTTCCGATATCCCCAAACATAACTTCCGCAGCATTGCCCCTTCGACATCATACAGATTCCTACCCGAGGGGGTGATCCTCCCCGCGGGGACTCTTGCGTCATAATAATGCGGCATATTGAATACTATCAGATCGTACTTTCCCAGGCCGCTAAAAAGATCGTTGCGAAAAACGTTTACTTTATCCTCTACCCCCGCGATAGAACAAGTCAGTTTCGTATTGGCTATCGCCATCTCCTTGATATCCACAGCATCAACAATAGCGCCTTTTTTCGCAGCCAGAACCGCTTCGGTCCCGGCACCCGTGCCTATTACCAAAACCCGTTTCCCTGCCCCGGCATATTTTGCCGCCGCACTCGCACTCAAATTGCTCGACGTATGTGTTCCGCCAAATACCCCGGGCAGAACCGGTATCCTGATATGCGCAAAAACTTCGAGCCTTCGCTGTGACGGCATATGCGTTACCGGGGAAATCTCATCTGAAGGTTCCGCCGCCGCATAAATATAAGGAGGATACGGCTTGTCTATCATGAACCGGGTAACCCCCCGGACATTGGCTATCTTTATAATGCCTCCTGCTATATCCGCGGCTCTTTTCGGCTCTATATTTTTGTAATAACGCAAAAGCTCCAGAACATGAGCCGGTTTATTCCCCTGCCTAAGAAAGGCGTATATCGGTCTGTCCTTATATTGTACCAGGAGTACGCTTCCTCCAGGAAGAGAGTCTTCCGGCAAGTTGAAGGCTGTCTGCGCGGCATTCCAATTCAACTCTGTTGCCGAAATAATCGCAGTATAATATCCTCCCGCTTCTTTTTCCCAGTCCAGTTTTTCCTGATCGACTCCCAGCGTGGTCAAAATGATTTTTGTCACAACATCCGCTTCGCTGTCGGCGATCGATGAATCTCCCGACAGGTCCGGAGCCTCCTCTCTTGAGAGATCCGCTTCTCCCGTTCCTTGCCGCGCAGATACGCGCCCCGAGGATCCTCCAGGCCCTCGGGACATCCGATCCTGGACCATAGCGTCCGCGAACAATATCCTCCTGTGCTTTTGGTGAAGATCTTCAAAAAACTGCGCGGCCCTTAGGCGGAAATAAACCGCTCCGTCATGAACCAGCTCCGCGCCCGGAGCCAGGTCGGTCAATGACATGATGAGTCCATCTATAATGCTCAGCTGCTCACCTTTTAAGGCCAGTATCGCCTGAATGAAGTCGTCTGATTCCTTGTCTGTCCAGGTCTCGGTATTCTCGGGATAGTGCGCGTAATAATATTCCCTTAGCCTGGCCGCCGTCCTCTGTATCTCCGTTATCATATTCTTCGCAACATCGGCGTCCACTTCTCCGGAGACTTCTTTCTCCATCACATACCCCACGAGAGTCTGAAGATCATGTATCGGCGTATCCTGGAAATAAACATCGATCGCGTGAAGCAGGAACCCGCGGGACTTTGTGGGGAGTTTTGCTCCGCTTCGATTGAAGGTGCGGGTTCTTAGAAAAGTATCTTGCTTTTTGTAAAGGCCAAAGCCTTCTAGTTTTGTCTTGAATTCTTTTCCCGGTGATTTTATCCTTTGGCGGGTGGTATCCAATGAAAAATCCATGGTCAGCCTAGTTCCCATAACCATATCGCTTTTCCCGTCTTCGACAAAAATGTCAGTCGTCAGCGCGGAGACTTCCTTTCTGACCCACCTCTTTCCACCGGTCTCTACCGTTGTCTCGTCCGGGACAAACGCAACCATAAGCAAGCCTTGGCCACCTTCTCTTTTCTCGCTCCTCCGAAAAGACTTTCTTATAATATCGTTCAGGTCTCCCGAAAGACCCGGACCGTTATCCTCCACTACGATCCTTATCGCATTGGGATTGAGATCGAATTTCGCCCCCACCAAAACTTTTATGGTACCTCCGTTGCCATGCTCATGAAGGTTCAGTTTCATTTCTCTAATCACATCTTCAGCATAGTCCCGCTTTGCCCCCATCATCAGATCATATTTACTCAAGAACTCTGCGATCTGATCATCAATTCGTTCTTCCTCTTCCGCGGAAGGGTCTGCGGGAACCCTGATCTTTTCTATCCTGACGTATACCTCCCTGTCGGGCACTTCGAAGGGCTCCGTTTCTTCGAAAATCACTCTCGCGCTGCCAACGCCTATCAAAATAGAATCGGCCCCCAGGCTGACCACGGGTTCATCTTCCGAAAGATAATATCGAAGCGTGCACTGCCTGCCGGTATCAGGGCTTGTGTAGGGAAGGCAAAAAGTCATACCGTCTTTCCTTAAGCCGTCAATATCAAAACTGATCGCGCCAATATGAGAGACGTGTCTTTTAACAAGACGCTTTAATCCTCTCGCGCTTATTATGCTTCCATTGGCAGCAAGGACTTTACCGATCAGGTGGCTTACGTATAAAAGTCCCGCATCGTCCTTGAGTCTTCTGGTAAGTTCCGGTTCCTGCTCCCGCATGCTGAACCCCTCGCCTTTGACTACAGGCATGAATCTTGATTCGGGATTCAAGGTGTGATTTTCAGTGAAACGCCGGTCCGGTTGGAGGGCAAATGAGCTTTGGTCACACAGAAAGGCAAAGATAAGCACGACCGCTATCATTTTTATCCATCTTCTCTGTGCTCTTGTCTGTTTTCTCATGTTCCCCGTTATATATACGTTGTAAAATTTATATATTAACTATAAGGCATTACATAATAACGACTCGCTGTGTCGGCATTATATCATAAAAAAGTTAGTTATGTCAATAAAAATCTAGTTATTTACCTCCCTCCCCCCTCCCTTCTCTACAACTTGTTACGTTATAATGACTTATATTGCTTATGTGCTGGATGCAATAGAGGCTAACTTATTATGATATTACAACTTAGAAAGGCTGCGGAGGGAACCCGGCCCCCTGGTTGCGATTGACATACCCCCATCTTTGCTTTATATTCTATGTATGACTATAGACAGAAAATTGCTTTGCTGCGGTAATATCTCTTTTGACGTGATCTCGACCGGCGACAACAAAAAAGGTGAGCTTTCTTTCCAGGCTCGCCCCGGCGGGTCTGTCTTTAATATCGCAATACAGTGCGCCCGGCTGGGACTTCCGGTATCGATGCTCACCAAAAATGCGCAGGATTTTCTGGGAAAAGCACTGCTCAGCGTGATGCGCTCCGAAAACATATCTACCACTCATGTCGTCCCGGAAAAGAAAATAAAAACCGGACTTGCTTTTGCCCGCATAGATAAAAAGGGAAATTCTTCTTACCTTTTTTACCGGGCCAAAGGAGAGCACGCCGCTTTCAAGCAAACGGACCTCCCCCCCACCTTGTTCAGGGGAATGGATGTTTTTCACGCGGGCTCGGGATATTCCTACACAGACCACACCTTCGAAAACACGCTCAAGCTGATGATCCGCGCAAAAAGAAAAGGACTGTTCACGACATATGATCCGAACTGGCGTCCGTCCAGGATAAAGAACAAGCGCAAGACAAGAGCCCGCATAAAAAAGCTTATCGCTCACGCGGATCTTTTGAAGCTCAGCGACATCGACACTCTGGGGATCTTCGGCGGAAAAACCCTCTCCGCAGCACTCGGACATCTGCCAAAGAATACCGTGGTAACCCTGGGCAGTAGCGGCTCTTTTTTCTGGGACGGGAAGGAAAAAATACATTGTCCGGCTTTCCGCGTGCCTGTCGTAGACACAATAGGCGCAGGCGACGGGTTTACCGCGGGACTCATCTACAGATACTGCTTGCGGGGAAAAGACAAGTTCTTCGAAGAAAAAAAGGAAAACCTTGCCTTTGCTTCGGCTGTTTCTTCACTAGTGTGTACGGGAATGGGTGCGACTGAGGGTTTAAAAAATATCCGGCAGGTGCGGCGGTTCCTCCGAGAAAACAACTCTTCTAAATAAGATCTACCATCCAGGCTTTTGTCACTCTGTGTATCGCCGAAATGACCACTATGGCGGCAATTATATGCACCAGCTGTAATCCGGTGGCTCCGTTAAGCCCAATAGCAAGCGCTATCCCCGTTGCCGGCGCATGCTCAGTGTTGGTTATAGCCATCATAAACACTGCTAAGCCTACCGAGACCCCCCCGATGAGAATGTTATATAACATCTCCGAAATATACATATCAAAGGATACACGTGCCATAAGGTGAACAAGCAGGCCGGCTATTATGCCGAGAATATACCCGCCTATAAGATGCCTTCCCGTCGCCGTGCCTCTATGGGGTGTACAGAAAACGATAAACGCGCTCGCTCCGAGTGAGGATATGATCACGGGTTGTCTGAGCATATCAAAAAAAAGCAGCGATACACATATAGCAAGGCCGCCTGCCACGGATTGCACAATATACTTCAGCTTGTGCTCTCTGAATTTCTGGTCAAAAATGCGCATACTTAATTCTCCCGACTGTCCCCGTATATTATCTCGCCTTTTTTGACGACACCGAGTTTTTCCCGGGCTTTCTGCTCCACATAGGTGGGATCCTGTTTTAGCTGCACCAACTCACCTTTCAGCTGGTCATTATGTTCTTCCAGGAACCGGATCCGCTTCTTTAGCTGGACGTTCTCTTCTCGGCGCCTGTTAAGTTCCGAGAATCCCGGCAAAAACACGAGGCCAAGAAGAACCACAGCTAGTATGATAAAGAGGGTTATTTTTTTCCTTTCCATATCTGACTTCCGTACACCGCCTTATCTCCGAGCAATTCTTCGATACGCAGGAGTTCGTTATACTTGCATATCCTGTCCGTCCTGCAGGTCGAACCGGTCTTGATCTGCCCGGTACCCGTAGCTACCGCGAGATGAGCGATGGTCGTATCCTCGGTCTCTCCGGAACGATGGGACATAACCGCGGTGTATCCGGCTTTCTTCGCCATATCTATGGCCGCGAAAGTCTCGGTCAAGGTCCCTATCTGGTTCACCTTAATGAGTATAGAGTTCGCGATACCCTTGTCTATACCCTCCTGAAGACGCTCCGTATTGGTAACAAAAAGGTCATCTCCTACAAGCTGTATTTTGTCGCCCAGTTTCTCTGTCATTACTTTCCAGCCGTCCCAGTCGTCTTCGGCAAGACCGTCCTCGATGGATACTATAGGATATTTCTCTACCCAATTGGCGTAAAAATCAACCATCTGTTCATCACTCTTTTTGGGATCCGCCTCGGCATTAAGAACGTATGTCCCGTCCTTATAGAATTCACTGGAAGCCGGATCCAGAGCTATCGCTATTTCTTTGCCCGCTTCGTATCCCGCCGCGGCGATCGCCTCCAGAATAACCTCGACAGCTTCTTCATTTGACTGCAGGTTCGGCGCGAAGCCTCCTTCGTCTCCAACAGCAGTCGAATATTTTTTCGCTGACAGTATTTTCTTGAGGTTGTGAAACACCTCCGACCCCATCCTGAGAGCTTCCTTGAAAGAGGGAGCCCCTATGGGCATGATCATAAATTCCTGCAGGTCCACGTTGTTGTCGGCATGTTCGCCTCCGTTTATGATATTCATCATAGGTATGGGAAGTATTTTAGCGTCTGCCCCGCCAAGATATTGAAAAAGAGGCAGCCCTTTGGAGATCGCGACGGCTTTCGCGGCAGCCATGGAAACTCCCAGTATCGCGTTAGCTCCCAGCCTGCCCTTGTTGGGTGTTCCGTCAAGATCGATAAGCGCCTGGTCAAGTGTCGCCTGCTCTTCCGCGTCCATTCCTACGACCTTCGCCGCTATCTCTCCGTTCACGTTCCCTACGGCCGTCAACACGCCTTTGCCCATATACCTGGACTTGTCCCCGTCCCTTAGCTCAACAGCTTCATGCTCTCCCGTCGACGCGCCCGAGGGAACTATCGCCCTGCCAAGAGACCCGTCCTCAAGAACTACATCTACTTCAACAGTCGGGTTCCCCCTGGAATCCATTACTTCTCTTCCCTTTATCTCTTTGATCTTCGCAGCCATTGTATTCTCCTTGTTTTTATTTTTTTATTCTTCCAGTCCACAAGCCTTTACGTCTTCGATATATTTACTTTCCTGCCATCCACTTTTATCTTTCCCTGCACAAAAAAACTTACCGCCTCCGGGTAAAGCTTATGCTCTTCCGCGTGTATCTTCGCCTCCAAAGAATCCAGCGTTTCATCCTCCAATACCGGGACACTCACTTGGGCTATGATAGGACCATCGTCCATCTCGGCGCTGACGATATGAACCGTCACCCCGGTCATTTTCACACCGTGTTCATACGCGTCACGGATGCCGTGAACCCCCTTAAATGAGGGTAAAAGTGCCGGGTGAATGTTGAGTATCCTTCCCTCGTATTCCTCCACAAAAGACGGACTGAGCAAACGCATCAAGCCCGCAAGAACTATCATATCTATGTTCTTTTCTTTCAGCTCCTCGCTTATGGCTTTGTCGTATTCCTCCCTCGTAGCAAATCCCCCGGCCTCCTGAACAAAGATCTCTACCCCCGCATCCGCAGCCCGCTGGAGCGCGTACGCGTCGCGGTGATCGCTTACTACAAGAACGATCCTGCCTCCCGCGAGGTCTCCCTTCGCTTCGGCATCGATCAGCGCCTGAAGATTGCTTCCGTTTCCTGATACAAAAACCGCGATATTCATAGTCTTCGCTTATGCTTTCTTTATGACTTTCGTCGGGCATTTCGCCGCTACCGTTTCTATCTCTTCCTGCTTGTCTTGCTTGCTAAGATCCGCGCGCGAAAGATTATCTGTAACTACAAAGAATTTTTCCGGGGAAAGTTTCTCGCAAATACCGCAGGCTATACAGCCTACCCCACAAACCTGCCTTACCCTGAGAGCGTTATCGCGGGAAGAGCACGCCACATAAAAAAGGTTTTTGTGTTCTTGCTTCGTCATCCTTATGATGCCGCGCGGACACGCTTCGGCGCATTTCCCGCAACCGACACATTTCACCACATCAACCCTGGGCAGTCTTTTTTCCATATGTATCGCGTCAAAAGGACATACAGCCACACAATCTCCGAACCCCATGCAACCGTATTCACACTGCATCCCGCCGCCAAAATTCAGCTCGGCGCTCCGGCAGGACTGCCTTCCAGTGTAATCGGCTATCGGTTTCTTGTTTTCCTCTTCAGCCGCGCAATGGACAACGGCTATCTCGGGGTGCTGTCCTCCCCCGCCCCTGCCGACAAGTGCGCAGAGTTTTTCCATAGCCTCTTCTCCCATGACCCTGCACCCCGCAGGATCCGCATGTTCCTGTACTATCTGCTCCGCGAACGCGTGACAGCTTACCTGCCCACAGGCGGCGCAGTTGACGTGCGGCAGGAGACTCAGGACTTCGACTATCATCGGATCTTCCTCTACCCGCAATTTCTTGTCCGCAAACGCGAGAATGCCCGCGAATAATATCGCGAGGCCGGTCATACTCAATATTGAAGCTAACATCAGATTATCCATAATTTAGACACTTCTGAACTGCAAATTTGTTCTTAGTTATGCGTTCATAGTTTTTAGAAAAACTGGCATCTTAATTTCTTCTACGAACTACCAACTACGAACCCTGAACTGTA
Organism: Candidatus Tantalella remota; assembly: GCA_030765685.1. Taxonomy (GTDB): domain Bacteria; phylum Omnitrophota; class Gorgyraeia; order Tantalellales; family Tantalellaceae; genus Tantalella; species Tantalella remota. Next base: position 3,997 of record JAVCCB010000080.1, on the reverse strand, counting down.
CTCTGAACCCTAGGCTCTGTTTTTTATCCGCTGATTATCCCCCCAAAACCCATAAAGGCAAGAGCGAGCATACCCGCCAGGATCAGCGTTATCCCCGCACCCTTAAGAGGCTCCGGGACGTCGGCAAACTCCAACTCCTCACGTATTCCCGCCATCACCACAAGCGCCAGCGTAAAACCAACCCCGGCGCCAAGCCCGAAAACAATAGATTCGAGAAAGGTATAGTTCCTGAGCACCATAAAAAGCGTGAGGCCGAGAATGGCACAGTTCGTGGTTATAAGAGGCAGAAATATTCCTAACGCCTTGTACAGGGGCGGTGACACTTTTCTTATAAACATCTCCACAAACTGTACAAGACTGGCTATGACTATGATAAACGTTACGTACTGCAAGAAAACAAGGTTGTACGGAACAAGAACATAGTGATAGATCAACCACGTCACCGTCGCCGCAAGCGTCATGACAAATGTCGTCGCTATCCCGAGACCGATGGAACTTTCAACCTTGTTGGAGACCCCTATGAACGGACATATACCCAGAAAATACGTCAGCACAAAGTTATTAGTTATGCTTGCCGCAATAAGAATAAGTATCAGTTCCTGTATGGTCTTCGTGTAATCCATTTTTTATTTCTTCTCTACGCTTATTTTTTTATCCACCATATTAAACACCCCCACAAGAAGCCCTAAAGTAAGGAACGCTCCCGCGGGCAATATCATCACTATCCAGTTTGAAAAACCGTCCCACATCACCCTGTAACCAAAAACCGTCCCCGCTCCCAGCACTTCACGTATCGCCCCCAGCACTACCAGGGCGCAGGTAAACCCCAGCCCCATACCCAGCGCATCCAAAAACGACCTGAAGACACCGTTCTTGGACGCGAACGCTTCGGCCCTTCCTAGAATAAGGCAATTAACAACGATAAGCGGAACGTACGGCCCCAGGGCTTTGCTTATCTGATAAAAATTAGCCTTGAGAAAATAGTCCGCCGCCGTCACGAACGTGGCAATAATGACCGTGAACATCGGGATACGCACCTGCTCCGGGATAAACCGGCGGATCAGGGATATCACAATGCTGGAAGATACAACAACAAACGTCGTCGCCATCCCCATGGACGCGCCGAACACCGCCTTGGTGGTAACCGCAAGCGTCGGGCACATTCCCAACACCTGAACGAATACCGGGTTCTCCCTCCATAATCCTTTTAGAAAATCTTTTAGCATCACTTGTCTTTTACCTTCTTGCGTATCTGTTCTATCCTTTTATTCAGAGTGTTCACGACCGCTTTTGACGATATCGTAGCGCCGGTTATGGCCTCTATCTGTCCCGGCTTTTCCGGCTTCTGGTTTTTAATATACGTTATCGGCTGCGCGAGTGACAGCCCTTTGAACTGGTCCCGAAAAGCGCTTCCAACTATCTCCGCACCCAATCCGGGCGTCTCCTGGGATTCCAGGACCTGCATACCCAGCATAGTCGTCATTTCCGCATCAACCCCGACTATCATCTTTATCTCGCCCTGGTACCCGTTGCCCGCGGCGATAAACGCGTATCCCCCCGGAGTCCCGCCATGTCCCGTTATCTTAAAGACCCCCGGGTACACTGTCTCCGCGATCTTTGCCGCGGATGGAAAGATCTCCTTTATCGCCGTTTCGGTCTCTTTTGTCTTGTTCGCTTCGATCTTCGGTACCGTGTAATTGTGCACAAGAACGAGCACTGCGCCGGAAAATATCCCCACCACCGTGAGCGCCGTTATCATTCTGAGAGTGTTGTTATTAAGGATCTTCTTTATCATACTTTTCCCCTGACCATGCCAAACCTGCGCGGTCTGGCCATGCGGTTAATCAGCGGCGTAAACGCATTCATAAACAGTATAGAGTACATAACTCCTTCCGGGAGTCCGCCCCACCACCTGATGATCATAGTCACAAGACCGCACCCTATGCCGAAGATCCATCTTCCCTTCGGCGTGATCGGTGATGTGACCGGATCTGTCGCCATAAAAACGGCCCCAAGAAGCAGTCCTCCCGCCAGCAGGTAGAACTGCGGCGGCATAAACCTGTCGGGAGATATGAAATAAAAGATCGTCGAAAGCACGACGACTGTCCCTATATACGCAAGCGGTATCCGGTAATCTATGATCTTACAATACAAAAGGTATCCCAACCCCAGCAGAAGAGCTAACGCGGACGTCTCACCCAGAGACCCGCCTACGTTACCCAAAAATAAAGACATGTACGACGCGGCATAAGGCCCAAACTTAGCAAGCCCCAGAGGGGTCGCCGTGGTCATAGCGTCAAGCGTTACGGGCATAGTCCAGGTAGTAAGTGCGACCGGGAAAGCCGCCATAAGGAACGCCCTCGCAAGAAGTGCCGGGTTAAAGATGTTGCACCCCAGGCCGCCGAAGATCTCTTTTCCCATCAGAACCGCGAAGATCGCGCCGAGAAAGGCCATCCATAGCGGGATCGCCGGAGGCAATACCATCGCCAGCAAGAGCCCCGTCACTACCGCGCTCAGGTCGTTCACCCGGACCTGTTTCCCCCGGATCTTTTGACCGACATATTCCGCGATAACACAACCCGCCACAGAGGTAAATATCACTCCCACCGCGTACCATCTGAAAAAAAACAGACTGACGGCCACCGCGGGAATAAGCGCCTTTAGTACCCCTTTCATCATGTATCGCGTATCAACAGGCGATACCACGTGCGGGGATATGTTTATCGTTAATCTTTCCATGTCTATTTTTTGCCAGCCACGGCGGCCTTGCCTTCCTTGATGTACTGCACGAGCGGGATTCTGGCCGGGCACTCATACATACAGCTGCCGCATTCCATACAATCGGATATATAAAGCTTGTCCACTTCTTCCCATCTCTGTTTCTTTACATTGCGCATTATCTCCGTGGGAAGCAATCTGACCGGACACACATCCACACATTTCGCGCACCTTAAACAGGGCCCCTCTTCGAAGACCTTCGAGGCCTTCTCTGAAAGAAAAAGTATTCCCGAAGTGCCCTTAAGTACCGGCACATCTACCTGCGGCTGCGCTACACCCATCATGGCCCCCCCCATGATGATCTTGCTTGGCTCGCAAGCGAACTCCAGCCCGTAAGATTCCATGATCTCTTTAACGGTGGTGCCTACTCTTATCAGATAGTTGCCCGCACGTTCGAGACAATCTCCGGAGATAGTCACCATTCTTTCTATCAAGGGACGATCAAAATATACGGCCTCATATATCGCGTATACCGTGGCCGCGTTCTGTACAAGAAACCCTATGTCGAGCGGCAACCCTCCCGGCGGGACTTCCCTGCCGGAAATAGCTTTTATGAGCTGTTTTTCCCCGCCCTGCGGGTATTTCGTCTTAAGCGGCACTACCCTGATCTTGGATATCGGCTTATGTGTAGATTCTCTTATAGCTTTCTGGAATGAGAATAAAGCGGCTTTTTTGTTGTCTTCGATCGCTATATAGACATTCTTCGGCTCGATGACCTGCATCAGCAGTTCTATGCCCTTGAGGATCTCCTGCGTTTTGCGGGTCATTATAATGTGGTCACATGTCAGATAGGGTTCGCACTCCGCGCCGTTTATAATGAGCGTATCGATCTCTTTTTTGCTCTCTTTTACGCTCAACTTCACATATGTGGGAAACGCGGCGCCTCCCATGCCTACGATACCGGCATTTTTGACCTTTTCTATAATGTCCTCTGGCGAAAAAGCCTCAACGTCCTGTTCCGCGTATGTCTTCCGCCCTTTAGTCTCGTCCCTCTGGATAAAAACCGACATTACGGGTCCGAAAACGGGATGAAAAGCCTTTTTTATGTCTGTAACGGTGCCGCAGACCGGAGAATGTACCGGCGCCGACACAAAACTGTCGACCTTGCCGAGCAGCTGGCCTTCCTCCACGATATCGCCTTTGGCTACAAGAGGTTGGTTGGGTGCGCCGATGTGCTGAGACAATGGCACTACGGCTACCTTTGGCAGCGGCGCCTCCT
>JAVCCB010000093.1 GCA_030765685.1 Candidatus Tantalella remota | reverse complement strand
GATAAGGCGGGGATAACGGTCAATAAAAACCTGATACCTTTCGACGAGCAGAGTCCTTTTGTCACAAGCGGGATAAGGATCGGTACGCCGGCGGTCACGACCAGGGGAATGGGCGAAAGCGAGATGGCAAAGGTCGCGGAATTTATGGATGAAGCGTTAAAAGCCCGCGAAGACGATAAGAAGCTGGAGACCATAAGAGCAGAGGTCACGGAGTTCCTGAAGGCCTTTCCTCTGTACAAGGACTGGATAGATGAAATGGAAAGTCTCGAGGTCTAAACGCGTGTAAGGGACTATAAGCTAGGGGGAAAAATGAGCGAAGCCCAGAAAACAGAGGACAGCAAAAAAGCGATAGAGCGGCCCAGTTGGGACGAATATTTTCTTAGTATCGCAAAGCTGGTCTCGACCAGGTCTACGTGTATGCGCAGGCAGGTCGGCGCCGTGGTGGTAAAGAACAAACAGATACTTACCACCGGATACAACGGGGCGCCTTCGGGTATAACGCATTGCGATAAGGTCGGTTGTCTGCGGGAGGAGCTGGGTGTACCTTCCGGACAAAGGCATGAGCTTTGCCGGGCGCTTCACGCCGAGCAGAACGCGTTCCTCCAGGCTGCCAGGCATGGTATAAGTCTGGAAGGCGGGATGTTGTACATAACAACGCAGCCGTGCAGCATATGCGCCAAGATGATAATAAACGTCGGGATAAAAAAGATCATAATAGAAGGCGAGTATCCGGATGAATTGGCCGTGAAATTTCTTGAAGAAGCAGGCATAGAAATGGTGGTGATGAGCGCATGAAATGTCCATTCTGTAAAAGTACTGAAGACAAGGTAATAGATTCACGGATGAGCGGTGAAGGCATGAGTATAAGGCGGAGAAGAGAATGCCTTAAGTGTGCCAAGCGGTTCACTACCTATGAGTATGTCGAAAAAGCGCCTCTCATGGTCGTTAAGCGTGATGGCGCCAGAAAAAGTTTTGACCGGGATAAGATCCGCGCCGGCATCATAAAGGCCTGCGAGAAACGTCCGGTAAGTATGGATAAGATAGATCAGCTGGTCGGAGAGATCGAAAGAGAGATCCAGAAAAAAGCGGATCCGGAGATAAAATCCACATTAATAGGGAACATGGTGATGGAAAAACTTTATGACCTGGACGAAGTGGCTTATGTCCGGTTCGCTTCGGTTTACCGCAGGTTTAAAGATGTCTCACACTTTATGAAAGAGCTGAAGAAATTCCTCGAGTGACCCCGTCTTAAAGGTTTTCAAGTTTTTTGTTCAGTTTTACGTCGGACGTGTTTCCGGCGAACCATTCATCAAGCAAGCGCAGTTTTTTGCGTACCAGAAGCTGATTTTTCAGTGCGTCTTTGACGCTCTGAAACTCCGTTTCGTCCGCGGGAATGATCGCATCGACCCTGACCAGTAGGGCTCCTTTGACTGTCTGAACAGGCGGCATTAACTGGTTTTCCCCGGATTTGACAGCGCTCATGACTATGTCCTCCGCGGGCCCCACGTTTTTGATATAACCCTCAGCTGAGACAGGTTCGGTGGTGATTACTTGCAGTTCGAGGCGAGTGGCTTGCTCTTCCAGGGTAGAACCGCTCGAGGTGATCGAGTCGCGTAGTTCTCCGGCCTTCTCTCCGGCGAGCAGTATCATCTTCTTTTCGGTAATACCTTTGGCCAGAGCCTCCCTGACTGCGTCCAAAGGCAGGGGCGTCGGAGACACTCCTCCGGTCTTATGGAGAACGTATATTGCTCCCGAGTCCTGTCCCGAGAACACAGGGGTGCTGATGTCGTCGTCTTTGAGCGAGAAAGCTGTTTCATGAAATTCTTTGAAGAACTTCATCTCAGGAAGAACGTCTTCTCTCGTAAAAAGCCCGGTTTCCCCGAAGGCAAGACCGTTTTCGTCCGCGATCTGTCGGAACTGGTCCGGAGACCTTTCGAGGTCGGGATATATTTTTTGCAATGTCTCTACGACGCGGTTTTTTTGAGTGACATCCGCATAGGGGAGTTCGATATACTCTACCGACACCTGCTCGGGAGACAGGAAAGATCCTTTATTTTCTTCGTAAAAAGCCGACACTTCCGAGTCGGTTACAGAAGTCTGGTCGGCGAACTGCTCTTTATCTATCGCGATGTAAGAAAGGACCGCCTGATCTTTCATGGCCTTATACGCTTGTAAAGTCTCCGCATCCGTTACGTAGACCCCCTGCAGCAGGGATTCGCGGAACTTGTGCACCTGCATGTTTTCCCGAACAAGCTCTTCGAACTGACGGGGAGTTATGGAAAGATTGTTTCGCAGTACATATGTATAGACTTTTTTATCAAAAATACCGCCCCGGATGAACGCGGGCTGACCGGCGATAAAGGCAAGTACTTTATTATTGCCGACGGTTATTTTATTTTTTCGGGCATTAGCGAGTAGAACAAGACGCTCCCACGCCATGAGGTTCAACATAGGTCTGTTGCGCAGGACCTGGTTAAGGGAGTTCATGTCGCTGTAGTACGAGAAAAGCAGCTGTATTTTCATGCCCTGTATACTTTCATTCAGATCTTCGGTGGTAATGTTTTTTCCGCCGATCTGTCCGACAGGCTCAGGCTGGTTGGCCAGATTGCCGACACCCCACAGCAAAAAAGCGGGGATTATCAAAATTAACAAAGTTATCATTATCCTTTTGGAGAATTTCTTGCTGCGCAGGATGTGCATTACCATGATAAAGTTTCCTTTCTTATGTTTGATCGCTATGCAGGAACGTTTTGCAGCCCCGCTCCAGCGCAAGAGCGCGCAGATACGCCTCTTGTATATTTTCCCCCGTGGCAACCGCTCCGTGCCGTTTCAATAAAACCGTATTGGCCCCGCCGGTGATCTTGTCGCTTACGGCCGAACCGAGATCCTGCGACCCCGGGGATATGTATTCGACTACAGGGACATTTTCTCCGATAACGCAGTCGAATTCATAAGAGGGACTTTTAAGAAGGTCTGTTCGTGTGGCGGCAGCGATAGAGTAGGGTGAATGTACGTGAACGACAGCCATTATATCGGCATTTGCCGCGTAACATGCCAGATGTAAAGGGGTTTCGGAGCTCATTTCGGAAGACAGGCCCCGTTTTGCCGTCATAAAAGAGACCCTCATGTAATCATCGGGGTTCCCGGATGACATATCGGTGCCTTTTTTCTTTATTATGATGAAATCGCCGTCCCTGATGCTGGTGTTGCCGCCCGCTCCTATGGCGAGTTTTTCCCTGTGGATAAGCACTCCGTGCCTGGCTAGCTCGTATGACATGTCAGTATCGTTCATAAAGGGCTCCTATTTTAAAAGTTAGTCTAACACAGCTGCCTGTAGTAGTCAATGAGTCAGAAAAACGGAAAAGCGCCCCTGAGGGCTTCGTTTTAGAGCGTCATGACCTAAGTCCTTGACTATATCTATATATTGATATAAAATCTACACTCGATTTACTACAATATACCCCTACTGCTTTAGAGGGAGGGAGGGTTGTGCCCTCTATCTTCCGGTTGGTAGTCTGGGGTGTTTGTGGTTGGTGTGTGGAATTTTATTATTCACAAGTCTGAAAAGAGGTAAAAATGGGAACTAATAAGCTGCGTTTAGGTATTCCGAAAGGGAGTCTGCAGGAAACGACGGTACGGTTATTCGAAAAGGCCGGATACAGGATAAAAGTATCCTCCAGATCGTATTTTCCAGACATCGACGATGACGAGATCGATGTGGTGCTTTTCCGAGCGCAAGAGATGTCGCGTTATGTGGAAGACGGCATAATAGACTGCGGAATAACCGGCAATGACTGGATAGAGGAGAACTCCTCGGACGTGGAACGGGTCGCGGAACTGGTTTACGCGAAAAGAAGCATGAAACCCGTAAGGTGGGTGCTCGCGGTGCCGGAAACGTCGAAAATCAAAAGCATAAAAGACTTAGAGGGTAAAAAAATAGCGACTGAGCTTGTGAGCCTCACTAAAAGATACCTGAAAGATAACGGTGTGACAGCCGAAGTCGAGTTCAGCTGGGGAGCTACCGAAGTAAAGACGCAAATGGGGATCGACGCCATAGTCGAAGTGACGGAAACAGGCTCCAGCCTGCGTGCCAACGGCCTTAAAATAGTTGAGACACTCTGCGAATCCACTACCCGGTTTATCGCCAATAAGGATGCCTGGACCGACGCGTGGAAGAAGGAAAAGATGGAACGCATTATCCTGCTGCTGCAGGGCGCTATACTCGCGGAAGGCAAAGTGGGCCTGAAGATGAACGCGAAAAAGGAAGACATTGAGAAGATAATAGAGATACTTCCGTCAATAAAGATGCCTACGGTGTCCTATTTGTTCGATGAGAACTGGGTGGACATCGATACTATCATAGACGAAGAAGATGTAAGGAGACTGATTCCCGAACTCCGGAAAGCCGGAGCGGAGGGATTGATAGAGTACCCGCTGAATAAGGTGATCTACTAACGGGGAAATATTACGATTGTTGTAAAGGGAGGTGACTAAGAGCAATGCCTTGTGGTAAGAAGAGAAAGATAAAAAAGGTCAAGAGACACAAGAGAAAAAAGAGGATGAGAAGGGACCGGCACAAGAAAAGGAAGGTCTAACGTTGATACGTTTATTGTCTTTTGCCGTTATTTTCTATTTGTTTGTTTTTCTTCCCGCTGAAGTGCCGCAGTTTTTCTGTAGCGCTGCGACAGCGGATATGAATATAGACAGGACCCGCCAGGAAGATCCGGATATCAGGGAGGCGTCAAGCACACTCGCGCATTACCTGATGGGGATCATATATGACAATTTTGGCGATGCGGAGAAAGCTGTTTCGGAATATGAGAAAGCGCTGGTATCCGGTCCCGAAGAGGCGGACATATACTTGAAGCTCGGAGCGGATTTTATGCTTCAGGGCAAGTTGGAGAAAGCTGCCGAGACGCTTGATAAAAGCACCGAGCTGGACACATCTAACGTAAAATCATATCTCCTCCTCGCCATAATACACACGGCGCGGGGAGAGTTCGACCAGGCGGAAGTGCAGTACAAAAAGGCGCTGGAGCAGGACCCTCAGAATTTAAAAGTCCTTACTTTTTTGTCGGATCTATACGTGATACAGCAGAAGCTGGATAGGGCGGCTGAAGTATACGAAAAGATCCTGCGCATAAGGGAACAAGACGCGTTCCTGTATTTCAATCTGGGTATCATCTATAGCAAGCTCAACCTGCTGGACAAGGCCGAAACGAATCTGCAGAAAGCTGTGGAGGTCGATACCGAATACCTGGAAGCGCAGATGGTGCTGGGGTTCATCTACGAGATCGAAGAAAAGTACGCCGAATCCATCCGGCAGTATGAAAAGGTGGTGGAAATAGATTCGCTGCACCGCGAGGCATATGTTAGGATGGGGCAGCTTTACCACAGGCTTGGCGAGACCGATAAAGCGCTGGAGCAGAATCGGATCCTCATGCGCCTCGATATGACGTCTCCGGATCCGTATCTCAGGAATTTTAGCATATTCGTTTCGGAAAAAAAGTTCGATCAGGCGGAAGCGGTTTTGAGGGAAGCTTTACGCAACGGGGTTTCGGACGCAGTCATATACGCCAGTTTAGGATATTTGTCCGGAGTAAAAGGCGATTACAGGGAAGCGCTAGATTATTATAAAGTCGCCTCAGAGAAGGACCCGGACAACGGAAAATACAGGTTTTATCTAGCGGCAACAATGGATCAGCTGGGACGCCGAAAGGACGCGATAAAGGTCCTGGAGAAAATGGTCTCAAGTGGCACCGATCTTTCGGAAGCGTACAACTATCTGGGATACATCTACGTTGAAGAAGGAAAGGACCTCCCCAGAGCGATCGCGCTGATAAAAAAAGCTCTTTTAATCGAGCCTTCAAACCCGGCATATATGGACAGCCTCGGCTGGGCGTACTTTAAGCAGGGGCGTTTGGAAGAGGCGTTTACCAGCATCAAGCAAGCGGTAGAACTTATGCCGGACGACGCGGTGATCAGGGGGCATTACGCAGACATATATTTCGCGAAAGGCGATATCGAAAACGCCATTATACAATGGAGAGTATCGCTTGAGCTTGACCCGGAACGAAAAAGCATAAAGAAAAAGCTGGACCGCGCGCAAAGGGTCCTGAACAAAGCTAAAAAGTGAGCCTAAATACCAACACGAAAGCAGAGGCAAATGGAGAAGATAAACGACGTGAAAGTGCTGCAGAAGAAAGCTATTGATATCAGACGTGATATTTTGACCATGCTTACGAAAGCCGGCTCAGGACATACCGGAGGATCGTTGTCTATAGTAGAGATACTGGTCGGGCTGTACTACCGGAGGATGAATATAGACCCCGCGAATCCGGAATCGAGGACCAGAGACAAGTTCATACTTTCAAAAGGGCACGGATGTCCCGCGCTTTACGCCGTCCTAGCTGACCTTGGTTTTTTTCCGAAAGAAGAGCTCGGTACGCTAAGGGCACTGGGCAGCCGCCTGCAGGGGCACCCGCAGCATGGGTTGCCGGGTCTTGAAATATCCAGCGGCTCGCTGGGGCAGGGGCTTTCAGTTGCGCTGGGGTTCGCTCTCGCGGACAGGATGGACGGTATTGATGCGAGGGTATATTGCCTGATGGGCGACGGCGAGACCAATGAGGGACAGGTCTGGGAAGCGGCCATGACAGCAGCGCATTATAAGCTGGATAATGTTTGCGGGATAATAGATTTTAATAAACTACAGATAGACGGGTTTTGCTGTGAGGTCATGGACCTTGGAGCATACCGGAAGAAATGGGAGAGTTTCGGCTGGTACGCGGTAGAGGTGGACGGGCATGATCTTGCAGCGCTTGACAAGGCTTTTGAGGAGACTCAGGGAGTCAAAGGTAAACCGCAGGTGGTAATAGCGCATACGGTCAAGGGCAAAGGCGTTTCCTTTGTCGAGAACAAGGCCGAATGGCATGGCATCGCGCCGAAAGAGGATGAACTGGAAAAAGCGCTCGAAGAACTTGCGGAGCAGGAGAAGGCATTATAACTAGAAGTAGGGACACGGCGCGTCGTGCCCCTACGCTAATATCAAGGAGATAAATATGCTCAGCAGAAAAATCAAGATGCACATAAGACAGAACAAGGTAAAGATCATACTCTTTTTTGTGGTCTTTATACTCCTGATATTGTCAGTAATCGGTCTTATGTCCCTGGAATCTTTTTACAGGAAGATGACCATAGCCACCATGCCGGTTCAGTTCATCATGGCCGGTATCCACGCCGGTATATTCGTTTTTATGTACCTTACTTTTATGAGAGGCGGTTTCGCGAAATTGGACAAGGCGCCTATCAAGGGCAGGGATGTGGATATAACCTGGAAAGATGTTATAGGCATGGAAGACGCCAAACAGGAAGCATTCGAGGTGGTCCAGCTTATTAAAGACAGGGCTGCCGTCGATAAAATGGGAGGGAGCGTCGTTAAGGGGCTTTTGATGATGGGCCCCCCGGGATGCGGAAAGACCTATATGGCGAAGGCGATAGCGACAGAAGCGGACATGCCGTTCATCTCGATGTCCGGAAGTGAGTTTGTCGAGGTGTTTGTCGGTGTTGGGGCTTCACGCGTCAGGAAACTCTTCAAAAAAGCCAGGGACCTGGCATACGGTTATGGGGGATGCATACTTTTTATAGACGAAATAGACGCCATAGGAAGATCCAGGTCGTTTAGCATGGGCGGCGGACAGGAGACCAATAGCACTCTTAACCAGCTTCTCGCTGAAATGGACGGACTTAAGGGTAAAGAGGAGAATGTTATCGTCATAGGCGCGACGAACGCCGACGAAGGACATCTTGACACTGCGCTTTTGAGGCCCGGAAGATTTGACAGGAAGCTTATGGTGACAAATCCCTCACAAGAGGATAGAGAGCTGCTTTTTAAATTCTACCTCGATAAGGTAAAGTCTGAGCCGGATCTTGATATCGGCCGTCTGGCGAGGCGTGCCGTTTACAAAACGCCCGCGGACATAGCCAATATAATCAAAGAGTCAGCCCTTATAGCTACGAGGTACAAGAAGACCGCCGTAGGGCTTAAAGAAATAAGTGAAGCCTTTGAACGCGTTGATCTCGGAATAAAGTATCGCATGTCGGTGACCCCGAGAGAAAAAGAGATGACGGCGTGTCACGAGTCGGGACATCTGATAACCAACTTCCTGAAGGCCCCGCATAAATCGGTCTTTAAGGCCAGCATCATTCCCAGAAAAGGTACGCTCGGAGTGGTATGGTCCCCGGAAAGGGAGGAGCTGCATTCAAAGAGCAAAGAGCAGTTGATGTCGGAGATAATGATAGCTCTTGGAGGGTATGCCGCGGAGAAAATAAAATACAATACTACAACTACCGGGGTATCCAGTGATTTTAATAAGGCGATGAAATGGGCACACGTGATGGTATGGAGTTTTGGTATGGGCGCGTCGAATTACGTCGGGGATTACAGCGCAATACCCAAAGATGAGCTTTCGGAGGAGATAAAGCTGACGCTCAACAACGATACCAATAAAATAATGCAAGACTGCCTTTCGGAGGTTGAGAAAACTCTTACAGAAAAGAAGGAGATCCTGGAAAGGTTCGCCAAAGAACTGGTCGAGAGAGAAGAACTGGAATACGACGAGATCATAGCAATTTTTAGAGAATATGGGATAGAAGAGTCGCTCGAGCCGAGAGTTGAGCTTGGTGAAAAATCCGAATGGGCCGAGAAAGACTCAGAGGAAGCTTGAGCCCCAAGGTGATATGAACAGGATGTCTAGACAAACAGCGTTTTTTGCGGTGCTTTGCGTAGTCACAGCACTTGCTGTGTCTTCGTGCACGCCTTCCTTTCCGAGAGAAAAACTGCCGGAAGCCGTGAAAAAAGTATGCAAAGACGAATACAACATGGACGTAGAGGTCACCGTGGCGGGGTCGACCATGGGTATATATTATCCCATGAAGGGCCTTCTGGATATGGGACTCGGGATAAGCGAAGAAGCGTGGGATGAAATAAGTAATCTCATTTTGGTGGCGTCACGGGTCGTTTTAAGCACGGACGCGGATATAAAATTCTATTGTGTTGTTACGCAGGACGCGCGTCTTCCGGAACTACAGGTGGTAATAATAAAACATGTCGGGGATGTGAAACGCAGCATGTACCGGAACATCTCAAGAAGTGAGTCTTTCAAACGAACACTTTTCAGCATAAACCTTACGCCGCAGGCGAAAAAAGAGAGATCTATCGAAAAGGTTTTCAACAAGATAGGAGTAGGGGAAGATACCCGGAAGAAAGTACTTGATGAATTTTTCAGGAGTCCCCCGACAAAGCTGAGTGATATTGGTTACTGGCGGGGAAATTTTTACCTGAAAGATATAACAATGCCGGAGTTTCTCGCTTCCCAGATGGCAAACAGGATCAAGATCGATTTTCGTGGAGAGGAAAAACTCAAAAAGTCCTTTGACTTTAAAAGTGCCGAAGGTAGTTTTGTAAAGAATGCCAAAGGGGATTCTTTTTTGCTCAAATTCAAGATCGAAGATAAGCAGCAGGAGGGGGAACCTGTAGACCTTAATGCCAGGAAGATCAGGGAGATACTGGGTATAGCTAACAAAGTCGTTGAAGGGTATAAGTTCATGGATTTCGAGTATCTTACCCTGGAAGACCAGCTTGCCAACGCAAGGATCGTTGTAACGCGGGAGAACCTGTCCGATCCTAAACGTAAAAAATTATCAATAGAAGAAATGGTTCAGGCGCCGGCGGGATATTTTGTGTCGGCAAGCGCGCAGTAGGTTTGACAAGGTAACGAAAAATAGATGCTCGATGCTGGATTCTAGATGCTCGTAAAATAGGACGAGAATCAAGTATCTAGAATCGAGAATCGGACATAGCACTAAACTTAGAAGAACAGGAGAACAGATGAGCGAAAAAGAGGTAAAAAAAGAGGCGACACGCGATGGCTTTGGGAAAGCATTACTAGACCTGGGAGAAAACAACAAGGATGTAGTCGTCTTGTCGGCAGATCTTTCCGAATCCGTGAGAGTACACTGGTTCAGGGATAAGTATCCCGAACGTTTTGTAAGCCACGGTGTCGCGGAGCAGGATATGATAAGCGCGGCGGCCGGGCTTGCCCTATCGGGGAAAATACCCTTTGCGTGCACTTTCGGCGCTTTCGCGAGCGGCCGGGCATGGGACCAGGTAAGGGTTTCGGTGGCGTATATGAACCTTAACGTGAATATTGCCGGGAGCCACGGCGGCATTTCCGTCGGAGGCGACGGTGCTACTCATCAGGCGTTGGAAGAAATAGCGCTGATGAGGATAATCCCGAACATGACAGTCGTTGTTCCCGCCGATTCCAAAGAAGCTTACATGGCTACGCAGCAGGCCGTGGAGATACCGGGCCCGGTCTATCTGAGGCTTGGAAGAGAGAAGGTGCCTTTTCTAGAAAGCAAGACGCCGTTTAAAATAGGGACAGCATGTACGCTTACCGAAGGTGATGATGTTACTATTATAGCGTGCGGTCATATGGTCAGCAAGGCGTTGGAAGCCGAGCAGAAGCTGAGGGAAAAGGATATACAGGCAAGGGTGATCAATCTGCATACGCCGAAACCTATAGACAAAGAAGCCATATTGCAGGCAGCCAGGGAGACGGGTGCTGTCTTGACGGTCGAGGAACACTCTGTTTACGGCGGCATGGGCAGTGCCGTGGCAGAGGTTCTGGTGGAAGAATGTCCAGTCCCCATGAAACTTATGGGGATCCGGGGAGAGTTTGGAGAAAGCGGAGAACCCTCGGAACTGTTTGAACATTTCAATCTGACGGCAAAAGACATTATGTCTGAGGCGGAACTGTTGATTACCAGAAAGAGCGGGAAATAACCAGAGGTATTCGCGAGCAACGCGGGATGAACCTGGAAACGCATCATGAAGATAACCGCACCTGCCAAGATCAATCTGTACCTGGAAGTACTGAGCAAGCGCGACGACGGATTCCACGAAATAGAGACTCTGTTCGAAAGGATATCTCTTAGTGACGAGATTTCCGTCGAGTTTGCCCAGGGACCGACCAGGATAACCTGCTCCGATAGCGGGATCCCGACGGGGGAGGACAGCCTTTTATACAGGACAGTAAGTGCCTTTAATGAAAAAACCTCAAAAAAGGCCTCATTTGTCATAGATCTTAAAAAAAATATTCCTGTGGCAGCGGGACTTGGCGGCGGATCAACAGACGCCGCGTCGCTGCTGCTGGCGCTTAATGAGCTTTCGGGGTATCCCCTTGATAATAAAGAACTTACGGAGATAGGGCGATCTCTTGGGGCGGATATAGCGTTTTTTTTAACCGATTGCCGGTTTGCTATGGGGAGGAGGCGGGGCGATGTTATTGAAACTCTCGAGAGCCAGCTCGAAATGTCGCATATTCTTGTAAATCCGCCCTTTGGAGTCTCTACAAAAGAGGTATATAATAATATATCTGGTTTTACCTTGACAAAGAAAAAGGGTGTTGATAGAATGTTCAGCGCTTTTCTAAAGCGCCGGGACATAGAGGGGCTTGCGGAAAATCTTCATAACGATTTGCAAACACTTGTATTACGAGATTTTCCGGTTCTGGCGGGGGTCTTTTCTGAGATGAAAAAAGCGGGCTCGAGAGGGTCACTTTTATCGGGAAGCGGTCCCACGGTTTTTGGCATATTCGACACGGATAAAACCGACGAAGCTGCTGAAAAACTTAAAAAGGTCTTTCCGGCCAGAGAGGGCTGGCAGGTGTTGGTGGCCAGGACTTATTAGGCTGGGTGTAAAATTAATATTGACCTATAGATGGATGTTAGTTTTGCTCTTATCGCATGCAGCTTGAGAAAGGAGAGGGACATGAAGATCACCGAGGTCAGGATCTTTCCTACAGAAAGTAAAGACGGTAAGTTAAAAGCGTTTGCGACCATGACTTTTGATGACTGGTTTGTTGTCCGCAACGTAAAAGTGATACAGGGGACTCACGGTCTTTTTGTGGCGATGCCCTCAAGAAAGGCCATGGATAATTGCCCCAAGTGCAGGTTTAAGAATGTTCGAGGCAGCAGGTATTGTAACCAGTGCGGAGCGCAGCTTTCGCCGCCGCCGGCGACAGAGGATCATGGGGAGGAAAGACAGGGAAGCCATATGGATATAGCGCATCCCATCTCCCAGGAATGCCGGGTATATATCCAGGAAGAGATCCTGAAGGCGTACGATAAAGACCAGGAGGTTCAGACGGCGTCCCGATCTTCGGTCGAACCGAAAGCGGGAGAAGATATAGACTTAACGGCGCCGGTGGAACAGAAGGAAGAAGATCGTCCGCAGCCGGTTTTATCGCCGGAGCCTGTAGACGAATCGAAAGATATAGTGTTGTAGGGACGAGGCGGATCTTTTTCTGACGAGCGACAAAGCGCCAATACGATGGCGGGTAGTGTAATGGTAGCACCGCAGCTTTTGGAGCTGCTTGTCAAGGTTCGAATCCTTGCCCGCCAGCCACTTGAAAAATTTGGGGCTACGGGCGTCCTTCTGAAGAGGGCGGACCCCTTCGCCCCCTTCGGGTTGCCGGGAAGCGCAGCCAAATTTCTTTGAGAGGGAACCAATGGTTCCCTCTCAACGGCCTCGCCTGTTTTGCAGTGCAAAACAAATCGGCGGGCCTGCTCACCCTCCCTTAGGGGAAGCTGAGTGTTCTTTATAAGAGATTAGTGAAGCAAGGATTCGAAGGGAGCCGCTGAACCTTTAGTAAAACGAGTTTTCGAGCTGGCGAGAAAACTTGAACAAATGAAGCGGCGGGTGGCCGACCGAAGGCGAATAGTTTATTAAGCCGAGCGACGGAGGAGGCTTAATAAACTGAGATGAGCCGGAGGCGCAGTGAAAGCGGGGAACCAACAGAAAGAAATTATGAATAATTTTACAGCAGTCATACTTGCGGCCGGACTTGGCACCAGAATGAAAACGGATACTCCCAAGGTACTTCATCTTGTGGGGAACGAGACCATGCTGGGGCGTACCATACACAGTTTGAGAAAAGCCGGAATAGACGACATCATAGTAGTCGTGGGATATAAGGCGGATATTATCGAGCAGTATTTTGAAGACGTCCGCTTTGCCCGACAGCCGGAACTTTTGGGAAGCGGTGACGCTCTGGCGCATGCCGTCGACTATATGCCTGAAGGTCCGGGGAGCGTGCTTGTCACATGCGGCGATACTCCGCTTATAACGGAAGAAACATACCGCGCGCTTGCCGGAGAACATAGAAAGGCAAAAGCTTCCTGTACCCTGTTGACGGCGCATTTGGATGACCCGAACTCGTACGGAAGGATAGTGCGGGACAAAAAGGACGCCGTATGCAAGATCGTAGAAGAGAAGGACGCTACAAAAAAAGAAAAACAGATCTCTGAGATAAACGTGGGTACATATTGTTTTCAGAAGGCCGACCTGAAAAGGTTCATCAGGGATATCGAACTTAATGAGAAGAAAAAAGAGTTTTATCTGACGGACATAGTGGACATCCTGACAAAAAACGGTAAAAAGATCAGGTCCCGGGAATGCGATCCCGAGGAGATGATCGGTATAAACTCGCGTAAAGACCTGGCGGTAGCTAACAGCATACTGAACAAAAACACGCTGGAGAGAGCAATGGCAGAGGGAGTCACGGTGGTCGACCTTGGGACTACCAGGATCGACGAAACAGCGGTTATAGGCAAAGATACCGTTATCTGTCCGAATACAGTTATAGAGCAGGACGTGGAGATAGGTACAGGATGCCAGATAGGGCCGTTTGCCAGGCTCAGGCCCGGAACGAGGGTGTCGCAGGACGTAAAAATAGGGAATTTTGTTGAGCTGAGCCGCGCTAAGATCGGCCAGGGAAGCGCCGTAAAACACCATACATATCTTGGCGACGCGGAGGTAGGAAAGAACGTTAATATAGGTGCGGGTACTATTACCGCGAATTATGACGGTTCTGAAAAACATGGAACAGTGATCGGTGATGACGCCATGATAGGCGCGGGTGTCATACTTATAGCGCCGGTCAAGGTGGGCAAAAAAGCCCGAATAGGCGCGGGAAGCGTCGTTACGAAGAAAAAGAATGTACCTGACGGGACCACGGTCGTCGGAGTTCCTGCCCGGACTGTTGCCGGAAACAAAAAGAAATAAACGGGTCTTACTTAAGAAAGGGAAAACATGGAAAAGCTGACAATTTTTACCGGAAACGCCAATCCTAAACTTTCAAAAGCTATATGCAAGGAACTTGACGTTTCTCTCGGAAAGATAGATGTAAAGCGCTTCAAGGATGGCGAGACCCGGGTCAAGATAGACCAGAATATCCGTGGTAAAGATGTTTTCGTCGTCCAGCCCACCTGCGATCCGGCGAACGAGAACTTGATGGAACTTTTGATAATGATCGACGCTATCAAAAGAGCCTCGTCCAGAAGGATCACGGCGGTATTGCCGTATTTTGGCTATGCCCGGCAGGACAGAAAAGACCAGCCCCGTGTCCCCATTACCGCTAAACTGGTAGCCAACCTGCTGACCCGCGCTGGCGCGGACAGGATCATTACCATAGACCTGCACGCCGGACAGATTCAGGGATTTTTTGACATACCGCTTGATCATCTTTATGCCGTCAGGATCTTCGAAGCATATTTCAAGAAAAAGAAGCTCAAAGATATTGTTATTGTTTCGCCGGACGTCGGAGGCATAAAAATGGCGCGTGCCTATGCTAAACGGTTCGAGGCGGGACTGGCTATAGTGGATAAGCGCCGCATCAGCGATGTGGACGCCGAGGTGATGCATATCATGGGTGACGTCGAAGGGAAGAATGTTATTCTTGTGGATGATATTGTCGCGACCGCGGGCAGTCTGGCTGAGGCGGCCCTGGCGCTCAAAAAGAACGGCGCGAAAGACATCTACGCCGCGATCACGCATCCGGTGTTATGCGGACCGGCAATAGAGAGAATAAAGGGCTCGGCGATAAAAGAACTGGTAGTATCGGATACGATCCCCCTGAATGGCGGGAGCAAGATCCCCGGTATCAAGCAGCTGTCCGTGGCGGAACTGCTTGCGGAAGCTATCCGGAGGATACATAACGAGGAATCGGTAAGCGCGTTGTTCGAATGAGGACCAAACTTAGCGAACGAAACGGAAGCTAAGTTTGATGGCCGAGTTCACCCCCGCTGTTCCGCTTTGCGAAGCAAAGCGACGGGGGTAAATTCAACTGAACGACTTACGATCACTTTGTTCCGTAAGTCTTGGTTTCATTTAAAAAGAGGAAAGGTGAGATGATGGAAAAGGTAACTTTAAAGAGTCTGGTGCGCGAAGGTTTTGGTAAGGGTTCCTGCAAACATTTGCGTAAGGAAGGTCAGATACCTGCGGTGGTATACTCCGACGGCAAGGAAAGCGTAAGCATACAGGTCGACGCCAAAGAACTATGGCATGCATTGCACACCGATGCCGGAGAGAACGCTATTATAACGATGGATGTGGCCGGCGGCGAAAAAGATATTAAAAAAACGGTGATGGTAAAAGAAATACAGTATCACCCGGTAAACGATGATTTCCTGCACATGGATTTTAAGGAGATTTCCCTGAGGGATAAGCTGAAGGTAAAAGTGCCGCTCCTCGTCAAAGGTGAGGCTATCGGAGTGAAGGATAACGAGGGTATACTGTCTCAGGATATGTGGGAGATCGAAGTGGAATGTCTTCCGACGGAGATACCTGAGAACCTCGAGGTCCAGGTAGATGAGCTTGATATAAATGACTCTCTCCACATTAAGGACATCACGCCTCCGGCGGATGTGGTAATACTTGATGATCCGGAACACGTTATTGTTTCAGTCAAGCCGCCTCAGGCTGAAGAGGAGCCCGAAGAAGAAGCGGTTGAAGGCGAGGAAGAACCTGAGGTCATTAAGAAGGGTAAGGGAGAAGAAGAGGAAGAGGCCGCCGAAGCGGCTCCCGCAGAAGGCGGAGCCGAAGAGCAGTCTTAAACTGTCGTGTTGAAGTACCGCGCTTTATAGAACGAGGTACAAAACGCGAGATACGGTGCGAGAATATGAAAATAATCGTCGGTCTGGGAAATCCAGGGTTCAGATACAGGAACACGCGGCATAATGCCGGATTCTTAGCACTGAAACTTCTGGCCGCTGACGCGGGCATCAGTATTCGCAAGAAAGGTTACTCCGGCATATACGGTATCGGACGCATAGAGGGG
The DNA here is from genome assembly GCA_030765685.1 of Candidatus Tantalella remota. GTDB lineage: Bacteria > Omnitrophota > Gorgyraeia > Tantalellales > Tantalellaceae > Tantalella > Tantalella remota. Next base: position 16,725 of record JAVCCB010000093.1, on the reverse strand, counting down.
CAAGAGGTGCTGCTTTTCGAGCCCCTGACGTATATGAACCGTTCCGGAGAAGCGGTAAAATCGATCTGCAGCGCGAAACTGGATGAAAGTTCGGAGCTGCTGGTCGTGACCGACGATTTCAACATCCCGCTAGGGAGTGTTCGGTTGCGCGAACAAGGGTCAGCCGGTGGTCATAACGGGCTTAAATCCATTATCGAACATATCGGCAATGATTTTACCCGGTTGCGGCTTGGGGTAGGCACTGTAAGCGGAATAGAGGATATGTCCTCATATGTTCTGTCCGCGTTTCCCCGAAGGGAAAGGGCTTGTTTGAACGGGATGCTCGAAGAATCGGCAGGTTGCATCAAAATATGGCTCTCAAGAGGCATAAAAGAGGCCATGAACAGGCATAACTGATTATGTCGACTACATTTACAAACAGCGCAGGGTGCGCCGTTTAATTAGCTTGATAATAATAATAATGTATGTTATTATCTAACAAATAATTTAGGTGGTAAAATATGGAAAAGGCAAGATCATACGCGGGATTATTTATAATTGTTCCTGAAAAATTGGATACGATAGATGAGATGAAGGAAGCTATCGGTTCCGTTATAGGGGAAAATTCCGGAAAAATTGATAAGGAAAACCTGATGGGCAAAAGAACGCTGGCTTATCCTATCAAAAAGAAGACGGAAGGTGTTTATTACGAAGTAATATTCACCGCCGCGCCGGGATCTATTGCTCAGATGACGAAACAGTTCAGGATCAATACGGACATTCTGCGTACGCTTATAGATAAAAATGAGTAAACAGTTAACTGTAAACAGTAAACAGTAAACGGTGGACAGATTAAAACTGTTTCCAGTTTGCTGTTCACAGTTTACTAAATTGTGGCTTAAGAAGGAGAAAAGATATGGCAGGTAGTCTTAATAAAGTGTTTTTGATGGGCAATCTTACCAGAGATCCGGAATTGAGGTATGTTCCCAGCGGTACAGCGGTTGCCACGTTCAGCGTTGCGGTTAACAGGACATACAAGGACAAGGCCGGCGAGAAAAAAGACGAAGCTACTTTTGTCCGGGTGGAAGCTTGGGGCAAAACGGCGGAGATCTGCGGGGAATACCTGAAAAAAGGCAGCGCGGTTCTCGTAGAAGGCCGGCTTAAGTCGAGTTCCTGGGAGGGGCAGGACGGCCAGAAAAGAAGTTCGCTGGATGTCGTTGCCGTTAGCGTACAGTTTGTAGGAGCGCGCGCAACCGGTGGTCAGGGGGCAGCTCCCCGTCCGCAGAGTGAAACGGCCGGCGCGAATATGGGCGATGTCGCGTCTATTGACGTAGACAGAGAGGTAGGCGGGGAAGAGATCCCGTTTTAACGAACAAATCAGGCAGGAGATGATAGTGAAAAAAATAGTAAAAAAGACTAAGAGAATATTTAAAAAGAGGCCCTGCAGGCTGTGCAGAGACAAGGCGAAGACTGTAGACTACAAGGACATAGGTCTTTTAAGCAAATTCATATCGGACAGAGGCAAGATAATAACTTCCCGGCTTACCGGTAACTGCGCGAAACATCAGCGTATGGTGGCTAATGCCGTCAAGAAGGCAAGATTGGCCGCCTTTTTGCCTTTTACCAAGGTGAAGGAAGGGTTGCCACGCGGACGGGGGAGGAGATCTTAAGATGAAAGTGATACTCATAAAAGACATTAACAACCTGGGTGAGATCGGTGATGAGGTAGAAGTCAAGGACGGTTACGCCAGGAACTATTTGATCCCGCAGAAATGTGCCGTTGAATCCAACGCGGGAGCTCTCATGATAATTGAGCAGAAGAAAAAAGAAAAAGCCCGCAAAGAGCAGCAGCTTATCGAGGAGTGCACGGAACTCCTCGGAAAGATAGAAGCGGCGTCCTGCACCATCTCCATGGACGCGGGAGAAGAGGACAAGCTATTTGGTTCCGTTACCTCTGATATGATCGCGGAAGCTTTTATTGCCGAAGGCATTACTATCGACAAAAAAAAGATACTCCTTGAAGAACCGCTGAAGGCACTGGGGGTATACACTGTCGAGATAAAGCTACATCCTGAAGTCAAGGCTCAGGCGAAGATCTGGGTCGTAAAAAAATAAAATTTTTCAGACGAGGGAACAGTAGAACAACTGTAATAAGAACCTACCCTGAGTATGAGAACGATCCGTACTGGACCGGATTTTGACCTGTTAACTGAAATGATTTCTAAGACCCTTATCGAAAAAGTGCCTCCTCAGAACCTGGAAGCGGAAACTGCCGTTTTAGGGGCTATGCTTCTTGATAGGGAGGCTATCGCGAGTTCCATAGACCAGCTGGACAAGACCGCGTTCTATTCCGGGGCTCACCAGAAAATATTCCAAGCTATAATCAAACTGTACGATCAGAATGAGCCGGTCGACATGGTTACCTTGATAGAGGAGCTTAAGAAGCGTGAAGAGCTCGAGAGTATCGGCGGGCCCTCTTATATTACGGAACTTGCCAACTGTATCCCCACCGCGGCAAATATAGAACATTATACGAAAATAGTGAGGGAGAAACACCTTCTCAGGGCGCTGATCAACGCTGCCACACAGATAGTGTCGGAAAGCTATGACCCGGGTGGGGAAGTGGATGATCTTCTCGACAGGGCCGAGCAGCTTATTTTTCAGATAACTTCAGACGACCGGAAAAGAAAAATGCAGGTCTCGGGGATGAAGGAGATAGTCAAAGAAAGCATCGAGACTATCGACCGTCTGTACCAGCGCAAGGAGAACATCACGGGTATACCGACCGGTTTTCACGATCTTGACGTAATGACTGCCGGTTTCCAGAAATCCGACCTTCTCGTTATTGCGGGCCGCCCCGCGATGGGTAAAAGTGCGCTTGCCATTTCTATTCTGGAACACGCTGGGGTGGTCCAAAAGATACCGTCCGCGTATTTTAGCCTTGAGATGTCAAAAGACCAGCTTGCTCAGAGGATGCTGTGTTCTATCGCGGGAGTGAACGCCCACAAGGTGCGTACGGGGTTCTTTTCGCAGACGGACTGGCCGAAACTGGTGACAGCGGCGGGGAAACTTTCGGAAGCACCCATCTACATCGACGATAGTCCCGGGATGTCCGCGTTCGAGCTTAGAGCCAAAGCCAGAAGACTGAAATCACGCCATAACATCCAACTGCTCATAGTGGACTATCTCCAGCTGATGAGCGGGGGAAAACGCTCTGAGAATAGGCAGCAGGAGATCTCCGAGATATCCCGTTCGATGAAGGCGCTGGCCCGGGAACTGGACCTTCCGATAATAGCGATCAGCCAGCTTTCCAGGGCAGTGGAACAGAGGGCGGACCATCGCCCGCAGCTTTCCGACCTCCGGGAATCTGGCGCTATAGAGCAGGACTCGGATGTTGTAATGTTGCTTTTGAGGGAGGAATATTACAATCCGACGGAAGAGAACAAAGGTGTCACTGAAGTGATCGTGGCTAAACAGCGTCATGGCCCAGTTGGTACGGTACGTCTGGCTTTTATTCCGGAATTCACAAAATTCAGCAACCTCTCTCGAATGGAAGAAGAAGAGGGTTTTTAATGAAAAAACTCATATGCCTGCTACTAATCCTAACTTTCTGCTGCGCCTCAGCCTGGGGCCAGCCGGGATCTTATGACAGCAGGAAAAGAATAAGCGCCGTACAGGTGCGCGGCAACTACGCGATAAGCACAGCTACTATTCTTAACCGGTTGAAGTTGGGCCCCGGTGATGTCTTTGAGGAAAGCGCGCTGAACAAGGAGCTGAAACGCTTGTATGCCACGGGGTATTTCAGTGACGTTTTTGTCGAGACCGATGATCGCCCGGAAGGCATGGTAGTAATATTTACGGTAGTCGAGAAGCCGGTCATAGGAGGAGTCGAATTTCGGGGTAACTCCAAGATCACTACGGCGAAACTGCTTAAAAAGCTGTCCTTCAAAGAAGGGACGCTTGTTGATTTCAATGTCCTTTCACAGGATGTCTCCGAGATCCGGAACTTTTATATTGAAAATGGCTACAGCAGCGTTCGGGTAGAATACAAGATCGAAACTGACAAGGATACCGGCGAGGCTACGATCATATTTGTGATCGACGAGGGAGTGCCGCTCAGGATAAAATCGATAGAGGTAGAAGGCAATATAAGTTTCCCTGACGACGAGATCAAAAAGTTCATGTCGACAAAAACAGCGTGGTGGTTCATACGTAAGGGCGCCTTTGACGACGCGAAATTCGAAGGCGATCTGGACAGGGTCAAGACCTTCTATCGCAGTAAGGGGTTTCTTGACGCGCAGGTGACGGGGAAGGTCGACCATTCAGATGACGGCGAGTTCATATATCTTACGGTAATAGTCAAAGAAGGGCAGAAATATCTGGTCGGTACGGTCGAGATAAGTGGACAGCTTTCTTTTCCCGAAGCGCAGCTGCGCAGCCGCATCGAGATCAGGCCGGGAGATCCTTTTGACTACCAGAAGATAAAAGACGACGTCGAGAGAGTCCGTACGTTCTATTATGACAAAGGATACATGAACGCCGAAGTAAGCCTGCGGCACAAGTATAACGGCGCGACGAACCGGATGGATCTGGTGTATGACATAACGGCCCATAACGTCGTTTATGTAGGCAAGGTAAACGTTATCGGCAACACGAAGACAAAAGACAAGGTCATACGCAGAGAGCTACGGGTGTACCCGGGAGAACAATACGACGGGGAAAAACTCAAAAAGAGTAAAGAGAGAATATACGATCTCGGATTTTTTGAGGATGTTTATTTTGAGACTGTCCCGACAGACGACGAGGATGTAAAAGCGCTGAACGTGACGGTCAAGGAGACCAAGACGGGTGAGTTGTCTTTCGGAGGCGGCTACAGCTCGATAGACGCTTTTATCGGTTTTGTCCAGATAAGCCAGAGGAACTTTGATATACTTAATTTTCCGACATTTACCGGCGGCGGGCAGAATCTTACATTGAGGGCGGAGATCGGCAGCGCGAGGACGGATTTTCATGTTGGTTGGACGGATCCCTGGATCTTCGATTTTCCGTATCTTTTTGGTTTCGACATATATCGCCGTGAGCATAAAAGGTGGGGCGATTCCGGATACGGATATGACGAAACCCGCACAGGCGGCGACCTGAGGCTTGGTAAGGAAATAACCGACGAGCTGAGCACGGGCCTTATTTATACGCTTGAAGAGGTCAAGATCTCGGATATCCCGGATGACGCGACGGACGCGTTAAGGAGGGAGATCGGATCCAACTGGATAAGCCGCGTCACGTGGAATATCGTATACGATGTCAGGGATAGCAAATACTCTCCTAAAAAAGGTTTTATTACGGGGACTTCTCTCGAAAATGCCGGTGGTTTTATAGGTGGGGACAAGAACTTTGTAAAAGGATTTGCGTATGGAAGTTTTTACTGGAGTATCCTGGAAAATCTTGTCCTGGAGTTCAAGCTGCGCGGCGGCGGTGTCCAGAATTATGGCAATTCCGACGAAGTGCCTATTTATGAACGGTTTTTCGCTGGTGGTGGCAACACTATCCGCGGATACAAGGAAAGAGGAGTTGGCCCCCGGGACAGGGGAACCAACGCGGCTCTTGGCGGCGAGGCGATGGTCATCAGCAATGTGGAAGTTACCTTCCCTCTCTTCAAAAAACTTATCAAGGGCGCTGTTTTTTACGATGTGGGTAATGTGTGGGAAGAAGCTTCCTTGGAAGGCGTATGGGGAGCAAAGGACGATACCGGGTTTAAGCAGGGTGCCGGTATAGGAGTCAGGGTAAAGACGCCGATAGGGCCGGTAAAGCTTGATTACGGTTATCCGCTCAGCGAGAATTATGACGACAAAAAAGAGGGGCAGTTCTATTTTAGCGTAACACATGGATTTTGATGTAAGCGGGTTAGTAATGGATCATGGACAATAAGAAGGGAGACAATATGAAAATTTCTTTTAACAGACTGGCTGTATGTTTGATCGTGGCGCTCGTAGTATTCGGGCTTATGGTCCCGGCGGGGTTTTCCAAAGACGGAAAGGTTGGCTACGTGGATCTTAGGAGAGCTTTCTACGAGTATGAAAAGACCAAGACTCTCGAGACCGAACTTACCGAACTGACAGAGAATAGCCAGGCGGAACGCACAAAGCTGGTCGAACAGATCACGAAGCTGCGCGACGAAGCCGAACTTTTGAGCGGCACGGCGCGTGAGCAGAAACAGGGCGCGATAGACGCGAAGCTTGCTGAATTGCAGGATTTCGACAGGAAGACCCGTCAGCTTCTGCTCAACAAGAAGAACGACATGTTTCGCCAGGTAATAGATGATATCCAGAAAATAGTAGAGGGTATAGGCGAAAAAGAAGGATATGACTACGTTCTTGATTCACGGAATATAATGTATGCTAACGAAAATTTTGATCTTACGGATACGGTCTTGAAACAGCTGAATAAATAAAAGCTTAGCATGCGGGGAACGATATTGTTAGCAGAACATGGCGGGTGGTATACAGCGAGAACTGTGTGCTATCCGCTGATGTTATAGGAGCGAGAGGTAATGACAGAGGTGGCGATGCAGGCAACAATAAACGAAAAGGTGGAGTTTTCCGGAAAAGCACTTCAGACCGGGGAGGTAGTGTCGGCGGTGTGTTCACCGGCAGCGCCCGGCGCGGGTGTGATCTTTAAACGCGTAGACCTTCCGGGCACTCCGGAGTTGCCTTTGCGCGAAGCGGTATTATCAGATGCCCACGATAGAAGGACCACCGTAGTGGTCGGACCCGCGGCGGTACAGACCGTGGAACATCTTCTGGCGGCTTTGTGGGCGATGTCCATAGATAATATGCTCATAGAGGTCGACGGGCCGGAACTGCCCGCGATGGACGGAAGTGCGCTAGAATTTTTCAGAGCTTTTAAGGGCGCGGGAACCGTAGGCCAGGAACTCCCACGCCGGATCGTAAACATACTCGAGGCGGAGAGGGTGGAAGACTCCGGCAGATCTATTGAGCTCCAGCCGGCGGAGGATTTCAGCGTGTCGTATCTTATAGATTATCCGCTGGAGGCGATAGGCCGTGAAGTCTTTGATATTAAGATAGACAGGGATTCTTTTGAAAAAGAAATAGCGCCCGCGAGGACATTTTGTATGAAAGAAGAAGCCGACGCTCTGCTTAAAGCAGGGCTAGGGAAGGGCGCTACGCTTGAGAACACGCTTGTGATGGATGCGGGAGGACCGATAGGCACAACCTTGAGGTTCCCGAACGAGCCGGTACGGCACAAGATACTGGACCTGGTAGGGGATCTTTATCTCCTGGGACATCGGATAAATGGCAGGATCGTCGCGGAGAAGTCCGGACACGCGCTGAACGCGCTGATGGTGAGGAAGATATACGAAAAATACGTGAATTGATATTTAAGTTAAAAGATAAAGGAGAATGTGATGAGCGAAAAAAAGGTAGATATTAAGGGAATAATGGAATGTATCCCGCACAGGTACCCTTTTCTTCTGGTGGACAGGGTCCTCGATTATGAAGAGGAAAAATGGCTAAAAGCCATAAAGAACGTGACGATGAACGAGCCGTTTTTTCAGGGACATTTCCCTGGCGAACCGATCATGCCCGGAGTCCTGCAGATAGAGGCGCTTGCCCAGGCAGGTGGGATCCTTGCCCTTATAGACGGGAAGGGCAAGGACAAGCTGGCATTTTTCATGACAATAAATAATGCAAAATTCCGCAAGCCTGTCGTTCCGGGCGACCAGTTACTTTTGTATGTAGAGCCTAAAAAATGGGTTAGGGAATCAATCGTCCAGATGTACGGCGAAGTAAGCGTTGAGGGAAAGGTTGTCAGCGAAGCTGATCTTATGTTCGCTATCGTTGACAAGGAAGAAGCTAAAAAATAAACAGCAGAGGTTATCGTTATGGCAAAAGTAGGTCTGATAGCAGGAGGCGGGCAACTCCCCCTTGAATTCATAAGTTCCGCTAAACGCGAGGGAGACACGGTAGTGGTCTTCGCGATCGAAGGCATGGCTGGCCCGGACGTGGGTAGCGGCGCGGACAGGGTCTACTGGCTGAATATAGGACAGTTCCAGAAGTGTTTTTTTCTTCTTCTGAGGAATAGGATACGCAAGGTGGCGTTTCTCGGAAAAGTGGACAAGAACGTAATATATCAAAAAAAGACGGCGGATAAAACTACAAGAGATACTCTGGAGAAATCAAAAAGTAAGAACGATTACGCGATACTTGAAGAGATCTCTAAACGGCTAGCTTTTTTCGGGATAGAAGTCATAGACAGCGTGCGTTACCTGAGACATCTTTTACCTGAGAAGGGGGTGTTGAGTGCGACCTCTCCGAACCGGGAAATAGAAGAAGATATCACCTTCGGGTTTGATGTAGCTAAAAAACTTGCCGGGCTGGATATTGGCCAGACACTTGTGGTAAAAGACAAAACGGTAGTCGCCGTGGAGGCCATGGAAGGTACCGACCAGACCATCCGCCGCGCCGGAGACATTGCCGGAGAAGGCTGCGTTATGGTAAAGGTAAGCCGTCCTCACCAGGATTTTAGGTGGGATGTCCCGACTGTGGGGCCAGGGACGATTGAACGGCTGGTTGAAGCGGGTTTCAGCGCGCTCGCGATAGAAAGCGAAAGAATGTTCTTTGTCGAACGGGATAAATGTATGGAAATAGCGGATTCGGCAGGAATAGTGGTTAAAGCTTTATGAAGTACTCTTTTTTAGAATGTCACAGATAGCGGAGGCGGCAGTCCTTGCCGCGCCTTTTTTTCCCAGAGCATCCCGAACATCCTGTAATTCTTTTTTCATCAGATCTATTTTGGAAGGGTCTCCGAGTATTTCCAGGATCTTCGAGGAGATCTTTTTTGCCGTCGCGTCTTCTTGAAGCAGTTCGGGGCAGATCTCTTTTTTCGCGATCAGGTTTACCAGACCGAGATAGTTAACGTTGATCACCAATCGCGAGAGGTATGCTGTAAGCAAAGAGGTACGATAAGTGACTATCATCGGAGTTTCCGTCAGCGCCGCCTCGAGCGTGGCGGTGCCTGAGGTGACCATGGCGAAGTCACTTTCGTCCAGCACCCTGAAGGTGTTGTCGGTCACGCGGGAGACCTCTATTGTCTTGTGCTCGTCAAAGATCTGATCGTACAGTCCTTTATCGATACTTGAGGTTTCGGCGCAGATAAAACGAACGTCTTTTCTTGCCTGAGCTATTCTATCAGCCGCTGTTAGCATGACCGGAAGCATAGACCGTATCTCACCTTTCCGGGATCCGGGCAAAATAGCGATAGCGCATTTGTCCTTTGTGCCAATAGAAGAGGGGGGTAGCTTGGTGCGTTCGTAATCGGCAGCTTTATCAACAAGAGGATGGCCCGTAAAGGTGGCGGCAGCGCCGCGCGCTTCAAGGAAATCTTTCTCGAAACCGAAAAGTACAAGACTTTTATCTACGTATTTTTTGAGAGTTTTGACCCTCCCAGCGCCCCAGGCCCAGACCTGAGGGATAATATAATACACGACGGGAATGCTCTGGCCGGAAAGGAAACGCGCCATTTTAAGGTTAAAGCCCGGATAATCTACTAGGATGGCAAGGTCCGGTTTTCTTTTAAGGACGTTCTCAGTGAGGGCTTTGTACTGGGTATGTATTTTGGGAAGTTTTTTAATGGCTTCCCAGATCCCGATGATGGACAGGTTTCGTATGTGTTCCACTAGTTCGACGTCTTCGGCTTCGGAAAGATCTCCGCCAACGCCCCAGAAACGCGCATCTGGCATCATTTTTGTGAGCTCTTTCACAAGCTCTGCCGCGCGCATGTCTCCGGAAGGTTCACCGGCTATGATCAGGATATTCTTACTCATGTTTCAATATTAAATATTAAAAATCAAACAGCAAAATGACAAATAAAAATTCAAAGGTGGAAAACGCAAAAGCTGTTTAGTATTTTAGTATTTTTGTGACCTCATTTTTAACGGTAAAGACGCGTTTGAGTTTTTGGAAACATTTTATTTTTACTCTGTATCTTTGATCTTTGGTATTTGATATTACAAAAGAGATGCGGCGTTACTGTTGATCTTGTCCAGGATGTCGAGGGCTACCCGCAGGGCCTGTCTGCCTTCGGTACCCGAGACGATCGGCTTTTTGTCGTTACGCACGCAATCGATAAATGACTTGAGTTCCACCTTTAACGGTTCTTTTTTCTTGATGTGGACTTTTTCCTTGTTGAGTTTTCTGTAGGTCTTCTCAAAAACAAAAGCTTCTTGATGCATATAGTCGAGAAGGATGTAGGAATGTTCTTGGAAAATACGTATTTTGCGGGTTTCCTCTTTAGTGACCCTGCTGGCGGTTATGTCCGCGATAACATTGTTCTGAAAAGTAAGTCGGACGTTAGCCAGGTCTTCATGGTCTGAAACGGTGCTTATCCCGACGGCCTCGATATGTTTGACCTTTGAATCAACCAGTCCCAGGATGATGTCAATATCATGTATCATCATGTCAAGCACGACCCCCACGTCCTGGATACGCCCTTTCTTTTTGATCGATCCCAGCCTCTGGCACTCGATGAACTTGGGCTTAACGATAAGAGGCTCTATCGCGCGTACCGCTGAGTTGAAACGTTCAATATGGCCTACCTGTATGATGAGGTCTTTTTTGCGGGCGAGTTCTATGAGCTCGTCCGCTTCTTCCAGTGTCTTCGTTATGGGTTTTTCGATGAGGACGTGTATGCCGGCTTTCAGGAATTCTTTAGCGACCTCATGATGCTGGCTGGTTGGGACCACTATGCTTACGGCGTCCACTTTGTCGAGAAGTTCACGATAGTCCGTGAACCAGGCGGTGTTGTACCGTTTGGCCACTTCTTTAGCGACCTTTTTCTTGATGTCGCAGACTCCCACGAACGATATTCCGGCTCTTTTCTGTACGGCGGCATACACTTTGGCGTGGAACGCCCCTAGATGCCCGGCTCCGACTACTGCTATGCGTATTTTATCCATATGTGGACAGATCTCCCTATTGTGATGTTATTAATTACTTTGGAGATTATAACATTAATATATACGGGGAGCAAGGGTCTTTCGGGGCGTAAGCTATTGAACTTGATAACACACCGATAGCGCGGGCGAGGGGCTTAATGGCTCGACAATGCAGGGTATCTGTGCTACAATTTAGCGGCTGGGGAGACCAAAAGAAGGGGTTTCGCCCTGGATATAAAGATATGAAGAATTATCTCCGTTTTATAAAACTCATTCTGCCGCATGGCGGCATTTTCGCGCTGGCGGTAGCATGTATGATACTTTCGTCCCTTTTCGGGGCTTCGCCCCTCGCGCTGATAATCCCTCTCGTAGACCGCATTATTTCAGGAAAAGATATTATCATTCCCGCAGGAGTGGAACTTCCGACCATGATCGATAACCTCATCATACAGGTCAACGGGATGTCGCGGCTCCAGCTTCTTAATACGATGACGTTAATGATAGTCATCATATTTCTGCTTAAAGGCGTTTCCGAGTTCCTTAAATCTTACCTGATGAGCGATGTAAGCCAGCGGGTCATCCGGGATGTCAAGAACACGATCTACCAGAAGCTTCAGGGCCTTTCCATGGATTTTTACAGCCATCATCCGACGGGACAGCTTATGTCGAGCATAACTTACGACGCGGCCGTGATCAGGGATGCCATAGGAAGCGGGGTGGCGGACTCGTTCGCCCAGCCGATAGAGCTGGTGTTTTACGCGGGCATGTTGATCACCCTTAAGATATACGGTGGTGTACCGTGGAGTTTTATAATCATAAGCATGGTGCTGTTCCCGTTGATCTTGCTGCCGGTAATAAAGATAGGGAAGCGGCTCAGGTCGATAAGTAAAAGCTCTCAGGAAAAGATAGGTGATATCAACAATATGCTTCTCGAGACGATCTCGGGGATCAAGCTCGTAAAATCTTTCTGTATGGAAGATTATGAAGCGAAGCATTTTGAGGAGCAGAACCAGATATTTTACAAGCTGAACATGAAATCCGTAAAACGGATGAAGATAGTCAGCCCTATGACAGAACTGATGGGTGTAGGCTGTATCGCCATCATACTGTGGATGGCAGGCAAAAGTATAGTTAATGGCGATCTTTCCGCGGGTGTTTTTAGCGCGTTTATGGCGGCGGTTTTCTCCATGATGAAACCCGTAAAAAAGCTGAGTAACGTCTATGGCATCAACCAGCAGGCGCTTGCCGCGACGGAACGGATCTTCAAGCTCATAGATGAACCCGTTACTATCCAGGAAAAGCCCGGGGCAGTAGAGTTGGACGCGTTCGAGAAAGGGCTTCTTTTTGAAGGGGTATCTTTCACTTACGAGAAGAACAAGGAAGATGTTCTTCAGGATATCGATCTGTCGATAAAAAAAGGAGAGATCGTCGCGCTGGTAGGTCCTTCTGGTGGCGGTAAGAGTACCCTGGTCAACCTGATACCCAGGTTCTATGATCCGGGTAAGGGGCTGGTACGGATCGACGGTACGGACCTCCGGGATATGTCGATAAGGTCTCTCAGGGGGAAAATAGGTCTTGTTACCCAGGAGACGCTTCTTTTTAACGATTCGGTCAAGGCGAATATCAGCTATGGACATGAAAATATAGATGAGGAGCAGCTCGTAAGCGTGGCAAAAGCGGCCAATGCTCACAGGTTTATCAAAGATTTTCCCGACGGCTATAATACTATTATAGGTGAAAGGGGCCTTAAAATATCGGGTGGACAGAGGCAGCGCATAGCCATAGCAAGGGCGATATATAAGAATCCGCCTATACTCATATTCGATGAGGCGACCTCGCAGCTGGACACGGAAAGTGAAAAGCTCGTGCAGGAAGCTATCAACAACCTGATGGAAGGCCGTACTTCCATAGTCATCGCTCACAGATTAAGTACCATCCAGCATGCGGACAAGATCGTGGTCGTAGATAAAGGGCGCATTACCGATAGCGGCAGGCATAATGAACTCCTGGACAGAAGTCCTTTATACAAAAAACTTTACGAAATGCAGTTCGCGGACAGGACCTCTTCACAGTAGGACATCTCGTCATAACTCCAGTTCCTTTAACACTTTACACCCATATATGCCATTTTTGTCGGTTTAGCCTAAAAAAGGCTTGCATTTAAGTATATTTTATATATAATATTCGTTCAGTAGCTTTTTAACTTAAACCAGTTACAACCTGGTAGGCGTGATGACCTAATGTGAGGTTTTTAATCGCGTTGCTGGTCTGGGGGCTGGGCGTACGAAGGAGGAAAAAGTGTCAGTAGCATCTAAGGTAATAAGGGAATTATTGGAAAATGGTGTCCATTTCGGTCACCAGACGAACAAGTGGAACCCGAAGATGGAAAAATTCATCTTTGGCGAAAAAAGCGGCATTTACATCATCGATCTCATAAAGACCGAAGAATCGCTCCTTAAGGCGGCGGATTTTCTTTATGAGACCACGGCTGCCGGGAAGACAGTTCTTTTTGCCGGCACAAAGAAACAGGCAAAAAAGATAATTCGGGATGAAGCGCAGCGTTGCGGTATGTTCTTCATTGACGAGCGCTGGCTCGGAGGATGTCTTACCAACTTTACTACCATAAGAAGAAGCGTCGATAAGCTGAACCAGCTTCAGGAGATGAAGGCCGGCGAGGTGTATGACTCCCTGGCAAAAAAAGAAAAGGCCCGCTTAGACAGGGTAGAGGCAAAACTGCTCAAAAACCTTGAAGGTATTCGCGACATGAAAGTGTTGCCGGACTGCCTGGTCGTAGTGGATTCCGAAGATGAGAACATCGCTGTCAAGGAAGCGTACAAGATAGGGATACCCATCATAGCGCTTATCGATACCAATTCTGATCCGGACATGATAGATTTTCCTATTCCGGGGAATGATGATGCGATAAGGTCTATCACGTACATCGTCTCCACTCTCGCGGATGCCGCGGAAAAAGGCAGGCTGGAATTTGCGGGAGGAAAACCGGTAGAAAAGGCCGCTCCCGCCGGGGAAGAAAAGGCGGAAGAGCCGGTAGAGGAAAAGAAGATGTCTCTTGCCCAGGAATGGCAGGAAGAGGTCGGGCCTCCGGTAGAAGAGAAGGATAAGTCGGTCGTACCCGCGGTAGAGGAAGAGGAAAAGGCGGAGGTCGTAGAAGAAGCGGTTCCGGTTGAAGAGGCCGCCCCGGTTGAAGAAGCTGCCCCCGAAGAAATTAAAATAGACGTAGACGTCGAAGGCGATATTACGCTTGACGATAACGAAGGCAAAAACTAATAGTGGAGGGGTTTGACATGAGTTTTCTTGATGCTGTAAAAAAATTAAGGTTCAAAACATCCGCCGGCATGATGGAGTGCAAAGACGCGCTGAAAGAGTCAGGCGGGGACATAGACAAAGCCGTTGATATATTGAGGAAAAAAGGCATAGCTAAGGCCGCCAAAAAGGCTACAAGAATAGCAGGCCAAGGGCTCGTAGAGAGCTATATACACATGGGTAACCGTATTGGCGTTCTCATTGAGGTGAACTGTGAAACAGACTTCGTGGCGAAAAACAGCGAGTTCAAGAACCTTACCAACGAGTTGGCTATGCAGGTAGCCGCGGCAAACCCGATGTACGTCTCCAGGGACGATGTTCCGGAAGAGAGTATTGAGAAAGAAAAAGATATCTTCCGCGTCCAGGTAAAGGATAAGCCGGCTGATGTTGTCGAGAAGATAGTGCTGGGAAAACTGGATAAGTATTTTTCCGAAGTCTGTCTCATAGAACAGCCATTCATCAAAGATCCTAACGTTAAGATAAAAGAACTTCTTACCCAGACGATAGCGAAACTGGGAGAGAATATAGTGGTAAAGAGATTCGTCCGTTACGAAGTGGGCGAAGAATATTAATGACCCCGCTGTTTCATTTTGTTTCACAAAAAGAAACAAAATGGCGGGGGGAATTAACCCGCCGAAGCTTTACGCGAAGGCGGGTCAAGCAAAAGGTCAGGTAATGGCGAAACAAACTAAGAAGAAAAAAAGAGTACTTCTTAAAATAAATGAGACCATAACTTATCGAGCGAAGAGAGATAAGTTATAAGGGCGAATTTATCCTGAGCGGAACGAAGGATCTCATTCAGGTCATTTATGGTAAAAATACAAAAAACAAAAAAAACAAAGAGAGTTCTTCTTAAAATAAGCGGTGAAGCCCTTATGGGCGACCGCGGTTACGGTATTGATCCGAAAGTAAGCTCGTCGCTGGCAAAGCAGATAAAGGAAGTTCTTAAAAGCGATGTTCAGCTGGCGCTGGTTATCGGTGCCGGAAATATTTTTCGTGGCTTGTCAGCGGCTGCCGGGGGAATGGAGCGGTCGACCGCGGATTATATGGGGATGCTGGCCACTATGCTTAACGGCCTCGCCCTTCAGGACGCTCTGGAGACTGTGGGTGTGGATACCAGGGTCATGACCGCCATAGATATGCCGGAGCTTGCCGAACTTTATATTCGCCGTCGCGCGGACAGGCACCTACAGAAAAAAAGGGTTATCATCTTTGTCTGCGGTACGGGAAACCCGTATTTTACCACCGACACGGCCGCGGCACTTAGAGCGATAGAGATAGGTGCCGACGTCATACTGAAAGCGACAAAGGTGGACGGCGTTTACTCGAAAGATCCGGTAAAGTACAAAAGCGCTAAGAAATTCGATAAACTCAGTTATATCGAGGTTCTGGAGAAACAGCTTAAGGTGATGGATTCTACCGCGGTAAGCTTGTGTATGGACCATGATCTGCCGATAGTGGTATTTAATATAAAAAAGACGGGTAACATCAAAAAAGCCATTAGCGGGCAGAAAATAGGGACCGTAATAAATTAAGGGGTGATCAATATGCCGGGAACAGAGATAGACAGAGTTGCGAAAGAAACAGACAGTAAGATGTTTTCCGCTTTCGAGTCCGTAACAAAGCAGTTCCTGAGCATCAGGACGGGTAGGGCGCATCCGGGTCTTGTGGAAGGTGTAAGAGTAGATTATTACGGGACGAAAACGCCGCTTAAACAGCTGGCGAATGTTTCCACTCCCGAGCCGAGGCTTCTGGTAATACAGCCCTGGGATAAGGGGTCAATGGAAGCGATAGAGAAGGCTATACAGACATCGGACGTGGGGATAACCCCGACCAATGATGGCAAAGTGATACGTCTTGCCATGCCGCAGCTTACGCATGAAAGACGCGACGAGCTTGTCAAGGTACTGCACAGGATAGCCGAAGAGGGCAAAGTCTCCGTGAGGAGTACAAGGCATCACGCGAATGACGAAGCCGCGAAGCTCGAAAAAGATAATATGATGACCGAAGACGATAAGTTTACTACAAGAGACAAGGTGCAGAAACTTACCGACGATTATATAAAAAAAATAGATACTGTTCTCTCTGATAAAGAAAAAGAAATAATGAACTAAATGAGACTATAGCTTACGGAGCGTAAGCAAACGTAAGCTATACATCCGAATTTACCCTATACCGGAACAATGTGACTGGTGCAGGGTCATAAGCAGAGTTCGGGCCGCTAGCTCATCCGGTAGAGCAACGCCCTTTTAAGGCGTGGGTGCTTGGTTCGAGTCCAAGGCGGCTCACCACTAATAAAAATGGGGACGTCACCCGAGCAGTAAGCGAGGGAGATGTCCCCATTTTTACTCAAGACCCCCACGTCCTAAAGACTTACGCAACTATCACGCCCACCCGTCATTGCGAAGAGGGGCGAAGCCCCGACGCGGCAATCCTATAACGCAACCAGCGTATCTCTTTATCTCTAAAAG
>JAVCCB010000055.1 GCA_030765685.1 Candidatus Tantalella remota | reverse complement strand
GGCGGTGATAAAAAGAATAACGTTATCCCCCAGACCAAAGAAGCTGTGGCGCAATGTCTTATGTCTTACCAGAACTCGCATAAGCCGGATGACTTGTGGCACTTTACGACGCCCGATTATTCCAAAATAAATATCTGGGTTCAGCTTAAGTCAGGAGACAACCTGGTTATGACAAAGGTCGAAAAAGACGTAAAGTCTTATATGGCCGACAATCCTCCGCCTTTTCCTGTAACAAGCAATTGGGCGGGGCTTACATACATAAATGTCGTATGGCAGAACCGTATGGTGGCGGGGATGTTTACCAATTTTCTGGGAAGTTTCATTATCGTGCTTTTCATGATGGTGTTCTTGTTCAGGTCTCCTTTAAGGGGGCTGGTGTCTATGATACCTCTCACGGTGACCATTGTTTTTATATATAGCCTGCTGGGATTTACAGGAAAAAATTATGATATGCCAGTAGCGGTGCTCTCGGCTCTTACTCTCGGGCTTTCTGTGGATTTTGCTATACATTTTCTGCAGCGTGCCAGAGAAATCTATGCTATAAAGGGAAATTGGGAAGAGACGTCACGGGAAATGTTCCGTGAGCCGGGAAGGGCAATACTGAGGAACGCTCTTATAATATCGATAGGATTCCTGCCGCTTTTAGCTGCCCCCCTGGTACCCTACAAGACGGTGGGTGTTTTTATGTTCCTTATAATGTTTGCCTCAAGTGTGGGGACGCTGGTTCTTTTGCCGGCGATAATATCGGCTTTTCCGGGACTAATATTTGAGGAAAGAAAAAATCTGGCATGCAAGTGTTCGTATTGTGTGCTTTTCGGAGTTATTGTGGCTTCGGCCGTGGCGTATGTGCTGGGAGGGTATTCCATAACCTCATGGAGCACGACAACCTTTATTTTTATTGGGGTTATAGCTATCATAGCCGGTCTTTGTAACGTATTGTCTAGACATAAAGTTTGTATTAGTGACAAGGAGGAAATGATATGAAGAAACTTGTGATGATCTTGATAACCTGTTTTTCAGCGCTGACATGGTCTCTGGGCGCAGGGGCAATGACGGCGGGGGATATAGTTGGAAAAGCCAACCAGGCGGCGTATTATCAGGCGGAAGATGGAAGAGCTAACGTTCATATGGTAATTACAGATTCTCTCGGCCGGACACGTGAGAGGAACATGACCATTTTGAGAAAGGACGATGAGAACGACATTCAGCAGAAATATTATGTGTATTTCGACAAACCGAACGATGTTAAGGGAATGTCCTATATGGTCTGGAAGAATCCCGGAGCCAGGGATGACCGATGGTTATTTCTTCCGGCGCTTGATCTCGTTCGCAGGGTGGCCTCGAGTGATAAGCGGTCAAGTTTTGTGGGGTCGCATTTTGCCTATGAAGAAATATCCGGCAGGGGATCTCAAGAAGACAACCATGTTCTGGAAGAAGAAACAGACGAATACTACAAGATAAAAAGCACCCCGAAAGATCCCGGTTCCGTAGAATTCTCTTACTTTGTTACGTGGATAGACAAAAAGACTTTTCTTCCTATGAAAGCGGAACTTTATGACAAGAACGAAAAACACTACAAGACTATAGAGGCGCTTGAGGTGAAAGAGATAGAAGGGTTCCCGACTATTACCAGGATGATGGCTACCAATCTTAACTCTAACGGAAACACGGTGTCGGAGTTCTCGGGTATAAAGTATAATGTAGGGCTTGAAGACGGGATATTTACGGAGAGGTTTTTGAGAAGACCTCCAAGACAGTACCTAGGTGAATAATGAGAGGGATGGATATTGCGATAAAAGCTAAACGCGCTTTTTTTTTGATGGTGTTTATATTGGTTCTGTCAGGCGCTCGGGCCCATTCGTCTGACTTTCCGAAAATACATGGTTTTCTGGAAGAGGCGTACGCTCCCAGGATGGGTAAGGATGACACCCGTCACCGTCAGTACAATATGGCAGAGGGCAGGGCGCAGCTTAAGGCAAATTATTATTTTTCCGGAGATAATATTTTATCGGATTGGCAGACTTCTGTCCGCGCCAAATGCGATTTTATTTTGGACCTGTATCAGGGCGGTAAGGTCATTACGGATCTTAGGGAACTTAACTCGTCATTCACCCCAATGGACATAGTTGACGTAAAGGTGGGAAGACAGGTTCTTACATGGGGAACTGGCGATTATTTATTTCTTAACGACTTGTTCCCGAAAGATTTCGAGTCGTTCTTTATAGGAAGGGACGACGAGTACCTTAAAAAGCCAAGCGACGCTTTACGGCTTATGCTGTATCCCGAATGGCTGAACTTTGATCTGGTATGGATACCTTTTTTTGAACCTGATATTGTGCCCTCCGGGTACAGGGTAAGTTATTTCGACACTTTTCAGGGGAAAATAGCGGGTGTTACTGCCGAACGCGATGTTGTTATGCCGTCGGAAAGGGCGTCGAGTTTTGTTTACGCCGGGAGGGCCTATAGGAATTTCGGGGCGTATGAAACAGCATTTTACTATTACAGGGGTTTTGACCCGTCGCCGAAGAGCTATTACAACGAACAGGCCCATCAGGTTTATCATGAAAGGCTTGATTCTTACGGAGGAAGCGTACGAGGTCCGGTTTTTTGGGGTATAGGTAACGTTGAAGGTTCGTACTACTATTCTCCGGAAGACCATAACGGGGATATCCGGACCATTCAGAACTCCCGGATGAAATATCTTGTGGGGTATGAAAAGG
>JAVCCB010000062.1 GCA_030765685.1 Candidatus Tantalella remota | reverse complement strand
CGATACATTTTATGAACAACTACCTTGTCCGTTCCGGAACCAGGCTGTCTTCGACTTCACTTGCCGGGCGTATCATGTCGTTTTTAGGTTTCGGGGTTTTACAGAGTGTGTTTGATGTCACAAATGAGGAGCTAGTATCCGGTGATCGTTCCGCAGGCGAACAACCTGTGGCAGAGGGAGAACCGGTAAGTGAAGAAGAGGGAACTGTTCAACCCACCACTGAAGCCGCTACTGTTGCCGAAGCCGCAGCGAAAGAACTCGCCATGAAAAATGCAGAGGAAAAATATCAGAATGCGCGTACTAGGTATTCTTCGGCCAAGACCACTGGCGAAAAGATTGAGGCCTTGAATAGCATGATAGAGGCATGTAAGGAATCCGAAAGGCTTACACAGGATGACAGAATGCGTAAGGTGCTCGTTAACCGCCGGCTGAGGTTGACATATGAAAGAGATTCTTTGCCCCTACGTCAGACGGCAGAAAAAAAACTGGAAGAGGCTCGGGAAGAATATAATCAGGCAAAAAAAGAATACGAGGGAAAGAGCAGCAGTGCGACTCTCAAGGGACTGCTCCAATCTCTGAAAAGACTTAAGAATACATATCTCATGTTTGGAGAGAGGGGAAGACCCGCTTTTGAGAAAACGCAGGCGATCATCGCTCAACTTATAGGCGATGCTGTTGATAACGCTTTCGATCTCGGCGGGTTACAAGATGCCGAAAAACTGCTCGGTGAATATCAGAACGAAATTGCAGCGAATGATCTTAAAAGTATCCGAGATCGTATCGATGCGAGAAAAACTGAAATTGGGGGAGAGGCGGCAAAGGCAAAAGCCGAACGGCGCGCCAGGGCGGAAGAAACGGCTGGAGAGCAGGAAGATAGAGACTTGGATATAACTGGCGGTTTTGAAACAGGGGGAGTTTTAACCGCGAAGGAAGCTTTTATCACATTTGCTGAAGAATATGGCCGTAAAATGGATGATGCATTGAGTGTAGACGACGTGGAAACCGTAATGGCCCTTATGTCAATGTATGGTCATATTCTTGAGAGCCTGGCCCAGAAATTAAGAATGAAGGCAAAAGCTCAACTACCTCCGGATTATGAAAAGATCTTTCTTTGGGGGATGGAAGCTTTGAATAGGTTTGACAATGCAGTTTCTCTTGCAAAAAGTCTTTCCGAAACAGGAGATATTACGAGAGACGATATCAGTAATGCCATGAGCCCGGAGATAGCCGCATTTATTGAATATGCCGAACAACGATGGGAAAGCGAGCAGTCGGGTTTCGGCCTGGGCAGCAGTTCCTACGGGAGACAGATAGAGAATGCGCATTCGGAAGATCAGCTAAATGCCATAAAGCGACGTGTAGCTTTGGATATCAGGGTTCAAATGGAAGAAAAGTTTGTGATACTAAACTATATCGATATCTTGATTAGCGGTTTAAGGATTCTTCACGTCGCTCCCGGTGATGTCACCGGAGGAGAAGGCAGGTTGATTGATTATACCGCCTCGGAAGAGGCTGTGACTTCGGGTGTGGAAAGAGGGTCAGACACAACTGGAGACAAAGCCACAGACACGGCCGGGCTGGAATCAATTTTTGCGTATATATCATCACGGATTGGAACATTCCTGGAAAAATATATCGGGGGTTTTTTCTCGAAGGCTCTCATCAGCGCGGGTGAAGCGCTGATGGAGGAAACCTTTTTCCGCGCCGCTATTCCCGCTGTTTTCGGGTTTATGGATCTGGCATTCGGTTGCGGGATCTTCACGGTGACAGGGATTATTCTGCAATCGGTGCTTTTCGCCATGGCTCATTTCAGCGTGGAATACATTAATGCCGAAAGAAAAGCCTATGCGGTGGCTTTGTTGTCCCAGCCCGGTCTCACTTATGAGCAGTTTCAAATGGAGAAAGAGTTTACTAAGGGTAAGTTCGTACTAAGGTATATTTTTTCGGAGCAGTTCTTAAGGCACATGATTTTTGGATTGGCAATGGGAGCGTTGACTTACGCTTCAGGCAGCATCTGGTTGGCTGTCGGAACGCATTTTCTGAACAATTTTGTTTTCAGGACCTTAAGTTCGCGGGGTTGGACAAAAGTGGATTTGCTGGGTCTTGAAAGTATAACCGCTTCCCAAGTGCCTGTTGGTCAAGGCCAGGCGGAGGTTTTGCCTGTGGAGGAAGCGGATTTTGCCAGGGGGATAGAGGAGTCTGAACGAATTGAAGAACTGGAAACGGTCAAGTATCGCATCCTGAGAGCTGTTCAGAACGGACAGCTCCTAGATAACTGGTTTCTGCTTGGCTTGGTAAAGATGTTGTCAGACCGGACACTTGATTTTTTGGGTAGAGAAGAGGGTCTGAGAAGCGTCTATACATATCTTTCAAGTCTCATGGCCAAGGGTATTATCTCTTCAGCGCAGCGTGACTCTGTTATGTCCTACGCAAGGAGAGGAATGTCCGCCGAACCCGTTGCATCTAGAACAGATCCGGTCAAAGTCTGCGAGGATCTTATAGCTGAAGCAGCAACCGAAGAAGAGCTTAAGTTAATTGAAGAGAGTATGTTCGTGGATGGCATGGACAGAGGGCAGCGTATGTACCTTCTTACCCTTTATGTTTGGAAGATGGTAGAGATCTCCGCTTCCCAGGTTGGTATACAAATGTTAACGGAACGTTTGAATGAGATGGCGGACAAAAAACAAATTACCGAAGGCCAGCGCGTGATACTGCGGGGTTTTGCTTTTTCTCATCTCCAGGAGCTTAGAAAAATACCGGTGCCTGCCAGGAAAAAAGAGAAAAGTATGGATGAATCTCGCGCCCCGCCATCAGAGACCGGGATCACCTCTGAAGATGTTCAGGAAGTTTCTCCGGTGATCAGCGATGCCGCTTCCATTGAAGCGGTAGAAATCGACGGCGAAGTGGTCTACCGTCTTGCGGAAGAAGGCGAAACGGTAGACATAAGAAAAGAAGATCTTGACGCGGCTGGGATAACTCCCCCATTAGCCGGAAAAACTCTCGAACTTCCCCCCCATCAAAAACTGGAATTACATGCTTCTATTAACCGAGATATGGTTGTTGCCGAGGCCAAGTCTGACGGGAGAGGCGGCTACACACTCACGCCGAAGGACGGGGACGACTCAAGCGCCTTATTTCTTAGCGGGGAAACTCTTGCCGAGCTTAACGCCAAACTTACGAAAGACGGTAAACCCCCTCTCCAGGAAGGGGATATAACCAAAGAGGTGTTCATAAAGGCCAGGTGGATAGTCTCCTCAAAGGAGACCGCGGGTAAGCTTCGGGCCGAAACAGACAAGGACGGCCGAGTTACTTTTGTCGTGGTTACTCAGGAAGGGGAAGAGTTTTATCTCGACGCGGCCGATCTTCCTTCAGAATTTTCGGGGATGAGCTCCGGGCAGGAGAGGTCTATACAGAAAGGCCGGTTTATCGAAGCTTTGAATAAAGCCTCAGAGCGTTTGAGATCCCGAGGTTCCGCCGAAAAGGCAAAAGCCAAGACTCAGGGAGAAGTTGATTCCGCGACATCCGCTCTTATCGAGGCTAGGCGATTGAAAGACCTGGCCATGGAGATGGATTGGGACTCTAAGATGCCGGAAGATAAAGCAAAGATATCGGTTTTTGTGGCAGGCCAGTGTTTTTCGGCGCAGGAAAAACTTATCGCTTTTATGTCCAGGCTTTCCTCTCTGGTAAAGGCAAAGGATATTGCCGGGCTCCAGGCCCTTATGTTGGAAATGAAGAATTCCGATGAACTTACTTCCTGGCTGGGGTTCAGGGATACGGGTTACGTGATGGGTTCTATACTTCAGGCTATAGCACAGATAGAGGCTGACCTGGCGGTCGGACAGTTTCCGATACAGGAGAAGATAGACAGATTGGAAGGGCAGGTGGATTCCTTTTTCAATGTGGTCAACATTACCGCCGCCAATAGCATGAAAGCAGTTGAAAAAGGGATAATGGTGTCAGGGATTTCCGAACTTTCAGAAGAGAAAGCCCGCCTTGAAGAGCGGCGTCAGAAGATACTAGACGGTGCTGCCATATCACCAATCAAGTCACAGTCCGTACGCGCCGGCATGAAAGAGTTTATGAAAAGAAAGGATCAAGGGCGCGTGAGGCAGCTCAGGGCGCTTATAAGGGACAGCGGCACCTCCAGAGAAGATAAGATCAAGTACATAGGGGAGCTATCGCAGCTTATTCTTGAAGGGTATTTCAAAAGATCGGAAAGAGGAAGCCTGACCGATACCGAGGCCCTGGTGTTCGGCGAAATAATGTTTGAGGAACTGAACGAGAACAATTTTACGCTTCGCGCTTTGCAGCGGTTATATGTTGAGGGGCTTGTGCACGGTAACGCTGTTCTTCTCGCGACTTCCGGGGGAAAGACCATAGGGAACGTCATAGTCGCGGGGGTCTGGTATCTTACCTGGGACCCGGCTAAGAACAATGAGGAAAAATTCAATTGTACTTTGGTAACTGAGTCGGAAAGAGGATTAGAAAATTATCTGGGAGTGGCCAAAGGCACGGGTTTGACCCATCCTGACATAGCCGCTATGTTTGGGCTGAAAATATGTAATGCCGCGGTTCTTGTTAAAAATCATCAAACAGAGGAGTTGGTCAAAGCTCTAAATGATCCTTCCGCGATAGTGGTCCTGGATCCCCAGCAGGCTGGTTTCCTGGACCTGGAAAGAACTTCCTCTCCGGAGCTCAATATCGGACTCAATGGCATAAACCACTTTCTTATAGACGAGATTGACAGGCTTACTGTTTCTCAGCAGAGATTCATTAGGGCAGGGGCCAATCCCTATACCAATTCCAAAGAAATACGCGAGGAGCACCGTTTTGCCGGGGAAGAGGCGTTCGATATTATGTATCGAAACTTTCGGCAAGTGAGCATGGAAGACCTGAAAAAACACAATAAAGCCTGGCAGGAAACCCGAGAACAGGTCGAAAAAGAGGCGAAGACTTCTAATGAAGAATTAACAGAGGAGGAAAAAGAGAGGCGCATAATTGAGGCTTTACCGGAGGTCTTGGAAAAATATGACCTTAGCGCGGACGCTAGGCATCCATTTGTTTACGCCAGGGACGAAGCCGGAGGAGCGTTTAATGTCTATTGCAGCTATGCCGCCGCGGCACACACAAGGAAAGAGCTTAAAAAACGCCTTGAGGCGAAGTACGGCTCCTTGGAGAAGTATTCTCCTAAAGGGGCTACGGAACCTGTTTTCGGCAGGCAATTCGTTGAGTATACCGTTAGTTCTTCTGTAAGGGCGTTTGGTTCGCTGTATGTGCAGGATTTTACTACTGGAGAAAAGCTGCTGTATCCGGTAGAGAATAAAGGCAGTAGGTCCGACACACAGTTCAGTGATCCCATTTATTGCGTGGTTGTATCACTGGCTTTCAACAAAATGGTGGAAGGCGCTCTAAGCGACTACAGGAACGGGAAAATAACTTTAGATGAACTTATGGCCAAGATCGCCGTCAGGGACGAGACGGCTTCGAAGGAAGAGATGGAGAAGTTCCGAAAAATGCTTGAAGAAGATGACGGGAAGAGCGAGGAATATGAGGATTTTGATGCGAGTGTTTCAGGGAAAATGGGGCTGAATGGCAGGCTGGAAGCCATTTCTAGTAGGATAAAGGCCATAGATGCCGAGCTGAAAAAAATGAATATCAAACTTGGAAGACCCGGCAAAATGGACAGGGAAAAACGATTGCAGCAAACTGAAATACGTACGGGAATAAGTAAGCTAGAAGAGGAAAAACACATATTGGGTAACAAAACTCTTCAGGTAGAGGAAGATATCAAAGGCGCTCGGAGGGGGCATAGTATACATAGCGCGGAATATGCCGTCAGACGAGCAGTAAGCGCTCTTGAGTTAGCGTCGGAGGGACAAAGATCCGAGGCTGAGGCCGCACTTAGCTTGGCTCTGGAAACTTTGCGTTCAGCGCTTTTTATTTCTACCAAACTACTGGAGGTTAACTATACCGAATCCCAGACGACCATACTGGGGCTTTTGCTGGGACCTAATGCCTCAAAGGAGAGGCCCGTTAAAGTGGCGGGGGGGACGGCAACTTCCGGGCTTTTGGTAGAAAAACTCATTCATCATCTTTTCGGCATAACTGTTGTAGGTCTGGATGAATCTAAGTTTGAGTTTGCTCAGTACAAGAACTGTTCGGAAGACGACGTTTTTGAAGAGATGCGGAAGACTTTTGGGAAAAAGGGCAATCAGGAAGGAGGTTTGGTGGTCGAAGTAGCCGATCCGGATACCGCGGTAGCAACGACATTGTCGCAGGATATGGCCAGGGTCTCTAATGAGATGGGTCTTGGTATACTGGCCTATTTTGATGCCGAAAAACATTTCAGGTCAGCGTTGATAGCGTTGAAAAGTATATTGCACATAGGTGACGACAGGGTCATGAGCGCTTCTTCCGGGACACCCGAGGAAATGGAATATGCTCAGCGCATAGGGCACGATATAGCTCTTAAAATAAACGGCAAAGATACCGTAGGTACTGTGTCCTTAAAGGGTGAGGATACCCTGCTTGTTACAGTTGAGGTAGACGGCAAACTTGAGACATGTAAGTTTGGCGAGAATGGTGAAGTCGTTTTGGAAGGCAAGCAGGTGGGCTCAATTGATAAGATCAAAACCCGTAGGATAGTTTTGATCTCGGAACATACCGACCCTGCTCTTATTAATGTTATCACCGCCAATGGTGCAAGGTTTGGGGACATTATAATGACGTACAACAGGGATGTTCTTACAGGAACCAACTGTGTTGGTAAATATGCGGAGTTTGGTTTTGGAGTGGATAAATTGACGTTGAACGAGGTTTTGCAGCTTAAGGGTAGAGTCGGACGGCAGGATGGAATGGGGATACCACGCGCGGCCGCCCGGGCATTCTATATTTTTGGAACGGACACGGATAAAAAACTGGAAGATCTCCATGATGCTAATATGCTTGAGGACTACCAAAGGACTCTTTGTCTGGATGTCCAATCGGCAGACCTGGTTGAAAAATACCTACGAAGAGAAAAACTGACAAGCGCGGAAAAATTGTATCTTGTTACCAGTATGAGAATGACCGACAGCGCCGGAATGTCGGCAAACCAGAAGATAGAGGAGATGATAAAGGGTACAGGGGTCCATATAAGCATCAGAAAAACCATAATGGAATGCGGGGTCGACGATAATGGCCGGCCTCAGACGATAGTGGGTAAGGTATTAGATAGGCTCTATGGCGCTTTTCTTAATGGTGTAGTCGGGGAATCCGGCGGAGACCCGACGTACAGGGACGAGTCTACGCGTGGAAAGTCTTTGGTTAAAAAGGCTGTAGAGCAGAACGTGGCCGCTGTTAGGCATTTCTGGCTGGGTGTTATTGCCGAAATGGAGCTTTTAATAAAGGAAAACCCAGAGTTAAGGTCTAAAAATTCTACAGAAGGTAAAAAAGCCCACAACGCGATAGAGCTTGCACATAGTATTCTGGATGATTGTGACAGGTTTGAGGAATCGACGAGTAAGGGGGAATTCGACGGTATGACCGAAAATGACTGTACTCCTCTATCTCAGGTGAAGACGTTCTTTGAGGCTGTTAAGTCCAGTGTTGTACTTATGGGAGGGATCGCTGTGGCCAGAAGAGGCCAGTCTCAGGACAGCTCGCAGGAAATGATGGCAAAGAGGCTTAAATCCGGAAATGTACCGGCGACATTCAACGAGGCAAAAACCGCCTTAGAGTCCGAAGATCCTACTACAGTGGTTTCCGAGGTATCGGGAGAGGAAGTGTCAGTAGAGTCCGAGGACGGGGGCAGGGTAACCGCCAGTTCTGATGAAACCATGGTAGGTGCGGATATAGACCCCGACGTGGGAAATATAGTTTCTACGGACAAGAAGACAGGCAGGAAGACCGTTATGGGTAAACTTCCTGACGGCAGTACTGCCGGAGGGAAAAAGGCGCTGATGGAGACTTTGCGGGATGGTGTCTCTGTGGTTCAGACCGAGAGAGGCGGTGTGTCAGTGGATATTTCGGAATCCGGACAGGTTGTTTCCAGTGACAACGAAGAATTGGTGAGTGTGGGGTCATACGTGCAGGACGGCATGGTGATGGGCTCTTCGGGAACGCCGATAGGCAGCCTGAGACCTGTAAGGCTTTCGAGTCCGCGGTCGGAGAGATTGTTGCCGGAAGGGAGAGGTTTCTGGCTATTGATGAATGACATAAGGCGCTTAAGCGAAAAACAGAGGAAGGAAATAGCCTCCCTGATATACATGGGGGGAGAACCGCCCGAAGAAAAAGATCCCCTGCTTTTTGCAATAAAAGTCACAAAATGGATGGTTGCCAATGGTGCCGTGAATTTGTCTGATTTATCGGCAAAACCGCTTGCGGGCATACTAAAAGCGGCTGAGCTGGCCCGTTCCCAGGGTATGTGGGGACTTCTTAAAGGACAGGACAAGTCGACGCTTACGCCGGGAATCATAATGTCTATCATAAGTTCCGATGATCCCGAGATAGCTTTGTGGCGTTTTCTTCTTTCTTCTCTTTCCCGGGAAAGGTTGGCGCTACTTAACTGGTATCACCCCGAATTTATTCTGGTAATGTCCGCTCGAATACGAAAGTATGACCTTATGCGACAGACCAAAAAACAAGGCGAGAGGACAAGGCTTATAGAATCGGCCAAGATCAGGGTGCTAGAAAGCGGTAAGCGCGTTACTCCGCCTCTCGGGGACCCGTCGAAGGTCGGGATGAGTGTATCCAAAACTGCCAAATTTTTTCGAAAGGCCGGCCTCTTGGTCCGAAAGTTCGCTTTGTCCAGGAAATTCCGCAGACATGAAAAAGTTATGCGGAGTCTTGCAAGGGAAGTATATGGAGATAGGGTTCACGCTCAAAAAGAATACCGGAGATACAC
The DNA here is from genome assembly GCA_030765685.1 of Candidatus Tantalella remota. Classification (GTDB taxonomy): domain Bacteria; phylum Omnitrophota; class Gorgyraeia; order Tantalellales; family Tantalellaceae; genus Tantalella; species Tantalella remota. The sequence continues at coordinate 12,694 of JAVCCB010000062.1, read as the reverse complement.
GGAACTTTCCGGTAAGCTGGGCATATTCTCCCGAGCCATATTCGGCCCGCTTGCCTATCTGCAGAAAAGACGTTTTGAAAGACTTCTGGGGACGACGCTCATGGGTTACGATAATTCCTCTCTTGGGACAATTGTTTCCGCAGCGATGGATTCTCTTTCCGGAGTTACTCCCAAACGCATGCTCGAAAGAGCCAGGAAGCTGATAGATAGTGCCAAGACGCAGGAAGAAATAGATGAAGTCAGGCAGGCAGTGGAGGACATGGTACGATCCTCCCCCTACGACCCTGAGGTTTATCTGGACGCCGCGAGGATACTGGATGAATGCGCAAGGGGAATGCCGGAAAATACCAGGGAAGTGAAGGTTACGGATGCAGCTACCGGCCAAATCGCTATCATAGAGAAACCAAACAAGGACAGGCAGGAATATCTGGAGCGCTGTTTCGAACTTTCAAAAGCCGCTTCCGCTTTGTCAGGAGGGAATGCGGAGTTCCGAAAACAGATGTCGCTTTCCCTGCACGCTCTTGGTAGGGATGATGAGGCTCTAGCTATCGGGAAAACGATTATTTCCCAGAGGTCGGTAAGATCAGATTTTGAGTTTGTGAGACTTCTCTCTGACATCGCCTCTAAAAAAGGCAACCACAAACTTGTCAGAAAATGCACGAGGTATTTGTATTCTGCTGCAAAAAAACTTTTGTCTCGTCAGATGGCTGAACTTGGCTCGAAAGGGGTTATCCCTGAGAACATTTCCCAGGAAGACCTGTTATTATCCCTTAAAAAGGAACGGGTTGACGCGGGTCTTAAGCTTAAAGAACAGCGTAAACTTGACCGGGAAAAGGCCGAAAAAGCCCCGATACGGCTGGATGCTATAGCTCAAAACGGGCTAAGATCCATAAAGGCTGTATATGGGTTCCATTATCTCGATAAGATGCCCTCGTGGCAACGATTGCCTTTAAAAGCGGGGATAGTTGCTGGAACGGCCGCCCTGGCGGCGGCCGCATTGTGGTTTTTATGGGGAATAGCGGTGTCGGCCACTTTGGTCGGTTCGGTCAATGTTCTTCTTCCCGTGACTTCTGTACTCATGCTCTTGTCTTCACCGAAGCCTTCCCAGCTCAAGGAGAAGAGCCCATCTATGATTGGTTCATTTAGAAATAAAATGCAGCTTAATAAGGACCTTTTGGCACAGCAGAACTCGTTTCAGAGAGGGGTTACCGTCACGTTGTATTATGGCAGACTGATCCTGAGTTTCTCTATACTGGCGGCCGTAGGGGGAGTCGTCTTGTGGTTCGGTGGGGGGCTTCTTCTGAACGCCGCCGGGCTTCTTGCGGGGGGAGTGGAAGTAATGGGGATAGTCTTGTTTGCGAGTTCGAATATCCTAGCATTTTTCTTGACGGCGTCCCAGGCTTACTCCGCGATAGTCGCTTTCACGTCTTCTGCCATATGGGTGTTGCTTGTTTCTATGATGGGCATGAATATAGCGGATCTCATCAACAGGTCTTTGCCGGGTGTCGCGGGAGCGGTTTTGGGACTTTTGCCGAAAGACACTCCCGAAACCGTCACGCGAAAGCGTATGGAGAATTTGCAAGGAAAACTTGCGGAGACCACGGTGGTATTGGAAAAACTGGATATATATTACGAGATCGCCGGTCTTGATGAAAAAAGGTGCGAGGAGATTTTGGATGAAAGCGAGGATATGCTGGTGGCTGGAAGTTCCTCCATGTCTTTATCCGACAGGGCGCAAGCTCTGGCTAAACTGGCTAAACTGGCTGTTTTATCCGCAAAACCTGATGTTGCCAAAGCCCATCTGAAATCCGCCCTGAGCTTTGACAAGAACAATTCCGAGGCAATGAACCTTCTTTTTGACATTTTAGTCAGCGATAAGGAGTACCTTAGGGCTCTGCGTGTAATGTCGCGGGCATATGCCATAGATTCCGGCATCGAGGAAAGCCTTTTGTTGTCGGTTATCGAGGATATTACGTCTAAGATCAATTCCGGAGACTACGACGGGCTCGTCGACGTTCTTCTAAGTATCGGCGGTGAGGAAAGGATGTCTCCTGAGACCATCGAAAAACTGAAAAAAACACTTACAGGCATTGGGAGAAAGGATGTTTTTATCAGGCTGCTTGAAAAACTACTCCACAGAGACATTACCGACCCGGTTATTCTTGGACTTTTGATGAACAAGTACATGGAAGAGGGGCGGATAGGGGATGCCGGTCCCATACTTGCGAGGGCTCTCAGGTATGAGCCGCAAGACAACGCTATTTTCACTGTCTTCAACGATTTTAAAAAGCTTCTGAGAACAAAGGCGGCTGCAGCGAAAAACTCACCCGAAGAAATGGCAAATATAGATCGACAGATGGAAATTGTGGAGCGTGAAATGGGTGTCGCGATATCAGAAGAGAGGGATCCCAAGGTTGTAGAAAAGTTAATATCTCTGGGTGTTGACCTCTCTGACCGGGAAGACGGCGCTAAATACGGGGGGTATGACTACATCCTTAAAGCGGTGCTGAATAATCCGATCCTAAACTCATACCAAAAGTCGGAAATTATTCGGAGAATGGCTCTTAAACTGAAGAACTCTGTCGAGGTAGTGTTAAAAGACGAAGAGATCCGGGATCTGCTATACGCATTTGAAAACGCTATTTCTTTTTTTAGACTCGAGAACGCGAGTTCACTCCAGGATCTGAGGGTACGGGGTGCTTTGAGAGAAGCTCTTGCTATCATCAGAATGAAACAATATGATCATGCCGGGCAACAAGAAGCATTGGTTTTGGTTAAAGAGGCTTATCGCGACTTTTCTTCTTCTGATTCGTCGGAAAGGTGGCTTGTTGATAACAAGCGTTTAGAAGCCGAGATATATTCCATGGAACCTATGATTATTGTCGCGCAAGACCTGATAAGGAACGGGGAGTATGAAAAAGCCAAAAAAATGCTTCAAACCGCTATAAAACAGCATCCGGAGGATCCGAACGCTTATTTGCTGCTTGCCGAGATAGAGGAACACGAAGGCTCCTATTTTGATGCGGCGCGTCACAGGGAAAGATCGGTTTCCCTTGCCCCGGGACTAAAAGTTCATCAAGATGCGCAGATATTTCGTTTATACATACGTGCCGGGAAACTGGAGGATGCTTACCGGCTTTACTCCGAGTCCGGTTTTTTTGACCTATTGATATATGATCTTTCACCCGAAGAGAGTGCGGCTTTTGCCGGTCACTTACGGATAAAAGTGCGGGAGCTAAATGAAAAACTTAAGAAAACAAAAGCCGATAACGAGATTTACCAACTGATAGAAAAATTGCTTTCGGTCAATTCCGCGCTGCTTGAGTTAATTCCCGGGGATGACGATGCATTGAAGCTGTCCGCCAGCCTTGAAGCCCGCCGTGATGATATATCAGGGAAGGGAACGGCGATGTTCGACCATTATAAGGGGATACTTGATGAGTTGAGACAAAAGCGGGTACCGGTGGGATTAAAGGACGCTGTTGCTGGGCGTGAAATGGCCGTGCTTAGCGCGATGCTCAATGTGCTTTCTCTTGGCGATAAAAGGAGAGAAGTAGTTTACGCGAGTATTGTCGGTAATTTTCTGGCCCGTGGCAACATAGAGTCGGCCATGCTGTATTATCTTAGAGCGAAAAACGAGGGATTATCGCCCGATGTGCGTGTGTCAGCTGAAAAAGCGATGAACGAGCTTGAAAAAAAGCAAGTAGATCCGAACCGGCAGTGGTTTTCCGAGTATTGTATGGGCGTTTTACTTCAGATACAGGGTGAGACATCTGAAGCGCTTGAATGGTACAAAGAATCCCGTAAAAGAGCCGACGGACGCTACAAGGTGCTGATAGGCCTGAACATGGCCTGGCTGTATTTCTCTTGGGGCGATGCGGAAACCGCTGGTAAGATATCCGAAAGGCTTGCCAAGGAGGGTATAGACGTTTCGGGCCTTAAGGAACAGATAGACCTCGTGAAGGCCTCTGATACCGAACCCATTGTGTTGCCCGGACCTTCTATTGACGGTATCAGGGAAGATTGGGGAGGAGAAGATCTTTTGTCAACCCGTGTAGCTAACCGTGAATCAGCGTATGAAGCCCTAAGAGAGGCATATTATTTGTCGTATGGCGACCCGTTCGAAAGAGAAAGCATCGAGAGAAAGATGGCGGATCAAGAGCTTGTACTTGGGGATCTTTACATGGAGAGACATCTTAAATTCAAAAGTATAGATGAGGAGAAAGCCGCATCGGACCTTTTTAACGCAGAAAGGGTCTTAAAACAGGCCGCCAAAGATCTTCCTGACTCGGGAGAGATACATATCGCATTGGCAAAATTGGCGGCTCTTATGGGCAAGTCAGATGAATGCCGAAAACACCTGGTTATCGCTAAAGGACTTGGTGTGGATTTATCGGGAAAGTTCGGCACAAATATCAAAGGGGTTGTGTTGTCCTTGCTGAAGAAAGAATTCAAGGATCTTTTTCATCAGGGGGAATACAGGCAGGCAAAAATAACATATGAGATCATCCGTGAGATATCATCCGATTACGAAGAACAGGATCTTCGGGCCGATCTCATAGATGTTATCAGAGGTATTATCGGTCAAACTACCAAGCCTCCTGACAAAGAAACCGGTATTAGAAGGCTCTTTCCGAGAAAGGGTAAACTGAGTCCTGCCCAAAGGTCATATGTTTCCGAACTGTATTTGGAACTTGGCAGGGCGTATGTATTATCCGGTAATACCTCCGAGGCTTTAAAATGTTTTGCCTCGTCTTTGAAATATGATAAGCGCAATTCTGAGGCTATGTTATCTTTAGCAGAACTTATCCCGAAAACCAAAAAGGCCCTTTCCCTGATAAGAAAAGCGTCAGGTTCTGAAAAAACCCGGGACGCCGCATTAAGGTCCGCTTTGAAGGTGTATATTCGTACGGGCAATATCGATGAAGCCATGAAACTTTTTAGGACTATACGCTTTACTCCCGCCGAAAGAGAATCTTTCAGGCTTGATGTCGTAAAAATGCTGCTGGAGGCGGCATACGCCCTCAGGTCCGGAAAAAGCTCGGCAGATAGGGAAAAAGAGGTCAGGCTTTACGGTATGGCCGCGGAACTGGATAGAGACAATCCCTCAATAGAACCCATGCTGGCCATGGCAATGGCTCAAACAGCCTTGATCCTGGCTCAGGAGGGCCAATACGATAAGGTCTTGGATATTCTTAAACAGCTTAATGGAGAAAGATATTCCGTTTTGCTTAAGTCTTCCGATACGGGCCTGATGAAAGAGGCTTTACGAGAGATGCTTTCTCGGAACATAAGTGATGAAACGCAGTCTTCTCTGACGCGCGAGTTCATACGGTTCGCTCTGGCGCGCTTTGAGGTCACGGGAGTTTCCCCTGAGACAAAAGACCTTCTTTATGAGGCGATAGGTCTCCATGACCGGGCCGTAACTTCTTCCGGGGGGAAATTTAAATTGGCCGCGAAAGAGGCCCGGGATCTTGCTCAGGCTCTCGCTCGTGTCGGGTTTACCGATGATCAGAGGCTTCTAGGTCTTGACAGTGCCTGTCCCACCGCACATATTATTATCGCTGACGGCCTGATGAAAACCGGGGATATCCCGCAAGCTATAGAGGCTTATGAAAAGGCGCTTAAAGGTGAGGGGGAAGAGGCGATAGAGGCCGGGATGAAGCTTCTTGATATTTATGTCAGTACGGATCCGGAAAAAGCTTTTAGGGTAGTGACGGAACTCTACAAAAAGGGATCCGACCCCATAGACGCGGAAAGGGAAATATTGCTGTCACTGATTATGTTGGATGGAGTGGGATCGGAGATAGGTCTTATCCGGCACCGTAAAACTATAGCCGCGGCGATAGACAGGGAATTAAAAGGTTTTTCGCTGTCAGGTGATGAGGCGAAACTTAAAGCTGAGAGGGCCGCGGGACTTGAGAAAAAAATAGAGCTTAAGGAAAATGAGCTTAACACGGCACGGGATAAGTCGCAAAAGGACATTGCCTTAAAAAGGGACGAACTGAGGAAAAAGGAAGGAGAGGAAGGGTTGAGGCGGCTTGATAGGATAGAGAGCCTTGAATTGCAGATAGAAAGAGCGGAACGGCAAATAGCGCTCATAGAGAAATCTATAAAGAAAAGAACCAAAAGGTTTGAATCTGAAATATATGCTACCCGGGATGAAATAGCGGCCGCTTTTTACAGATGGGATATTTCCCGGATAGCCGTTTTATCGGGAAAGATATATGACCGGAAAATGGAACTGGACAAGGAGATACGGAGATTAAAAGCTCAGATCAAGATGAGGCAGGGCAGTTTAGACAAGACCCGCGAAAAATTAGATAGGGAGAGGAAAGAGTATAAGGCTTTTTACCGGTCAATATTCAAGGTTAGACGGCAGCTGGAAAGAATGCAGGTCATAGCTAAAAATGAGGCCGGCAGATTACATCTCGAACTGGACGCACTGAGAGTAGAACTCGATGGTATCGTCCTTCTTGCTGAGCAAGAACTGCGTGCCGCTTCACAGGAGCGCATGCGGGATATGGCTCATGAAAGCGACCAGATCCGGGAAGATATTGAAGATATACGGGCTTTACGTAATGATGAGCCGTCATGGGAAGAACCCGGTATCCGTATCCTGGCCGCAGAAAAATATATGTCATCAGGAGAAAAAGAGGAAGCTTTACCCATTGCCCGCTGGATCATAGGAATGAGGACCAATGCTGGCGTTACGCCCGATATCTTGTGCCGAGCGTACTTAATAACCGGAGACTACCTTAAAGCTCTCCATGCCGACCCTTCTAACGAAAAAGCTTTAAATATGCTCATATCTTCCGGTGAACGTTTACCAGAGGCGCTGGATGTGCTACGTAACGCCTATTTTTATACTTATCCGGGAGATAAAGAAAAAACAAAGTCGATTCTGAAAGGTAAGATAGAAAAGTCGATCAAACACTTATTGAACCATATCGCAAGGAATCGTCAGTCTGTTGAGGCAAAAAATCGTCTGGCGGATGATTTTTATAAGAACCTTACCGACCTTGCCGGCATGACATCCGATAAAGAGATATTACGCCTGGTACTGGCTCTCTTCAAAGGGAGAGATATCGCCCCCGTAAAAAGGGCTGTTCAGATAAACCCGGCGCTTGAGGAGAATGTAAAAGCCGAATTCTTCCCGCCCACACCGATCATTAAAAAGCCGGGCTCTCTGATGGACCATTTTGTCTGGGCGCCTTTAAGAGAACAGGCTTTCTATTTTGTCGCTCCCTTGCTCGGTGTTACGGGAGTTTTCGCGTTACTGGAAGATTTCGCAGGACTTTCTTCTTATTTTCCGGCTTTGCAGATATTAGCGTCAATGGTTGTAGCCGCATCCGGCATGCGTTTCGTGCTGAAACATGAAAAAATTGGGAACGCCGCCAATTTAGTTTTTGCGGCCAGCTTGATCGCGGCAGGCTTCTTTTATGATAACCTCGCTGTTTTCGGCGCGGTTACGGCAGTTTTGCACTCGTTCGTCAACTTCGGTGTTTATGCGCTGAGATACTTTATCCCCGGCGCAGACATCGAATATGCAACTATAAGGCGCCGTGAACCTTTTGATTCTGGGAGATCACAACAAAAAACTTTGGGGGTAATGTTTTCCGCTGATACGGCTTTTTTGGTCGATGCCGTTATGGCGTTTCTCCCGGAGGGGCTTAGCGGATACGCTGAGTGGGCGGTAGAAAGCCTGACTTCCGCTCCGTTAAGGATATGGGCTTTGGGAGCTCTTACCGTGACGCTTATTTACGGTGTGATATTGCAGAACACAAGTTTTCTGGGAGAGGTGTTTTCGTTTGATAAAAAAACCGTGATATCAGGAAGTGTAACAGTAAGGGCGGTTATAGGCATAGTGCCGGAAGAGGGGTTGACCCAGGAAGATGTCAAGACTGTAATCGGGTTAACAGAAACTGACGCTCAGGGGATAAAATTCGTTACAGGAAAAGATAAAGATGAGGTGACCAGGGTTTTGGAAAATGAACCAGGCTCCGTGGTCCGCGTTATGGTCGACATGAAAGGCCTTTTTTCCGTCTCAGAGGAAGGGAATGCGAGAATTGCCGATCCCGCGACATTGGAAAATATTATCAGGAACGCCGATATGCAGGCATTTCTGATGGAGATATCGCTTTATATTCCGGGACTAAATAGATTCTCCATTGAAAATCTTGGAGAGGCCGATCTCATTGATGCTTTTACGGTGATAAGGAGTAGGCTTGACATAGAAAAAGTCGACGGGTTTGACGGGATAATAGAGGAACTTTACAACGCTCGCGATACGGATGATTTTACTGTTCCCAAATTTGAAGATATTTCAGATAACGAGGAGTGGGTCGGGGCGAATTTGGAAGCTTTGGGTCGATACAGGGAATTGCCGACTGGTGAAGAAAGGATTAAGGCTGGCAGATCATTGCTTTCCAACCTTGCTTTGATACGCGGTCTTCCCGCCGAAAAAAGGCCGGAATTACTGGAGATCTTCGGTAGAATAGCCTCCGCACAGTCGGCGGAAACCGAAACTATAAGGCTCCTTAACGGACTTTCTGAAAAGGTGCCGAATATCGGTGGTCCTCAGGTTATCGCCATAGATATGAGAGGGGAGAATGGGGTCAGTGAGGCCTCTCTGATTTCGATGCTCCCGGCTATAAAAAGTTATGTTGCTTCCGGAATACGTGCCGTTATATTGACTGATATGGATATGGAGGACAGTATAAGGGATATTGTTCTAGGGGCCGGGATAACAGCCGGTGTGTATTTCTCTTCCCCGGGAGATGGTTATTTTGATGTAATCTCGAGTATAAGAACCATATTGGGTAACGACAGTATTTCTGAAGATTCTATCTCTTTCGCTTATTCGAAAGGAAGTGATATTTCATATGATCTTATGATGCAGCAGATAAAGACGGATAAACCTGTGAATTTTATTGTGGTGGATCATGAGAATATGGGGATAAAGGGATTGGGTAAGGGTGATATGGATAATGTTGACCGTCTTATACCGACCATAGCTCTTTACGGTATTATGGAACGATATTCTAATCCTTACAGGGCACCATCTGTAGTCGCGGTTGGTTTGTCCGAGCGAGATATCGATCGATTTGAGAGCGCGCTAAAGGGGATACTGCACTTTCTTAGGATGATCTCCCCCGAACGTATAGGGGAGAGCATAAAGCGGTTCATGGAGGCGATACATCAGATAGCAACGTCGGTATAATGCCCTCCCCGTCATTGTACCGGGTACCAGTTTGTGCTTGTAAGTGTCCCCCTAACAAGGGGCAGAGTGTCCCCGGGTAGATTATTAGATCTCGGTAGGTGGAGAATATGGATAGTTGGATGAGAAAAATAAGTTTTTTGAAGTGCTTTTTTCGATGCTTATCAGTTGCGATAGGCTTGTTATTTTTATTTCTAACGCCTAGATTTTCGCTGATCGCTTCTTATGCGGACGAATCCGTATCTTCTTCCTCTAAGACCGAAGGAAAAGATGCTTTGCACGCTTTGCCTGGGGTGTCTCCCGAAGTTGCGATAACTCGGGAAACCTGGAAAAAGGATATGATAGAGCAAAGGTTTGTTAAAGAAGCTATTATCGGCGAGCAATTTTCAGAAACAAGGAAGGATGTAACATCTCAAGGCGGCGTAGACGAAAAGGACACGGATAGCATAGGGATCAGGGAAGAAGTTGTTACCGAGTCCTATAGTTACGAAATGCCCGTGGCAAGAGATTTAGATGAAATTGCGTTACGGTCTGATACATCTGCAGAGAATGTTATTGGGATATCAACGCAACCTATTATTAGTCCTTTGGGTTCGGCTCTACTGGTAAAAAATGCTGCCAATGTTTCCGGTAAAGTTTATTCCTGGTTGGATACCAAGGTTTCGAGTATCAAGAAAAGAAGCGGCGACCGGATAACACAGATTAACCCCGAAAACGTTCCTGAGAATGTCAGAGGTTCTTTAGATCAGTTATTTGAAGTTGAAGGCGTTTCACTTTCTATACCCGGAGTTGATTATGTTGTTCCGGGGATAGAAGATCTTGCCGCGCAGGAGCAGACGGTAATAGAGGAAAACCTGTTTACGATAGACCGCATATCTCTAGAGAAAACGGCTTGTGGCAAATTCGTTTCGCGGGTGCCTCCTGATGTCGTGAATGATCTGGATAGAAAATTACTTTGTTTTTCCTCCTCGCCAGACGCATTCGGCAAGACTGTTGCCGTAAAGCTCGAGGAAGGATGTGTCGCCACGCTGGCGAAAGTTTTAGTTAAATGGGCCAGTTATTCTCGCATGGGGTTTGATTTTGATAAAGAAACTGAAGAAAAAGTCGTAAAGGCAGTAATAAGGGCCGTTGGGGTAGGGGTAGAAGATGCCTTTGTTATGCTTGAAGAGAGCGAAATGTCTTCGGGAGAGCTTGAAGCGGAAATTAAAAAGATAATAGGGAATGACCAGGACGCGATGTCGAGAATATACGGTTTTATCGGTTCTCGCGGAGAGACCCGTAAGATCAGTACCCGCATCGAACGTTAAGCCCCTGATGACATACACTAAAAGGTGTATGTCATCACGACTTTGTTAATTTGACAAACGCAAAAAAAAGTGTATCTTTCATGTGGCATGTACTTTTCATTTAGTGACACGCGTTATTTGGTGACATGCACCTGAAAGGTGCGTGTCACCAAATGAAAATGCGATAAAATCTTAGCGGGAGAAAATTGATGAAAAGATCAATAGTTTTTACGGCAGCGCCCATCATTCTTTTTTTGCGTACAGAAAATATTTGCTGAAGAAGATCTTAAGCAAGACGGTATAGCGATACAAGTTTATGAGGACGACGCAAATGAGGTTTCGGATGACAGGGATTTTCTTATTGAAGACATTAATGACACTTTGACGTTCGATCTCGAGATGACGGAAGGTATTGATGGTCTGGTCGTTGTCGAAAATGAGGACGAAAAACATATAGAACTGTATGATGTTCGTCTGGAGGATCTGGATGAAGATCAGCTCAGGGGGCTTTGGCTTGAGCTCAATCAAAAATCGCTTAACGAGCAGATGGAAAACATAAGGATGATAAATCAGCAGTAGCGACAAATCAGCGACATACAGTCATTCAGTGTAATATTCAACAGGTAGAATCTCGAGGGTAGGGACAACCCTTTCGGTTTTCGCAGCAGCCTAGGTTAGTTCAGCGGAAGTAAGAGGAACTCTTTCCGCTAGTTCAGTTTAGCCATTTTCTTGCCGTCACTTGTTAAAGAGGATTTTTACAAAAATCGAAGTTGCAATTTCAGGCGACTAAAAGTTGCAATCGGAAGTGCGCGTAATTAAGATATAAAAAAGTTAAATATATTTATTTGTTTTGGTGATTCGGGTAGTGTATACTTATGCTAGTAGCGGAAGGAATGTGTCCGCAGTTTTTTTGGGAAGTTATTTAACATTTTTAAAAAGATTATCAAAAGTCGAGGGCTAGCTATGAAAAAGACAAAATACTCAATTGTAAGGATTTTTTTGGTGATTTTATGCTTAGTTTTTTCGGCTTTTTTATTTATGCCAGCCGATATTTCAAAGGCGGATTATCTTTTTGAGATTGAGGATGAAGATGAAATTCTTTTAAGGATGCTTATGGGGAAAATGTCCGAAAAAAGTTTAGGAAAAATTACTTTCGGAAGTCGTAGGGACATTACGACTTACACGTTAGCCGCACCAGTGGTGCCATTGAGAGGCGCCTACGTTATTACAAACGAAGACCTTCGCAATATGGCGATTGGAGAACCGGTTATCCAAATTCCGGCAATACCTGACCCCGTGCCGGATGTTGTCTTAGAAGGAGAAAAAGTTTTATCAATAGAGGTTCGTAGTATGGTTTTTCCGGGGAAATGTGTGCATTATGGCCTAGAAAGCGAGACGCAATATTCGAGGATACGGACAGTATTTTATGATGCGGAAGAAAAGATAGAATCGGTCGATGTTCATGATCCTAGTAGGCAGGATGAGTCACCAGTGAGAGTGGATGTTTATACTTTGCCTGGTAACGAATTATTGTCGCGGAATTATTATGAGATCGTTGAAGGGGAGGCTTTTCTTAAAAGTTTCATTTTGTATACAACGGTCGAAGACAATTACGGTAATTCTGGGATTGGAAAGCAGTGGTTCACGGCGGGGGATCCAGATATCTTGACAAAAGAGTCTATCGTGTTCAAAAAGAAACTTGAAAACGGGGAAGAAAGAATAATCTATTCCGAAGTGACAGATCATCTAACGGGGCAAAAAAGTATAACACTTTACACAGAGGGGATACGCAGCGACCGTTATGGGTACAACTCGGGAGGTGTTCTTATAGATCAAAGAGCATATGGACTGGACGGCGTTACGATAGAAAGCCGGACAAGATGGATCTGGAACGATGAGCAGGTAACGGTAATATTCTACACGAATGGAATAGTTCAGGAGAAGCTTGTATACGACCATAACGGCGAGACCTCTGATCTAAACACAAATACCAACAGCTGGGTATTAAGAGCGAAAACTGTCTATGCAGACGGAATAAGGGTCGAGGTTGAGACTTACGTTTATACTGAAAACGGCCGGCAATCCGGGCATATAGTCTCCGAATATGAGAATGGACATTTTTCCAGCAGGGTAACATATGTCGATTCAGTAAATGACAACGGCGATATAACTTCGTCTATAATTAAGG
>JAVCCB010000036.1 GCA_030765685.1 Candidatus Tantalella remota | reverse complement strand
GTGTATTTCCCTCGAATTTGTGTTGATAACTTTTAACAGTCTAGACCGGCTATAAAATGGAAAATATTTGGGCAACCGCCCTCTCTACCCTTAAGTCAGAAGTCAACGAGCAGGTCTTGACGGCCTGGTTTTTGCCGATAAAACAGGTCTCCATAAACGACAGTTCTATCACCCTGGGCGTGCCGAATAATTTTTTTGAAGGGTGGATACGAGAAAAATATATTAGCCTGATAAAAACTTCCATCCAGCAGTCTGCTGGGAAAAATATTGAGGTCCAGTTTTCTATCGTAGAGGTTGAACCCTCCGACGCGATAACGGCCCCGCCTTCTCCCGGCGGATCCATTACCGCGACAGCGGGAAGCGCGTCGGCTCCGGCAACAGCCGCGGGCGACACCGAAACGCAAACGGGCCCAAAAGATGAGAAGGAGTACGGCGTCGGTTGGCTACGGTCTGTCTTTGGCGGAACCCGCGCGATGCCCGACAGCCGCTACCAGCAAATAGGCCTTAACCCCCGGTACACTTTTGAAAATTTTGTCGTAGGTTCTAACAACCGTTTCGCTCACGCCGCCGCGATGGCGGTATGCGAAAAACTCTCAAAAGTCTATAACCCTCTTTTCCTTTACGGCGGAGTCGGGCTCGGAAAAACCCACCTTATGCAAGCCATGGGACATGAAATCCACGCGCGTTACCCTCGCGCGAAAGTGCTTTACATGACAAGTGAGGAATTCTGCAATCAGCTGATAGCCGCTATCCGTAAGAAGCAGATGGATAATTTCCGAGACAAGGCAAGAAATGTTGATGTCCTCCTCGTGGATGATATACAGTTTATCGCCGGCAAAAACGCAACACAGGAAGAGTTTTTTCATACCTTCAACGCGCTTCACGATTCACATAAACAAATAGTTCTTTGCAGCGACCGCTCTCCCCAGGAAATAAAAGCTCTTGAGGAAAGAATGGTCTCCCGGTTCGCCTGGGGATTGATCGCGGACATACAGCTCCCGGATTTTGAGACCCGCATTGCTATTATGGAAAAAAAATGCGAGAACGAATCTGTGAAAGTTTCAAAGGAAGTTTTATATTTTCTTGCTGAAAATATAAAATCAAATATTCGGGAAATGGAAGGCGCTCTTATCAGAGTTGTGGCTTACGCGAAACTTACCGGTAGCGACATCTCTGTAGGTATGGCTCGTCAGGTTTTAAAAGGTATGATATCGGTGGCCGCGAAAAAAATATCAATAGAGCTTATACAGACCGTCGTGGCGGAATATTTCAATATTACAGATGCTGATATGAAAACTAAAAAACGCACTCGGTCGATAGTCTACCCCAGGCAGCTGGCTATGTATTTATCCCGGGAATTGACTGATTATTCTTTCCCGGATATAGGCGGTTTTTTTGGAGGAAAAGACCACACAACAGTCCTTCATGCGTGTGATAAAATAAGCAAAGAAATCAAAGGAAGTGGCGAAACGCGCTCTATGGTGGAAAAATTAACAAGTCTCATTAAGGGGTAGCTGTGGATAACCTGTGGATAAAATATAGGGTTTAACACAGCTTCTCCACAAGGAACGGTTATAGTTATCCACAGGTTATTAGATTTATAAGCTCTTTATTTTAAGGTATTTAGCGGTGCTGTCCACAAAATAACAAGCCTTATTACTTTGACTACGATTACTATTTTTCTATTTTAATAAAGAAGAAACAAAAGAAAATAGTGCCAAGGAGGAAGATATGGATCTCAAGATCACCAAAGATGCCCTTATAGAGGGTATACAGACTGTACAGAACGCAGTTTCTCAAAAAAGCAGCTTACCTGTTCTAAGTAACGTTCTATTGGAGGCTGAAAACAATAAGCTCAAACTTACAGCGACTGACCTGGATCTTGGTATATGTGCCACAATACCGGTCACAATAGAACAGCAAGGCGCTATTACCATCCCCGCTAAAAAATTCTTCGATATAGTCAAAGCTCTTCCGGATGGAAGTGAGATAACACTATCTATGAAGAAGAATAATTTTGTGTCAATAAAAAGCGGGAAAGCCCAATTTAAGATAATAGGCCTACCTAAAGAGGAATTTCCCCAACTTCCTTTATTTAAGGATAAGGATGCCATAGTTATATCGCAGGAAGACTTGAGGGAAATGCTCAATATGACAGACTTCGCGATAAGTAAGGATGACACTAGATATGTCCTGAACGGCATTTTACTGACAGTAAAAGGGGACCACATCAGTGTGGTTGCTACCGACGGACGCAGGTTAGCGGTAAGTAAGAAAGTACTTGATAAAAAAACACTAGTAGAAAGAGTGGTAATCGTGCCGAATAAGACCGTACAGGAAGTAAAAAGGATGCTCACTGAAGAAGGGGAAGTGAAGGTAAAGTTTGGTGATAATCAGGTTCTTTTTGAGTTTCCGAACTGTTTTATACTCTCAAGACTGATCGAGGGGGATTATCCAAACTATAAGAAAGTAATACCGGAAAAATCATCAAAGGAAATCACAGTCTCTAGGGAAGAATTCCTCTCGGCAACTAGAAGGGCGAGCATTTTCACAGACCAGGACTCTATGGCGATAAAATTAAGTATAAAGAAGAAAAAACTGACCATATCTAAAAATACTCCATACCTGGGAGAGGCAAAAGAAGAGCTGGATATAGATTATAGCGGCAGCGGCGAGGTGGAGATAGGGTTTAACCCGAAGTATCTTATAGATGTGCTTAAGAGCCTGTCGGGAGAAGATATGGTTTTTGAGGTCAACGATTCAACTAAGCCTGGAGTTGTTAGATTGGGGGAGGATTATACATATGTAGTCCTGCCGATGCAGCTTACCTCTTAAAAAAATGAAACAAGGTAGAGAAGCCAGACATGTCCGCGGGATTTTAAATGATCTCCTAAAGAAGTGGGAACAGGGGACCGTTAAAAAAGGCAACGCTGTTCTGGACGCGTGGCAGCTGTCGATCGGAGAAAGAGCAAAAGACCACGCGTGTCCGCTGAGTTTTAAAAAAGGAACACTGCTGATACTTGTTGAGAATTCAGCCTGGCTATATCAGCTGACGCTCGAGAAAAAGAATATATTGAAAAAGTTTAACGAAAATTATACTGGAAGAAAAAAAGTTGTAGACATAAGATTTAGGGTGGGGACAATAGAAGAGTAAGAAAAGAATTAAGAAAGGATAAAAATGACAAAGGTAAAAGCTGAAAAAAAACAAGCGCTCAAAAAAGAAGCAAAAGCCGATCCTAAAAAGTATGATGCGACCACTATCCAGGTGCTCGAAGGGTTAGAGGCAGTCCGGAAACGCCCGGCTATGTATATAGGAGACACGGGGAAAAGGGGATTGCATCATCTGGCATACGAGGTTGTAGATAACTCGATAGACGAAGTTATGGGCGGCTATTGCGACAGGATAGATGTTGTTATTCATACAGATGAAAGTATTACGGTTAGGGATAACGGAAGAGGCATACCGGTAGGCATACACGCTACACAGAAAATACCCGCGGTAGAAGTCGTAATGACAACGCTTCACGCCGGCGGAAAGTTCGACCACAGGGTGTATAAGGTCTCCGGAGGTTTGCACGGTGTGGGTGTCAGTGTTGTTAACGCGCTTTCAGAATGGCTGGAAGTGGAGGTCAGGAGAGAGGGAAAGATATATCACCAGGACTATAAGCTGGGGAAAGTAGATTCTAAACTAAAAACGGTCGGCAAATCCAAGTCGACCGGAACGACGGTAACGTTCCGCCCGGACGAAGAAATATTCAAAGAAGATAATATTTTTTCATACGACGTCCTGTCCGCGCGCTTGAGAGAGCTTGCTTTCCTGAATAAAGGGGTAAAGATAACCCTTGAGGACGAAAGAACGGACAAAAAAGTGGAATTTTTCTACAAGGGCGGGATCTCTTCTTTTGTCGAATATATGAGCGAGAAAAAGAAACCACTTCATAACAAGATAATATATTTCGAAAAAGAAAAAAACGACGTAGTGCTCGAAGTGGCGATGCAATACAACGAAGGGTACGCGGAAAACATATACAGCTTTGTAAATAATATCTCCACCACCGAAGGCGGGACGCATCTTACGGGATTTAAATCCGCGCTAACCAGGACGATAAAGAATTATGCCAAAAAAAGAGGGATCGTCAAAGATGAGGGGCTCTCCGGCGATGACGCGAGAGAAGGCCTGACCTCTGTGATAAGTGTCAAGATACCCAACCCGCAGTTCGAGGGGCAGACAAAAACCAAGCTGGGGAACTCGGAAGTGGAAGGTATTGTGGAAGCCGTTGTCAACGAGATGCTGGGCGCGTACCTGGAAGAGAACCCCGCGGTCGGAGGCAAGGTGGCGAAAAAAGCATTGTCCGCCGCGAGAGCGAGGGAAGCCGCGAGAAAAGCGAGAGATCTTACCCGGAGAAAAGGCGCTCTGGATTCAGGGTCACTTCCCGGCAAACTGGCCGACTGCTCTGAGACGGACGCGGAGTTGACCGAATTATATATAGTTGAGGGAGACTCTGCCGGTGGTTCCGCGAAACAGGGGCGCGACAGAAGGTATCAGGCGATACTGCCGTTAAAGGGAAAGATCCTTAATGTGGAAAAGGCCAGACTGACCCAGGTGCTAAGTAATGAAGAAATAAAGACTGTGATAACGGCACTCGGGGCAGGCATCGGAGAGGAATTCAACATAGAAAAGTTGAGATACGGAAAAATCATCTTAATGTGTGACGCGGATGTCGATGGGTCGCACATAAGGACGCTTCTTTTGACGTTCTTCTTTCGCCAGATGAGGGATATCGTGGACAAAGAGGCTATTTACATAGCACAGCCCCCCTTATATAGAGTTAAACGGGGGAAAAACGAACAATATATAAGCACTGAAGCCGAAATGAAGACCTTCCTTATTGATGAGGGGGTCGAGGGGCATAAGGTGGAGGAGGTTAAGGGGAAAAAAGAGCTGACATTAAAGAAGCTGAAGGAATTGATGGAACTCTTAATAAAGCTGGAGAAGCTTACAGGCGGAATAGAGCGACGTGGAGTGCAGTTTAGTAAATATCTGAAGTTTAGGGATGAAAAGACCAAAAAATTGCCAATATATAGGGTAACGGTGGAGGGCACCACCTATTATTTGTTCTCTGATGACGAACTTTCCAAGATCCGAGCCAAAGGTGGAGAAGGGGAAATGGAGACAGGCGAGGAAGTGGATAGGGATAAGCACGCTTCTACGGTGGTCGTCCAGGAGTTTTACGAAGCGAGAGAAGTGGAAAAGATAACCAAAGAGCTTGCCAAGCTCGGCCTGGATATAGCAGACTATGAAAGAGGGCCGGGAGAAGAAGAGCCGGAGAAGGTCTCGAAAGGCGGAACGAAAAAAGGCAAAAAATCCGGCAAAATGGCGGAGAAGCCGCTTTTTCGGATCAATGGCGAAGTGGACATTTTTTCACTGAAAGATCTCCTGGGGTATGTTATGAAGGAGGGGGAGAAAGGCCTGACCATTCAGAGGTACAAAGGTCTTGGTGAGATGAACCCCGAACAGCTTTGGGAGACGACGATGGATCCCGAAAGAAGGACCCTGCAAAAAGTGACCGTAGAAGACGCCGCCGGCGCGGATGACATGTTTACCATACTTATGGGGGACGATGTCCCCTCGCGCAGGAAATTTATCATGGAACACGCGAAAGACGTAAAGAACCTGGATATTTAAGAGAGGCCCAAACTTACCCCAGCTGCTGCTTTGCGCAGCAAAGCGCAGGGGTGGTCTCATTAAAACAAGGAAGAGGAAAAGCATATGTACACGAGGAACGAAAAGATAATTCCGATACACGTAGAAGAAGAGATGAAGAACTCATACATCAATTACGCGATGAGCGTAATCGTCGGCAGGGCTCTGCCGGATGTCAGGGACGGGCTGAAGCCGGTGCATCGCAGGATACTGTACGCGATGAAGGATATGGGGATCGTCCACAACAAGCCTTTCAAAAAGAGCGCGAGAATAGTCGGAGAAGTGCTTGGTAAATACCACCCGCACGGTGATTCCGCCGTATACGACGCGCTGGTCCGGATGGTGCAGGACTTTTCATTGCGCTATCCTCTGGTAGATGGGCAGGGGAACTTTGGTTCCATCGACGGCGATTCCGCGGCAGCCATGCGTTATACCGAAGCCCGGACTCAGAGGATAACGGAATGGATGTTGATGGACATAGACAAACAGACCGTAGAGTGGCGACCGAATTTTGACGGCTCCCTCAAGGAACCTGAAGTCCTGCCGTCGGTAGTCCCGAATCTTCTTCTTAACGGCTCAAGCGGTATAGCTGTGGGGATGGCGACAAATATCCCGCCGCACAACCTGACGGAAATAGCTGACGCGATAATGCATCTTGTGGAACACCCGGACTGCAGCGTCGACGACCTTGCTAAAATCGTGACAGGGCCGGACTTTCCCACCGCGGCGCTGATATGCGGGAAGGATAAGATCCTGCAGGCGTACCGCACGGGCAGGGGCTCTCTTACGTTACACGCTAAAGTACATGTGGAACAGAAAAAACAGGGCAAAGAAAGTCTGGTGGTCACAGAGATCCCGTATCAGGTCAATAAAACGAGACTGATAACTTCCATAGTCGCCCTCGTTAAGAGCAAGAAGGTCGAAGGGATAGTTGATATCAGGGACGAGTCGGACAGGGACGGGATGCGTATCGTAGTCGACGTGCGACGCGGGGTCAATACGGAAGTCATAATGAACCAGCTGTATAAGCATACACAAATGAGGGATACGTTCGGCGTTATCATGCTTGCCATCGTCAACGGCCAGCCGAGAATACTTAACCTGAAACAGATGCTTGAGGAGTTTATCAAGCACCGGCAGGAGATTATCGTCCGGCGCACCAAATATGATCTGGCAAAAGCCGAAGAAAGAGCGCATATCCTGGAAGGCCTCAAGATAGCCCTCGACAATCTTGATGAAGTCGTCAAGCTGATCAAAAAATCTAAGGATCCCGAAGCGGCAAAGAACGGATTGATGAAGAAATTCGATCTTTCCGA
Source organism: Candidatus Tantalella remota (assembly GCA_030765685.1). Taxonomy (GTDB): domain Bacteria; phylum Omnitrophota; class Gorgyraeia; order Tantalellales; family Tantalellaceae; genus Tantalella; species Tantalella remota. Next base: position 7,565 of record JAVCCB010000036.1, on the reverse strand, counting down.
AAGGCAGGCACTCGCCATCCTGGCGATGCGGCTGCAGCAGCTGACCAGCCTGGAGACGAACAAAATAGAGAACGAATACCTGGACCTTCTTAAACTCATAGAGAAGCTCAAAGGCATACTTGCCAGCGATAAGAAAATTCTCGAAATAATAAAGAAGGAAACTGAAGACGTGAAGAGTAAGTTCGGTGACGGCCGGAGGACGGAGATCACCGGAGCCGCGGAAGACATAGATATTGAAGATCTTATAGCGGAAGAGGACATGGTCATAACGGTAAGCCATGCCGGGTACACGAAAAGATTTCCCGTAAGCGCGTATAAAAAACAAAGGCGTGGAGGAAAGGGCGTGACCGGGGCGGAAACGAAAGAGGAAGATTTTATAGAGCACCTTTTCGTGGCGTCCACGCATGATTACCTGCTCATTTTTACGAGCGAAGGGAAACTGCATTGGTTGAAGGTGCACGAACTGCCTCAGGCGGGGCGCCGCACTAAGGGCCGGCCGATCGTCAACCTGCTGGGCCTATCCAGCGACGAGAAGATAACATCCGTCGTTCCTGTCCGAGAATTTACAGAAGGCCGGTTCGTGGTTATGGCCACAGAGCAGGGCAAGGTTAAGAAAACGCCGTTAACGGCGTTCGGGAACCCGCGCAAGGGTGGCATCATCTCGATTACCCTTGGCAAAGGCGACCAGCTTATCGGATCTGTCCTGTCCGACGGGCAGGATGAGATCTGCCTGGCTACCGCTAGCGGAAAGGCTATCCGGTTCGCAGAGAAGAATATTCGCGCCATGGGCAGGAGCGCCCAGGGCGTCAAAGGGATCTCGCTCAAAAAGAAAGATACCGTTGTCGGCATGGTCAAGGTCGAGACGGAAGGTACGCTCCTTACGGTCACCGAAAAAGGGTTCGGAAAAAGAACCGAATTTGACGCATACCGTCTCCAGACCAGAGGTGGAAGCGGTATCATAAACCTGAAAATAGTCGAAAAGAACGGGCCGGTTGTCGGGGTCAAAAGTGTCCGAGAGACTACAGAGATCATGCTTATTTCCCAAAAGGGCATGGTTGTAAGGGTCGCGGTGAACGGAATAAGCAAAACGGGAAGATCTACCCAGGGAGTGAGGGTGATCAACCTTAAGGCGGGCGATAAGCTTACGTCCGTGGCCACCGTTGTGGCGACGGAAGAAGACGCCGCCGTCGCGCCGGAAGAAGTATAAAAAATATCTAGAAAAAAGTTGCAAACACCAGAGGGATTTTGTACAATAAGCCCTCTTGAAAGAGGAAGAGGCAAAAGAGGTGCAGCTAGTTTATATATGAAATGAAGCGTCCCCATCGTCTAGCCTGGTCAGGACACCAGATTTTCATTCTGGCGACAGGGGTTCGAATCCCCTTGGGGACGCCAATTTTTTGGAGCTGCGGAACAGTGGAGCATTAACATGAGAGAGACAGGTAATAATGCGGTCCAATGCTCTGGAGCTCAGACATAGGAAAGAAACAGCGGCCCTGGAGAAAGGGCCTTTTTTATTGGAGCAGTTATGGACATAGAGCAATTATGGGAGAAGGCGCAGGAGAAGACGGAGGTTGTCCGAGGGAGAGCCAAAGGACTGCCTACATTTTCAAGCGCGCGAGTCCCGTATATATTTTTGGCGGAATCCGGGGTCAACGAAGGGAACACGGTCGTACGGAAAGGGAGGATCCTGGTGGAAAAACCCATGATACTCTTGCCGGAAGACCTCCCGCAGTTCGAGGGGTTCGAGTTCGAGGACGACCTGGACATAGACCAGGGAGCCATGCAGATGTTTTTTATGATGCGTGGGATAAGGTTTCCGTCACTCAAGTACAACAACACCGTAGAGAAGCTGGACGTGGACGAGGCTTCTTTGGCAAAATGTGTAGAAAAGTACAAGAAAAAACTTGAGAGAAAAGAGAACGTCAGTACGGCGCTGATTTTGGGGCCGGAAGATTGCTGGCAGTTCTCGGTTCTCATTTATATGGCATCGCTTGTGGGTAGATGCGCGAGGACCGATATTTTTAATCTTATGGAAAAATTCCGCGACGGCATGAACGAGTAAGGGCGAGGAGAGGCAGGATGTGCGGCATTATTGGATATACTGGAGGAAAAGAAGTAACGAAGATCCTTCTTAAGGGGCTTTCCCGCCTGGAATACAGGGGGTATGACTCTGCCGGAGTGGCGGTTCTCAAGGGAGGCGCGCTTAATGTCCGGAAAAAGCAGGGAAAGTTGTCCGTGCTGGCCGAAGAGTTGAAACGCTGTCCGCTGAAGGGGACGACGGGGGTGGGGCATACACGGTGGGCTACCCACGGAGTGCCGAACGATGTTAACGCCCATCCGCATATCGACCCAAAAGAGCAAATAGCGGTAGTGCACAATGGTATCATAGAGAATTTTCAGAAGCTGAAGGCCGAGCTGATCAAGGAAGGGTATGTTTTTATTTCGGATACCGACAGTGAGGTAATAGCGCACTTGATAGCGAAGTACTATAAAGGGGATCTGTGCGTCGCCGTGAACAAGGCGACAAAGCGCCTCGAGGGATCTTATGCTATTGCTGTTGTCCATAACTCTGAACCGGACAGGGTAGTCGGGGCAAGACAAGACAGCCCGCTGATCGTCGGACTCGGAGATGGAGAGAACTTCATAGCCAGCGATATTCCCGCGGTGCTTGATCACACCAAAAAAGTTTATTATGTCCATAACGGCGAAACGGTCGATCTCACCCGGGAGAAATGTATTATATATGACAAGAGCGGGAAAAGGGTGCGCAGGAAACCGACCCTCATCAAGTGGAACATATCCCAGGCGGAGAAGACGGGATATAAGCACTTTATGCTCAAGGAGATCTTTGAACAGCCCGAAGTCCTGAGGAATATCCTGAAAGAGCGGATAAAAAAAGACAAAGTAGATTTTCTCGAGCTCAAAATAACAAAGACGCAATTAAAGAAGATAAAAAGAATAGCGATCGTAGCTTGTGGCACGGCGTATCATGCCGGGCTGACCGGGAAATACTTGTTAGAGAAATACGCGCGCATCCCGGTATGGGTGGATAATTCGAGTGAGTTTCGCTACAGGGATCCCCTTGTGGATAAGGATACCCTGGTGATCGTGGTGTCTCAGTCGGGAGAAACGGCGGATACTCTGGCGGCGCTCCGGGAAGCCAAGAAAAGAGGGTCTACGGTGCTGGCGATCTGTAACGTCCTCGGCAGCTCTATTGCCAGAGAAGCCGACGGGGTCATATATACGCACGCGGGTCCGGAAATAGCCGTCGCGTCTACCAAGGCATATACGGCGCAGCTGGCTATTCTTTACCTGTTCACTTCATATTTGTCTGGCGTCAGGGGGAAGAACGCAAAGTGGAACAAGGATTTTCTGAGGCAGTTGAAAAAAGTGCCGCATCTGGCGGAAGAACTTCTGGAATCATACAAATCTCGCAGGAACAAGCTTGCCAGATACGCTGGAGAGTTCCACGAGTATTATCTCGCGAGGAACAATAAAAGCTGTTTTCTATACCTTGCAAGAAACATAAACTGTCCCAACGCGCTTGAGGGAGCCCTTAAGCTGAAGGAAATATCTTATATAAGCGCGGAAGGGTACCCGGCCGGAGAGATGAAGCACGGACCTATCGCCCTGATCGACGAAAACCCGTGGGTAGTCTGCATTGCGGTACAGGCGGAAACGCACGAAAAGATGATGTCGAATATCCAGGAGATAAAAGCGCGCGGCGGGATGGTCATGGCAATAGTCTCAAGTGGTGACAAGAGCCTGATAGAGGACAGCTCGGATTATATTATCGAGGTCCCCAGGGTCGAAGAAACATTTTCTCCTATTTTGGTGGTTATACCGCTTCAGCTTCTGGCGTATTATGTTGCGGGAGAGTTCGGATACGATATTGATCAGCCTAGAAACCTGGCAAAATCGGTCACGGTTGAATAGTTGAAAGAGGGGCGCTTGACCCCGGAACAAGCATGTTATACAATACACCCGCTTGAATTTGCAGTGGGCGCGTAGCTCAGCTGGTTTAGAGCGCTACCCTTACAAGGTAGATGTCGTAGGTTCGAATCCTACCGCGCCCACCAGCTTTCGCCACCTATATTTATTTTATTTGGCTTCCGCCTACGCCAAGGCTATGGCGGACAGGACAGCTGGCAGGCCACAAAGGAAAAGCAAAAGCTGCCCGCCCGTAGCCAGGTAACATAAAGGAAAAGGCGAAGGAGGGCAACTGCTCACCCTCCTTATCACCCTCCTTAAAAGTAGGGAAGCCACGCAGGAAACAACAAAACTAACCAGGTTATAAATGCCTACTCTTTAAAAACGGGAGTTAGATTCTAGATTCCAGTCCTGCCTTTACTAGCATCGAGAATCCAGCATCGAGCATCTAACACTGTTTACTGTTCACAGTTTCCAGTTCACAAATCCAGGTTTTTTGTTTCCTTGAGACATCTGTGGTAAACTACATTTTATGAAAAAGATAAGCCTGCGAAGTCTGGAGAAAATGAGCGATGAGAGGCTTCTTTCAGCGAGGCTTTGCGAACTGGACATAAAGATAGAGGGAACGTGGATAGAATCTTGCGTCCAGCGGCTTTACAAAGAACTTTCCGACAAAGGGATCGATCTCCACGTATCGTGTTATCTTGCCGATGAGTGGCTGTGTCCCGACGGGGAACCCGCGATAGGGATAGCCTTTTTCATAGCGCACCCGCGCCTGAGAAAGCTTGAACACAAAATGATGCTGGAAGTCGAAGGCGGCACAAAAGAAGAGTGCATAAAACTTCTTCGGCACGAGATGGGCCACGCAATAAATTACGCGTATCTTTTGCACAAGCGAAAACTCTGGAAGCGTCATTTCGGGGAGTTCTCCGCGGAATACGGCGACAGGTACAAGTACCGTCCTTATAGCAGAAGCTTTGTTCGTCATCTGGGGGAGTGGTACGCGCAGTACCATCCGGATGAAGACTTCGCCGAGACCTTCGCGGTGTGGCTGGATCCGGAGTCTAACTGGAAAGAAGAGTATAAAGGGTGGAAAGCTCTTGAAAAACTCCGGTATGTCGATCACCTCATGGAAGAGGTATCAAAAAAGTCTCCTAAAAAACCTCGCGGGGAACAGTTCTGGGACGTATCAAAACTCAAAACCACACTTAGGACTTACTACAAAAAAAAGCAAAGGCTGTATGCTGAGCAGTATCCCGACTTCCACGACTATCCTCTCATGAAGATCTTTCCGGATAATCCCGAAGCTAAGGGCGCGCGGAAAACGTATAAGCTTATCCAGGGCCGACGCAAAGAGCTGGTAGACCAGGTGGCTCTTTGGACGGGCGAGAAGAAATACAGGATAAACGATCTTTTAAAAGACCTTATCGCGAGAAGCAAAGAACTTGGAATAAAGACAGACGCGGATGAATCGGATGTTGCCGTTAAAACCGCTATTTATGTCACCGCCCAGATAATGAATTATCTCTATACCGGAAGATATAAAGGAAAAAATGAAAAAATTAAAAGTTCTCGTCTTATTTGATTCTGCCGGGACGCCACCGGAAGACCAGGATTATACCGAAGAGTTCAAGACAGAAGACTGGGTTGCCGAAGCTGCTGTTTGCGAGACGCTGACAAAACTTGGACATGAGGTAAGAACTTTAGGGCTTTATGACGAGATAACGCTGCTCTTCAGGGAGGTTGAAGAGAACAGGCCTGATGTGGTCTTCAATCTTACAGAGATATTTTTGGGGAAGGCATATTTGGACAGGAACATTCCTTCAGTTCTCGAGCTTTTAGAGATACCGTACACCGGATGTGATCCGGTGAGCATGATGGTGTGTAACAATAAAGCTACGACGAAAAAGATATTGGCGTACCACAAGATAAAAATACCGGGGTTTCACATCTTTCACCGGGGGAAACGTATTTGGCATCCAAAAAGACTCAAATTCCCGCTTATGGTAAAGCCTCTCAAGGAAGAAGCTTCTACTGGGATAGCTCAAGCCTCGTTCGCCCAGAACGAAAAAGATCTTGCCGAGAGAGTGAAGTTCGTTCACGAGAAGTTTGATATGGCTGCTTTGGCAGAGGAATATATCGACGGAAGGGAGCTGTATGTGAGCGTTCTCGGAGGCAGCCGGCTTAAACTCTTTCCGATACGGGAGATGAAGTTTACCGAGATCCCGGAGGACGAGCCAAAACTGGCTACCTATAAGGCCAAGTGGGACAAAAAATACCGAAAAAAATGGGGGATAAAGAACGAGTTTGCCGGACGGCTGCCAAACGGAGCGGAAAAGAAGATAAATAATATATGTAAAAGAGCCTACAGGGCGCTTTTAATAGATAGCTACGGGAGGTTTGACCTCAGGCTTACCCCGCAGGGAGAGGTTTATATAATTGAAGCTAATGCCAATCCGGATCTTTCCAAAGAAGACGAATTTGCTGAATCAGCCGCCAGGGCAGGTGTCGGATACGAGAAGCTCATGCAAAAAATACTGAAGATGGCGATAGGGAGGCAGGCATCTTAAAGGGCGCCGGTAAAACGTATTGACGGGGTAAACGTTCTGTGATATAAATATATTCACATTTTTAAAGGGGCGGTAGCTCAGTTGGTTAGAGCGTCGGACTGTCGATCCGAAGGTCGTGGGTTCGAACCCCATCCGCCTCGCCAGTAGGTGAAAAAGGCCCAGCCGAGGATGCTGGGCCTTTTTGTTAATTAGGTGTTCCAGAGGGGGAACCTTAGATTCCCCCTCTAAGCGTTCGTTGTGTTCACCGTCACCCCCCCCCCCCTTGTGGTGTTTATGGATTTATGCCATACGCTGGATCAAAGGAAAAGGGGGAAGCAGGTCCCCCTTTTCCTTTGGAACCTTTTCCCCTTCGTTTTGAGTGGCCTGCGGCCACGGGGGGCCGACCGGAGGGCGGAAGTAAGATCTGTTACGAGCGCTAGCGAGGAACAGTAAGATAAAGGGAGCCCGCAGGCGCCGAACCCCATCCGCCTCGCCGTTAGAAACAAGGGAAAGCCCTGAGCCTATTAAGGTTCGGGGTTTTTTCTTTTTAGTCCTATTTGTACCAATCTCGCCTAATTCGAGCAAGTTGGACAGAGTTTGGTTACAAAATGGTAACAACGCCCCAAAATCCGCCTCGGGGGGCGGGGGTACCGGAGTTGGTGCTGTAAGTCGTCTCCCAAATTTTATATATATTTTTTGAAATAGAATAAGGTATTCTAACCCATGGAAAAACTTCTGACAGTTAAGGAATTATGTGATTTATTGCAAGTAAGTCAGGCATTGGTTTATAAGGGGGTAAATTATTGCTTTATTTCTCACATAAAGTTGGGAGCAGGTATAGGGTTCAAGGAAACGCAGGTAGATGCTTGGATCAAAAGGCGAGAACGAAAGGGACGATCAGCCTATATGCCACGAATGGAGGGAAAGCTCTAGGTTATTCGTGACATATTTGACATGCATTGTCCAATTACCAATTAGGGTAAACTAAAGTAAGCACACTTATAGCATACCCGATCCGCGATATTTTTGCAACTGGGGCACTAGAAGCGGATCTCGATGTAATCTTCTTTTTCTTTAAGGTCAAAG
>JAVCCB010000033.1 GCA_030765685.1 Candidatus Tantalella remota | reverse complement strand
TTTACATAACCGACAAAGGCCGCTGCCGCCGATCCGGGACCTGAGACCACTTCCAGTTTCCTTCCCTTTACGGACTTCTCGAGCAGCGTCCGGTTCATCCTGTCCACAAAAACAACAGGCCTGCCTCCTGACACAAAAAGCAACACCCCTCCGGTGTAAAATCCTGTCAAATAGCTGATATCAAATCCGTCGCTAAAAAGAAAAGCATCCAGCTTGTCGCGTTTTAAACGCGCCTTGATCCTCCTGATAACGCTTTCCTGCCTCTTATCATCAACCCGCATTTATGATCCCCGCGAGAGCTTTAAACCCGAGTAGATAACTTTCAGGGCCGAAACCGCTAACTTGGCCGGTAACTACCGGAGCTATCAGAGACTTGTGCCTGAACTCTTCCCTTGCGTATATGTTCGAAAGATGCACCTCGACCGTTGGAGATTCCTTCGCGCGAAGCGCGTCATGAATAGCGACACTTGTGTGAGTATACGCCGCGGGGTTTATCAGAATACCATCGGCTTCGGTCTGGTTTATTTTGTCGACTATACCTCCCTCGTGATTAGACTGAAAGAACTCGACTTCCAGAGCGGAACCGTCCGCCTCTTTTTTTATCAACTGGTTTATGCTTTCTATCGTATCCTCGCCATAGATATCAGTCTCTCTTTTACCAAGAAGATCCAGGTTTGGACCGTGTATAACCAGTATCTTTGACATATTTATCCTCCTTTAAGAGATGAACATTTAATCAGATATCCTCGCGGGAAGCTATCTCCCCCATTTCCTCTTCGCCTTCTTCTGCCGCTCCTTTGATGCCTTCCCCTCTAACCGCCCCCCACCAGAGATATACCATGCCGCCGAAAATACTGACAATAAAAAGTCCCGCGAGCACCAGAAGACTTACCGCGAAGGCCGTTTCCCTTCCCGCCAGCGGCGCGAAAAAAGCAAGCATAGCGCCTTCCCTCACTCCGAGCCCGCCTATCGACGGTACCATGCTAATAAAAATAACCACGGGCATTATCAGAAAAACATTCCCAAGCGGTACGTTCTTTCCAAGAGCGGTAAAACACATAAATACTATCACGTAATACGTACACTGGGCAAGTCCCGAGAGTAGTGACGCTTTAATAACGACACTGTGCCTGTTGCGATAATCGTGCACTATGCTGTAAATAGCGCGAAACCGCTCCCCAAGGCCGAACATCTTCATCTTAGCGAAAAGGCGTTCCATAAACACAGCTACAGTCCTGTTAGTAGCGATAACGAACCCTGATATCCCAAGAGCCAGAAGCGCCATCACCAGGGGTTTCAACGCCCCTACCTGAAACCTCCCTCTATCCACAAAGAGCGCTACTCCAGCTATGATAAGTATCGTAAAAAGTCCTATAAGACGGTCCATAAGAACGCTGGCATATGACGGCAGTTTTTTTCCGTTGAAACGCCCAGCGTAGTGAGCCTTGATGATGTCTCCCCCGACGGCAGTAGGCATAAAATTATTGAAGAAATATCCCACCAGCGTGAGCTGCAGCGCTTCCGAGAACGGCAGCACCAGATCTTCCCCGTCGAAAACCACCTTGAGGCGCCAGCTGAGAGCCAGGACCATTCCCAGAAAAAGAAGTGCCGCGCTCAAGAGCAGGCCCACACTGCACCCCGCCATCGTCTGCATTATGCCCTCAAATTCCCCTCTCATGAACCAGAAAAGGAACCCGAGCAATCCAAAACTTACTACCACACGGACCAGCGTAGATAAATACTTCTTCATATATTATTCCTGTGAACTTTCTTTTTCAGCACCTTCCGCGACTTTTTCCGCCTGCTGCGAACCCGGCACTTTTTTTTCGGAAGACGGCTCACCCGCCGCTACATACATCATGCGAAGCTGATGAAGAGCGCCTTCTATGGCAACAGCTTCTTCCTTTGTAAGATTTCCCTCCGTTTTCTCTTTCAAAAGCGCGATAGTATCGATCACCATCGTCGCGTGCCTGAGATCTTTATGCATTTTCTGATCATGCGGATGCTCTATCACTCCAAGAGCTATGAGCCCCTCGGCCATGAGACCTGAAAGGAACCCCGTAAAATCCACTTTTATCGCTTCCGTCGACGCTTTTTCGTTCATTGTCTCCTCCTGATACAGAATTTATCCCAGTTTTTTAATTATTTCCTTCATGCTGCTCTCAGCGGCGATCTCACCATGCTTAATGATCTCATGGGCTTTATCAAACTCAAACTGATCGATCTCTTTGAGATCCGGTTTTATCGTTATGTTAGCCGCACTCGATTGATACGCGTTGAGCTCCTCCCCCATGATCTGTACCGACTGTATTATAGCCTGTATTACGTTTGTCACCTTCTGGTTCTTCACCGCAAACCCCGGATTGACCGCCAGGATAAAAGTCGCCCCCAGTTCGAGTGCTGCCTTTGTGGGAATACTGTTCCGCACACCGCCGTCCGCAAGCATCCTGCCGTCTACGTCCACAGCAGAGAAAATTCCCGGCCAGGAACAGCTTGCGCGTATAAGCTTGACCATATCTCCCGAAGTATGCGTAAGCTCCTCTCCCGTTTCAATATCGATCGTAGTTAAAGCGAACGGAACATCAGTGTGTTCAACGCGCCTTCCAGCGACACATTCAGATATTATTCCCTCTAGCTTATCACCTTTTATCATCCCTGTAGGATATATGCCCGCATCAACCAGCTTCTGCCAGGTAAACCCCAAGGCCCTGCGCTCCAGCTCTTCAATGGGCATTCCACTGCAATACGCGCCGCCGATAAGGCTTCCGATACTCGTCCCCACTATCATATCGAATGGCATATTGCCTTTACCAAAATGCTTCTCAAGTACCTTCAGAACTCCGATATTGGATAACCCTCTGGCACTGCCGCCTCCCAGAACCAGGACTATTTTCTTTTTTTTGAACAGATCGAACATATCAAACTCCGTTTTTCATTGCCTCGTACTTTATGAAACCACTATGCCCGCGTATCCCACTACCTCATCGGTATCCCCGGTGACTTCCCCCGAATCGGCATATTTTATAAGTTCCGCCTTATGAGCTCCCATGCCTTTCGCGCACATAAGCATTATCGCTGTCGGCACGCACCCGCACATCGTGATGTTCCTGGCCTCCACGACTTTAAGAAGTTTACCCGCGTCGAGTTCCAGTACCGCTTCGATAGCTTCGGCATCCTTCTCCCCCGCTAAAGCTCTGGACTCATAATGGGTCATATCGCTTGATGCTATGACCATGGTATTCCTGCCGGTGGCTGCTATGGCAACCGTTATGGCACCAGCCAGCTGAGCGCATTCTTCAACATTCCCCCAGCTTACGGTTATCGGCACCACTTTTGATCCTTTGGATATTTTCTGGATAAATGGAAGCTGCACTTCTATGGAATGTTCCCGCGCGTGAGCCACCCGATCTTCTTCAATAAGAGCTGTGTTACCCGCGATGTTCTCCAGCAATTCCACATCCAGCTCCACTTCCCCTAACGGCGTCATCCAGGACTCCGGGCTGGCTGAGAACCTGGCACCGTTGCCCGTATGGTTGGGGCTGAGGACCACATAAGTGGCTTTGGGCATTAAGCGGGCATATACCTCTCCCGCTACCGCTCCGGAATACATATATCCCGCGTGAGGAACGACCGCGCCCACCGCGTTTATCTTGCCCACATTAGAGGGGACCATAGTATCCAGGTCCCTGGAAAGGGTCCCCGGATCGGCCGGATAGAACTGACCCGAAACAACGGGTTGTCTCATAGATGCACCTTCTTGTGGATACTGCGTAATAACCATAATATAAAGTAATATTATATTAGAAACCACTTTGGAGGTAAAGGGATAGTTTTGGCCTGAGGGGAAACGTCATTCCCGCGACACCGTGCAACAAACGAGGTGAGCACGTAAGGGGGCACAAGCCGAAGGCGCAGTGAAAGCGAGAATGACATAAAAATCAAAATATTTTTGTTGGATCCCCGTTTAAGGCTTGCGGGGATAACGATTCTCACTTTTCCTTTGAGTTACAGGCTGATATCAGCGTCCTGGGTTCGCAGAATGGATTATCAGCTGCGCTTCTTTGTCGGGTGAAAGCAGGGTCTCCGCGACCCTGATGATTTCTTCCCTTGTGACGGCTTTTATCTTTTCCGGATACGCGAGATAATTGTCATATCCGAGACCGTGAAGTTCTCCCCAGGCCATAAGAAAAGAAACGGTAGAGTTAGCTTCTATTGCGCCCGCGTGCCGGGCGATAAGTTTTTTCCTGGAAGCGTTTATCTCTTTATCAGAGATCTCCCCGTCGGCTATTTCCCGTATCACTTCACCTGCAGCTTTCCCCGCCCCCGGGAGGTCTTCTTCGGATGTAGCGACATATAATAAAAAATATCCTGTCTCTGCCGCCGGAACCGAAACAGCGCCTGAAGTATATGTAAGCCCCCGTTCCTCCCTTGCTACCCGAAACAACAGCCCGTCACCTCCGGATAATAGGGAACTTATGACCTCCAGCGTATACCTGTCCTCTTCATCCGTTCTGGCCCCCAGAAACCCTCCCATAAAAAGAGACTGCTCTTTATCCATGGAAATATTTTCCTGGCGCGACCCTTCCAACGATCTCACCTTAATTTCTTTCGGAGGCGTCCCTTTGCCCTCCCAATCTCCGAAAACAGCTACTATTTGTTCAGCCGTCTTTTCAGCATCCACATCACCCGCCACGGTCAGAACAGCAAACCCGGGAGCAAACCTCTCACTGTAAAATTTTAGAAGTTCCTCGCGGCTTAACCCGCTCACCGAATCTATGTCTCCTGTCTCTCTTCTTCCGTAAGGATGATCCCCGTAAATAAGTTTCTTGAGGCGTATGACTCCGTTATAGAAAATATCCTTATCCCTTTCCCCTATCACCGAGATTATCTTCGTCCTTTCCCAATCCACTTTCTCCTGGGGAAATGTGGCATTGCGCGCCACATCCGAAATGATCGCTATCCCCCTATCCAGATCCCCGGACAAAAGGTCCATCGATATACCCATCATATCTTTTCCGCTGATTGAGTCTATCCTGCCTCCCATATGCTCTATCTCGGGGATTATGTCCTCCTGATCCCGCGTTTTGGTGCCTTTCAACATGGTCCAGACAACAAGATTTGACACTCCGTTATCAAGCGCGTCCTCCTGCATCAACCCTCCGGGTACCGCGAGCGTTACAGACACAAGTGGAAGATATCCTCTACTTTTTACTATGAAACGCATACCGTTGGGCAGAGTACGTGAAACGTCCCCCTGCGCGGCCGTATATTTTCGCGCGCTATCTAAACCGGATCTCGCCTGTTCCTCGTTATTCTCCCGCCCCTTTCCGGCCACAGCGACAACTTCTTCATCCTCCGCACTTACCACGGGTGCCCTGGGAGAACTCTCGTAGAATTTCGGAAGGAGAAAAACTGTGGTCGAATTGCTTCGCCTGAGATACTCCGCGGCCATCTTCCGCACATCTTCGCCCTTTACTCCGTTCACCCTTTCAACGTATTTTTCAAAAAAAGCGGGATCGTCCATCAAAAGCTCAGAGCTTGTCATGGAATCGGCTATACCGGACACCTTTTCGTGAGTATGCAGATATGTCGAGACCATCAGGTTCTTCGCGCGCTCCAATTCCCGAGAATCTACCCCTTTGCCCGCTATCTCCCTTATGACACTAAAGACCTCCTCTCGCGCGGCATCCAGGTCTTCCGGAGCACCCATCCCAGTTATCATGAAAAGTCCCGGGTACCGTGGAGTGTAGTTAAGACTCGATACCAAATACAAAAGTTTTTTTTCATCGACAAGGCGTCTGCTAAGTATTGAATCGCTGCCTTCCCCTAAAATCGAGCTGAGAACATCAGTGGGATACATATCAGGTGAATAAATACTGGTCGTATGGAACCCTATGGCCATATACCCAACTATAACATCGGTCTTATGTTCGACAACACGTTCTTTGTCCTGGACGGGTTCTTCCAGGTCATATATTTGCTCTTTTCCACCGCCGTCATATTTCGCCATTTCCCGGGCCGATATGAGCATAGCTTTTTCAGGCGGCACCCCTCCGGCGATACCCAGGACCATCCTGTCGGCGGTATAAACGTTCCCGTGATATCCCAGGATATCATCCATGGACAACTCCCGAAAAACTTCCTCATGACCTATAACGGGTTGCCCGTAGACATGGTCTCCGTATGCCTCACCAAACAGCAATCTCCATCTTTTGGTGGCCGGATCATCGTTCCTTAAGCGTATCTCGTTGAGAACGATCTGCTTCTCCGTCTCCATCTCCCCTTCCGTGAATACCGGAGAAAATACCATATCTACCAGAAGTTCAAGCGCATCCTCAAAATGCTCTACAGGAACCGTTATATGATACTCGGCCGAATCAAGCCCTGTCGCACCGTTAACGGTGCCCCCCATAGATTTAATATAAGCTCGGATATCTTCCGACGACCTGTCGACCGTGTTTTTAAACAGGAGATGCTCCAGAAAATGCGATATACCGGAACCGGCAAAAGAACCTTCATTGGAAAGTCCGGAAAGAACACGAAGCTGCACTGTTACCAGGGAAGAATCGGGGACGTACCGGCAAACGACCGTAGCACCGTTATCGAGAACTTTTTTCTGATACTCGGCCTCATTCGCGATAGAACAGCTGGCCGTTGCTGTTGCCAGTAGTAGTATAGCTATGATTTTGAAAGTGGTGCGCATTGCAATCTCCTTCCTTTAGCTTGTAGCGGCTAGCGTTCATATACGTCATCCCCGCGGAAGCGGGGATCAATCAAAAATATCTTGATTTCCATTTGATTCCCGCTTTGCCGAAGCCCTCTGGCATTCGGCACTTCCTCGGGGGCCTTTGCCCCTCGGTCGCGCAGAATAACGTTCGCCCCTGATGCCCCGATTTCCTAGTCCCTGATATCCTGCCCTCGATACCCGTTTACCGTTCACAGTTTACAGTTTACAATTTACAGTTCACCAACTACGGCGTCTGCAACGCGCCATCCCCGTTCTCTTTGACCTTCTCACTATCTATCATACTCGAGTGATGCGTGAGTTTCATCGCGAGGTCGTCGAGAATAGAGTATATGCACGGTATAACTATCAGTGTAAGCACTGTCGCGAACAACAACCCCCAGCAAAGCGACAACGCCATTGGAACAAGAAAGGGATCTCTTCCCCCTATACCATAAGCTACGGTGGAAAGACCTCCAACGGTCGTGATAGTCGTCAGAAGTACCGGGCGTATCCTCATCTGCCCCGCCTTGACTATCGACTCAGCCCGACCCATTCCGGACCGACGAAGTTTGTTGATAAAATCCACCAAAACTATCGAATCGTTGACCACTATACCGTTAAGTCCCACGACTCCCATTATAGCCATAAAGGAAAATGGTACCCCATGCATGAGAAAAGCGAAAATAACACCTATCATTCCGAACGGTATAGCCACCATGACCACGAACGGCTGTATAAGCGACTTAAAGAAAGAAGACAAAATAAGATACACAACCAGAAAAGCGAAGAAAAATGCCTGCAAGAGACTCTTAAGCGAATCCAGCGTCTCCTCCTGCTCCCCGCCGTACTTGACGGAATATCCTATATACCTGTCTGAGATATTCTTGAACTTGGCGGATAAAAGACTGTTCACTTTAAGCGACGTGACTTTTTTGGTATCCACATTAGATGACACGGTAACGACTCTCTTTCCGTCCAGATGATGTATCGTTGTCATCCCCGGGACTTTCTCTATAGTAGCGACCTTTTTCAGAGGTATCAGATTCCCGAACCTGTTGGCAACCTCTATGTCGTCAAAAATACTAAGGTCACTCGTCTGCTTAGCGTTGGCGAACCTGACAGTAACATCCGTTTCTTCTTCTGCTTTGATCGGTTTTATTTTTGTGGCAATATTGCCTTTGAAAACGCCCCTGATGGTCTTGGCTATCTGTCCTATCGAGAGTCCCGCCATTGTCGCCTTTGTATGATCCACCTTTACCCGTATCTCTTCCTTTCCGGGCTTATGGTCCCACGTAACGTCCTCCGTTCCGTCGATAATCTTCATGTATTCCATATATTCGGCCGCTATGACGTCCAGCGTTTCAAAATCCTCACCCCTAATCTTGGCCTCGACCGGTTTACCCACGGGAGGTCCGGCTTCAGGAGTATCGAATCTGAGATCGTCAAAACCTTCTATATCCTTGGTCTTTTCCCTCAGGTCGGCGACAATCTCTTCAACGTCCCTTTTCCTATCCTGCGCCTGTGTAAGATACACGGTTATCTGAACAAGGTTACTTGCCTGTCCGGAAAACGGGTCCTGCCGATCTTCCTCTATCTTGCCAACATTAGTAACATACGTATCCAGTTCTTCGGAAGACATCTGCGCGACAATATCTTCGAAGGGCGCTATGAGCTCACTTGTCTTTTCAAGAGGGGTGCCTATCGGCGCTTCCCCCCGTATGAAAAAGTAGTTTATTCCCGCCGCCGGGAAAAGGACGAATTTCATGACAGTACCCGCGAGGACCGTACACAGTACCAGAACCCCCAGTGTCCCCAGGACAACCCGGTACTTATGTCTTATCGCCCTTGTAACCATTCTCGTATAAAACGCGATAAGTTTCTTAAACCACGGCATATCCCTGGAAAGCCCTATAGGTTTTCCCGCGGCGTCCGTCTTTATCTTTACAAAATCCGCCAGATGGCTCGGAAGTATTATCAGAGCTTCCCCCAGAGAAGCTACAAGCGCCGTTATCACTACCGCCGGTATTCCCCATATAAATTTCCCTATGATGCCCGTCATGAAAAGAAGAGGACTGAACGCGGCGATGGTAGTAAGTACAGCCGAGCATACCGCCCCCATAACCTCTTCCGTTCCTTTTACAGCGGCCTCTCTCGGCGGCATGCCTTCTTCCATATACCGATACACGTTCTCGGCGACGATGATACCGTCATCTACAAGCATACCAAGAACTATCACCAGCCCGAACATAGTTATAAGGTTGACGGTAAGGCCCATCATACTCATCACGATGAAAGTCGCCAGAAAAGCTATAGGAATACCCAGGACAGTAAGGAGCGCCACTCTTTTCTGCAAAAACACCAGCATCGCCGCTATTACCAGGACCATCCCCACCCAGGCGTTGTTCCTTAAAACGTTCAAACGCCTTTTAGCGAAGAACGAATAATCGTTAACAAAAGATATCTTTATGTCATCCGGGATCTTTTTGAGGAATTCATCGCATGTCTTCCTTACGTTCGCGACCATGCTTATAGCGTCCCCAGACTCTTTTTTCATAACGATAAGGTTTATCGACCTTGTTCCCAGCGTCCTGTTGATAATATCCTCATCCTTGAACGTATCCTCCACAGTAGCGATGTCCTTTATCCTGAGCCAGTTCCCGGAATCGTTGGCCCGGATTATCACATTCTCAACCTCTTCCACCGACTCAAACTCTCCGGTGGTCCTGATGCTGTATTCGGTCGTCGCTGTATCTATCTTACCGGCCGGTATGCTTACATTCCTTTCAGCAAGAGCCCTTTCTACCTCATCCACCGAAACATAATAATCATGAAGCTTCTTTGGATCCACCAGGATCTGCATCTCCCGGTCCCGGTAACCGCTTTTCTGTATCTTGGCCACTCCCTTTATATCTTCAAGATCATCCTCAAGAGCGTCAGAATAGTCCCTGAGCTTATGCTCACCCACACTTCCGGAAAGGGAAACTTCAATAATAGGATAGTGTTTACTCGTAACCTCGGTGACGACCGGATCTTCAAGGATATCTTTAGGCAGGTCTTTTACCCTGTCCACCGCGCTCTGAACATCCCTTATCACCTTTTGTTTGTTGCTTTCGTCCGGATCTATCTTTACGTATATCAGCGAAGTGCTTGTGGCAGAGGTGGAGTTTACCTCCTTAATACCGTCGACTTCCTTGATCTCTTTCTCTATGGGGACGGTTATCAATTTCTCTATATCTTCAGGAGTGGCTCCGGGGTAAACAGCGGTAATACTGACCATGTCGAAAGCCACGTTGGGAAAAACTTCCCTGTTGGTGCCCATAACCACAATAAGACCTATTATCAAAAGGATGACCGAGATAAGGTTAACAAAAAGAGAATTGTTCACGCTAAAACGGGGAAGACTCATTTTGCCTCCTCGTATTTAGAAAGCAGGACGTTCATATCCCGTTCAAGATCCACGCGGGATAATTCCCTTTCGAGAAGAACCAGGTTCTTTTCTATCTCGGTCCTCAGGAGGTCGTTTTGATAATCGATAAGCGTCTTGGTCTTAGACCTTCCGTACTGGAACCTTTTTTCTTCCTCGTCCAATTTTCCCGCCTGCAAAGCTACCGCCTCAAGCATCCTCTCTACATTAGCGTTAAACGTGATAACGTCCCTGAACGAATTTCCGACCTCGGTGATTATATTTCTCTCCGTCTCCTTAAGGGCCACTATCGCTTTCTCTTTTTCATAGCCGGCCTTTTCCATTTCGCTTCTGGCACTTGAGTTTTCCAACGGCATAGAGAATTCGACACCCGCGTAATACCTGGTATTGTCATTAACCGTCGTCTTCCCTGCCGCTTTTTCGAAATCCCCCTCGACACCGTTCATGGCCATGCTTCCCACAAGATCTATCTCAGGCCACATGGCATTATCTTTCATCTTAAGGTTTATTTCATTTATCTCTATATCCCTTTTACGTATCTTGTAATCTCTCCTGTTCTCAAAAGCTTCCGTCAGGCAATCTTTCAGGTTATACTCAAGATCCTCTTCCGGAAAAGTACCTGCGGGAAATATGCGCCGCTCTTCTTCCATGTTCATAGCGAGTTTCAGGTTCTCCTCGGCTCTTCTCCGCCGGTTCTCCGCAAGCTCAAGGCTTGTCTCATTAACCAGGACATTGGCTTCGGACGCGAAAAGATCCGCCCTTTCTATAATACCCATATCATAACTTTTCGTATTTGTTTCGTTGAGGCTCCGCGCCCTCACCAGGATACCTTCGCGCAAACGTACCGCCTGCCATTCATATACAAGATTCCAGTAGGCCTTCTCCACCCTTGCCACTTCTCTCTCTATCTTATCCCTCATCTCCAGGCCCGCGTTACGTATGGCAAGCTTGGTCACAGAAAGAGTATTCCTGTCTATGTAGCCGAAAAAATTCTTCCCAACAGGCTGGCGAAGTTCAACGGAAAGCTGAGCATTATGCGAAGGGTTTCTGGTGACGAACGGAGTATTGGCCCAGTTTCGTGTATCGGCCCACGTCGCCGTAACTTCGGTACCCGTTATTAACTCTTTACTGACACTGGCTGAATAATAGTTGTTCTGCGTATCGTCGGCAGCGAACACAGATATCTGCTGGCGCTTGTCCTCGACATAATTCACATCGCCGAAAAGTATTGTATCAAATACCGCCTCCGCGTAGAGTTTACCTGTCTCCGCTATGAGAAGGTCAAGCTTGGCCATCTTGACCTCAAAGCTGTTATACAAAGCGAACCCCACACATTCCTCCAGGGTGATAGCGCTTATGCCTTCAAGATCCGGTTCCTTCCCATCTTCCGCAAAAGCGATAGTTCCCGCGACACAAACAGCAAAAACCATAAGGCAGCTGACAATTCTTATATATAAGTTTGAATTTCTCATTATTTTACCCTTTTATGGAATCATACACCTTTCTCAAAAGACGCAGATATTCATCTCTCTCAGCATCGGTAAGAACAGAATAAAGATCATTGGTCATAGTTACGCGCGACTCGTTGACCCGGCCAGATATATCCTTCCCCTTTTTCAGAAGGCTTACCTTTACTACGCGCCTGTCCTCTGTCGAACGCTCCCTCTTGACGAACCCCTGCTCTATCATCTTATCTATGATACCCGTCGCCGAAGCCATTGACAGGTTCATGACTTTTGCTATATCGCTCATACTAGCGCTTCCCGCCACAAGCAGCATATCAAGGACGATTATATGCGAGACTGACAGGTTCCCCTTGGTGAAGATGTTCTCCTGCTTACGGGTAACTTCCCTGAGTAATGCCGGAAGCATATTCGCCATCTGGACGCCAAAATCATTCTTTTTAGAGACTGCCATCATCCCCTCCGCTTTATTTTGTTAGTTTTTTGAATATTTTAGTTTTCGAAATATTCTACACTTAAAGTATATCCTTAAGCTCCCCCCTTGTCAA
The DNA here is from genome assembly GCA_030765685.1 of Candidatus Tantalella remota. GTDB lineage: Bacteria > Omnitrophota > Gorgyraeia > Tantalellales > Tantalellaceae > Tantalella > Tantalella remota. Next base: position 2,712 of record JAVCCB010000033.1, on the reverse strand, counting down.
TAAAATAGGTAACTATTGGTTTACGGGGCAGGAAATCAAGGAATCGGGATACTGGGAACTAGAATATCGGGGTATCAGGGACAAAGTAGAATTATGTTGGAGGGTTACGGCTATAGAATCATCTATCATTAAAGGGTGGCGGTAAAACTATGGGCACCTGTTAGATCCCTCGACTCCCCCCGCGCTTTGCTGCGCAAAGCAGCAGCAGGGGTCGCTCGAGATGACATCACTTCTGTCATTTCGAGCGGAGGGGCCCAAAAGGCACGTAGTCGAGAAATCTAATATTACGGAGTTATAGTTCAACCCCAACCGTAAACCCTCTAACGATTCCAAAGACGCAACCGATCAACGCTTGACGAATAAAGAATACGGCAAAAAAGGCCAGCCGATTAGCCGGCCTCTCCTATACGCTATGCGCTAACCGCTATACGCTATTCAAAACCTCATCGAGAAACCGAAGATGTAGTTCCTCTCAGGCGCGGGATGAAGATCTGTCACTGTTCCTGCAACATTAGACGCGGCGATCTCGGCATACCTTGTATCGAAAATGTTATTAATACCGAAGAAGGATTCAAAACCTTTGTACTTCAGGACCACCTTGCCGTTACATATAAAATACCGTTTCAGTTCCGCCATCCTGTTCTCCTGGTCGTTTATCGAATATTGTTCGGATATGTAAACGGAATTAAAATTAAATTCTACAAATTTAGAGGGACTCACATTCATTCCCCAAGCGATCTTATGTTCAGGGACCATCGGGACCCTCTTATCCACAAATGCCCCCCCCTCGAACTTAGCGTTCAAGTAAGTGTAATTAAAATATAAATTCAGCCAATCAAACGGATCCGAGACGGCTCCGGTCTCCACTCCGAACCTCTTGATCTTGTCATAATTTTCATTGTCCCCAAAAGTACCGACGGTCGGATCATAAAAGATCTCGTTATCAGACTCCATCCAGAACACGTTTACCATAGGCTGCAGATACTTAGAGTTCGCGTCCTTGACACCAACCTCCCAGGTGTCGGCTTTCTGATGCTTGAGATCCGCATTAAGGCCGGACCACCGGCTGTAGAACTCATCGGTAGCCGGAAACCTGAAACTGCGTGAAAACCTCCCGTAAACGCCGCCGTTCTCCGCGTATTTATACTCCACCCCGACTTCGAAAGCCTGCTCATCCGGAGTCTGCGATTCATACCGGCCCGCGTTTTCGGCCTGGTCAAAAATGTATTTTGCCCACTGCTGCCGGAACCCCGCGTTTATTATGACCCGCTCGAACAGTTTAATATTATCACTTACATACAACCCCAGAGTTCTTTTAATTATCTTCAGCTGGTTGTACGTTGCCCATTGCGGAGTCACCGTTAGCAGACGATTCTGCGCTGAGAACATATCTACCCCGGTCACCAAAGTGTTTTTAAAGTTATCACCGTTATATTTATTGGTGTACTTTACCGACCCCGCAACAGTATCTATCTGAGAACTATCCCACGAAGGATACCAGGGAATACCCCACGCAGGGAGTTCCGCCCAGTTGATCATATTCACCCTCTTTTTCCTGCCCCACGCGTCCACCTCAAGAGCATGCTCCATACCCCCCGCCGTTAGCCTGATTACCGGAGTGACCTTTATGAAAGTCGTCTCTGTTTTCACCTTATCGTTCGGCGTGGTAGACCCCCTGTAGCCGATCTGATCTATTTCCGATCTCTGCAGCCCAGATGGCAGTCCGTACCAATCCTTATGGTATCCGCCTGAAAAATCCACGTTCAACCATTCCACAGGAAAAATTGTCATATCCGCCATAAAATTGCAACCGTCATAACCTCCATTCAGTCTGTAGCCGTCCGTCTCCTCCTGTTTAAAAATAGCGTTATATGAAGCAAACTCCTCCGCGCCATTTATACGGCCGTAATAGTTCCGGTATCCGTAGCTGCCGAAATCGGCTCCACCTTTGAAATGATGCCCCTCTTTTCCCCTTTTAGTGATGATATTTATTACACCTGCCGCTGCGTTATCACCATAAAGAACGGAACCCGAACCTCGTATTATCTCTATCCTTTCAACGTTCTCGATAGGCACCTGCGTCCAGTCCGTCCCGGATATATCGACTTCATTCAGCCTGCGGCCGTCCATCATAACAAGGACATTCCGGCTGGAGGTCTCCCCAAACCCGCGCATATCGACCACTACGGTCTTCCCGGACTGGGTATAGTCCGAAACATATATACCCGCCTCTTTGCGCAAAAGTTCATAGACATATTTGGCATTCGACCTTTCTATATCCTTTTCCGTTATTACGGTCACATTTCCCGGATAATCTATGGCGCGCTCCTCGAACCCCGCGGGTGTTACCATTTCCTCTTCGAAAGAAAAAACAGGCATCAATAGCTCTTCAGCCGGTTTTGTTACGACATCCAGCAGCTCACCACCGTGGATCGGCGCGAGGATCATCTTTACCGGCTTAAGGATAACATCCAAGACTGTTTCCTTATCCTCCCCTGAAGCATGCACTTGTCCGCCAAAAACCAGCAACCCTAGTACTGTTATTACAATTAACTTTCTCATTACCACCCCTTCATTTCCGAATAAAAAAAACCCCCAGCGCTTAACGCTGAGGGTCTATCCGTTTTTAAACTCCTCATCTGCCAGACAAGCCTCCACGGGCTTTATGACATTATTCTTATGTAATACAGGCAGGTCTTCTGACTTCTCCGG
>JAVCCB010000065.1 GCA_030765685.1 Candidatus Tantalella remota | reverse complement strand
TGGCCCAGCTTCATCAGCTTCGCGGTAGGATAGGCCGGGGGAAACATGCTTCGTATTGTATCCTGATGGGTGATCCAAAGACCGAAGATTCGCAGGAAAGGCTTGCCACTCTGGCCGAAACCGATGACGGTTTTGAGATAGCCGAGAAGGATCTCGATATACGCGGGCCCGGCGAGTTTCTCGGTACAAGGCAGAGCGGCCTTCCGGAACTGAGGTTCGGGAACATAGTCAGGGACTTCGCGATAATGGAAGAGGCCAGGGAAGAAGCCTTTACTTTGGTCGGAGAGGACCCGCTTTTGGATGATCCGCATAACGCGGGGATAAAAAAAGACATCATCAAACGATATAAAGGCAAACTGGATATAAAATGACCATGAGAATAATCGGAGGAGACTTAAGGGGCAGGAAAATAACCCAACCAGCGCTAGATACGGTGAGACCCACGAAGGATCGTATACGAGAGTCGGTATTCAGTATAATATCAGCCGAAACTCCCGATTCGGTCGTTCTTGACCTCTTTTCCGGTAGCGGAGCCTATGGCCTGGAAGCATTGTCAAGAGGCGCCTCAAGCTCGGTTTTTGTGGATAAAGACCCGGAATGCTGTCGCATCATAACGGAAAATATAAAATCACTTGGTTTAAAGGGCATTTCAACGGTTATGACCGGCGATGCGGAGAATATTATTGAGTCCCTGGCCGCCTCCGGGAACAAATTCGACCTTATCTTCTCTGACCCTTCATATAATACTAATATGTCTAAAAATATCTTGATTAAGATAAATCAATATGATATATTAAACCCTTCCGGAACGCTTGTTGTAGAGCATTCGAGCGCGGAAAGCATTCCTGCGGAAGAAGGGAATGTTTTTTTATATAAACAAAAGACTTACAAGGATATAGGCATATCCGTCTATAGGAGAGCATGACTAGGAAAGCTGTTTATCCAGGAACTTTTGATCCGGTGACCTACGGACATCTGGACGTAATAAAGAGAGCGGCTGCTTTATACGACAAGGTATTTATTGCCATCGCGCCGAGCAGGGATAAAACTCCTCTTTTTACGATAGAAGATCGTGTCGAGATGATGCGCGAAGCGGTCTCCGAATTCGGTAACGTCGAAGTGGAAAGTTTTGACGGCCTGGTCGTGGAATACGCGAAAAGAAAGTCTACCGGAGTGGTAATAAGAGGGCTTCGGATGATATCAGATTTTGAATATGAGTTTCAGATGGCTCTGACGAACAGGAAACTGGCTCCGGAGATCGAAACGGTTTTTATGATGCCGAACGAGTCTTATTCATATCTCTCGAGTAAGCTCATAAAAGAGGTCGCGATCCTTGGCGCGGATACATCAATGTTTCTGCCGGATAATGTTGAAAAGAAATTAAAAGAAAAGATGGGCAAATGAGCAAGATACTGGCATTAAGAGAAAAAGCCAAGAAGGATAAAAAAATAATCGTACTTCCCGAGGGGGAGGACGAAAGAATAGTAAAAGGCGCCGCGGTCCTTGCTGACGAAGGACTGGCGAATGTATGTCTTTTGGGGAAAAAGGAAGACATCCTTAAACTGGCCGAGCAAGAATCAGTTTCAATGGACAATGTTAACATCGTGGATCCCCAGGAGCATGACAGAAAAGAAGACGTAATAAATAACTATTTCCAGAAGCGTAAGCACAAGGGGATAACTCCGGAAGAAGCCGCGGAGACGGTACTGGGTAACTATGTTTATTACGCGGCAGAGATGACCCAAATGGGATTGGGGGACGGTTTTGTAGCGGGTGCCTGTCATACCACCGGTGACGTGGCGCGGTCTGCGATACATTGTTTTAAAATAGACAGGTCGATAGGGACGGTCTCAAGCTCTTTCATAATGGAGATGGCGGAATCTTCGTTCGGTGAGGACGGCATGTTTGCTTATGGGGACTGCGGCATTATACCGTATCCTTCCATAAGGCAGCTTTCAGGTATAGCGATAGCGACGAGCGATCTTTTCGGCAAGCTTTTCGGCGTCGAACCGCGCGTGGCTCTTTTGAGCTATTCGACAAAGGGCAGCGCGAGTGGAGAATCTATAGAGACTATACGCGCCGCTCTCGAAAGAATAAGAGGGAAAAGGCCCAACCTGAAAATAGACGGCGAATTGCAGCTTGATTCGGCTATCGTTCCGGATGTGGCCGCGAGAAAATGTCCGGATAGCCCTATAGGTGGGAAAGCTAACGTTCTTATATTTCCAAACCTTGACGCGGGGAACATATCGTATAAACTAAGCCAGCGCCTGGGTAATGCCAGGGCTGTAGGGCCGCTCATACAGGGGATAGACCACCCGTGCAGCGACCTTTCCAGAGGATGCAGCTGGGAGGACGTGGTGGATACGGCGGTGGTCACGGCTATCAGAGCGCAGGGTTTATAGCGTGGAGCGTGGGTCATGGAGCATCCGCCTTCGCTAAAGTTACGGCGGAGAAAGGGAGCAGGGAATTAAGGGGTTAGAGAAAAAATGTTGATTTTGGTAATAAATTGTGGATCGTCTTCAGTAAAATATGAATTGTTCAATGTAGATCCTGAGGAGCATATGTGCCGCGGTACCGTTGAGCGCATAGGGGAGAAGTCGGCCTCGATAACGCACGAGAACAACGGTAGCGGAAAGATGCATGAGACTGTCACGTGCCCCGATCATCACAGGGCGATAGAGATAATTCGTGACGTCCTGACGGATCCCGATAAGGGAGTGTTGTCGGACGTGGCCGAAGTGACCGGTGTCGGACACAGGGTGGTCCATGGCGGTGAAGAGTTCAACGAAAGCACGCTGATAAATGACGAAGTGATAAAAAGCGTGGAGAAATTTTCAGAACTTGCTCCTTTGCACAATCCTCCTTCTCTGGAAGGAATAAGAGGGTGCATGGAGATATTTACCGGTGTGCCGCAGGTGGCTGTTTTTGACACGGCGTTCCATCAGACGATGCCGGAAGACGCGTTCATCTATGGGGTACCTTATGAACTGTATGAAAAATACGGTATAAGAAAATACGGGTTTCATGGCACAAGCCACAGATATGTTTCGCAGAAAGCCGCGGAGGTTCTGGGCCGCCCGATAGAAGAGTTGAACCTTATTACGGTTCATCTGGGTAACGGCTGCAGTATGGCGGCGGTAGCGGGCGGCAGGAGCGTTGATACGTCCATGGGCCTTACGCCCCTAGAGGGGCTCCTTATGGGTACCCGGTCCGGAGACTTGGATCCGGCTGTGGTAGCGTACATAATGGAGATCGAAGGTATCACGGCGGATCAGGTGACCGATCTTTTAAATAAGAAAAGCGGTCTTTTGGGAGTATCAGGGGTCAGCAACGATATGCGGGATATTCTCAAAGCCATATCTGAGGGTAATGAAAGAGCGCGTTTGGCGTATGATATTTTTGTTTACAGGATAAAGAAGTACATCGGCGCTTACGCGGCTGTACTTGGCACCGTCGACGCGGTGGTTTTTACCGCGGGCATAGGCGAGAATGTCCATCAGATAAAGGATGTCCTCAGCGAGGACCTCAAGTCTCTTCTGGGTGAGGGAACAAAATTTATGACAGTAGCTACGAACGAGGAGCTTTTGATAGCGCAGGACACGTATAAAGTTGTTTCAAAGGAAGTTCAAAGTAAGTGAGGTCACATTTTACGGAACAGAGTGACGTAAATTGTCTGACTGAACTTACCCAGCTCTTTTAAATTATTTTTTAGATAATAAAAAAGGGCGGGGTTAATTCGCACCCGAAAAAGCGGGTGCTCATAAATAAGGAGAAGAAATGCCAAAAGTAAAACATAGACATTCCAAAACGCGAGGCAGAAAAGGACGTACACATTACAAAGCCGATGAACCCTCGCTTTCCAGCTGTACGCAGTGCGGCAAGGCCAAAAAAC
>JAVCCB010000032.1 GCA_030765685.1 Candidatus Tantalella remota | reverse complement strand
AGCTCGAGAACCTGGACTATGAGTCCGACAGGATCGATATTGTCAATACGTCGGAGGTAATAGGCATGGATGAGCCCGCTGCACTTTCTGTCAGGAAGAAGAGAGATTCGTCAGTGGTAAGAGGCGCGGATCTTCTCAAAAAAGGCGAGTTCGACGCTTTCGTAAGTGCCGGTAACACTGGTGCTGTGGTATGCGCGGCGACTCTCAGTCTAAGACTTCTGCCGGGGGTTGACAGGCCGGGTATAGCCGTTATTTTTCCGACACTGATGGACCCGTGTATGGTGATAGATGTGGGTGCTAACATAGACCCGAAACCTTTACATCTGCTCCAGTACGGGATAATGGGCGACGCTTTTTCCAAGCATATACTTTTGAAGGAGAATCCGACCGTAGCTCTCCTTAATATAGGTGAAGAGTCTACAAAGGGGACGGATTCTGTCAAAGAAGCCCATATCATGCTCAGCGAGAGCAAACTGAACTTCATAGGTAACATCGAGCCCAAAGAGGTGTATTGCGGCAAAGCGGATGTGGTCCTTTGCGACGGTTTTGTTGGAAACGTAATGCTCAAGGTGGCGGAAGCTTTTGCCTACGCTACTGCCGAACTCCTGAAAAGAGAATTTAAAAAAAGCAATGTGTTCACCAAGCTGGGGGCGTTGATGACGCTGCCGGTCATGAAGGGCATAAAGAAAAAGATAGACGCGAGTGAATACGGCGGTGCGCCGCTTATGGGTGTTGACGGCAGTGTGATAATCGCGCATGGATCGTCGAACCCCAAAGCTATTAAGAACGCTATTCGCGCGGCAGCGGAGAATGTGAGCCACCAGGTAAACACGCACGTTGTCGAGGAATTACAGAGTTATTAAGAACGGAGGCATAAATGGGACAAAAGAAAACTGGCATTTTAGGAGTAGGCAAATACCTTCCATCGCACGTTCTTACGAACGCCGACCTGGAAAAAATGGTCGATACCACTGACGAATGGATAGTTTCGCGTACGGGTATAAAAGAACGACGTATCGCCGCGGACAATGAAGCCACAAGCGATATGGCCGCGAAGGCCGCGAAAGCCGCGCTTAACGACGCGGGGCTTACTGCCGAAGATATTGATCTGATAATCGTGGCGACTATTACACCCGACATGTTCTTTCCGTCGACAGCGTGTCTTTTGCAGAACAAACTGGGAGCCGGGAATATCCCGGCTTTCGATATATCTGTGGCGTGTTCGGGTTATGTTTACGGTCTTACCATCGCTGATAAGTTTATACAGAACGGTTCGTGCAAACACGCATTGGTAGTGGCTGCCGAAAAGCTTTCGTCGGTCACGGACTGGGAAGATCGGGGGACCTGTGTATTGTTCGGAGACGGTGCCGGAGCGGCTGTTCTTGGCCAGGTAGAAGAAGGCGGCATACTTGGAGCGAGTCTCGGCTGCGACGGAAGCAAGGGCGACCTATTGCAGCTTCCCGCGGGCGGTTCCCGGATGCCGGCGTCACTAAAGACCATCGAGAACAAGCTTCACACCATTAAGATGGAAGGCAATACGCTTTTCAAACATGCTGTAAAGATAATGGCGGATGCGGCTCTCGCGGTCACAGAACCTCTGGGGCTTAAGGGTGATGACCTTGATCTCATAATACCGCATCAGGCGAACTTACGCATACTTAAAGCGTTGGCCAAGAGGATGGGTGTTGACCCTGAGAAGAAGTTGTACCTTAATATAGAGAAATACGGCAATATGTAGGCGGCTTCAAGTGCCGTAGCGTTGACCGAAGCCGTTGAGTGCGGTCGGATAAAAAAAGGTGATACTATCCTCATGGACGCTTTTGGCGGAGGTCTTACCTGGGGCGCGCTCATAATCAAGTGGTAAGTGAGGTTGGAACTTATGGAGCATAGTGACATAAGTTCCATAGTCGACTTACCCAGCACCTTTGCTTATCAAAGGTGCTGGGGTAAATAAGAATAATTTGAAAGGAACAGCAAGGGGCTATGGATAAAAAATTCGGTTTATTATTTCCGGGACAAGGATCACAGTCGGTAGGTATGGGGAAGGAATTGTATGAGACCCAGGCTGCCGCTAGGTGGGTTTTTGATAAAGCTAAAGAGATCCTGGAAAAAGATATAGCCCAACTCTGCTTTGAGGGTCCCGAAGACGCGCTTCAGACCACAGCCAACAGTCAGCCCGCTATTTTTACTACCAGTATAGCCACATTTAACGTGTTCATCGAGAAGATGAAAGGCGCCCCGGTCGGCGACGATGGGAGAGAGATATTTTCTCCGGAAGATATCAGGGGCATCGGCTTGGTGGCTATGGGCCTCAGTCTTGGAGAACCGACGGCACTTGTGGCTTCAGGAGCCATGAGCTTTGAGGACGGCCTCAGATTTGTACAGAAAAGGGGACAGTTTATGGAAGAGGCCTCTCAGAAAGAGGAAGGAAAGATGGCTTCGATCCTCGGTATGGATCTTGAGCAGGTCGAACAGCTTTGTACGGGTATAGGATGCCAGGTGGCCAATCTCAATTGTCCGGGGCAGGTGGTAATATCCGGACATGCCAGCAAAGTGGAACTCGCCGCGAACCTTGCCAAGAGTCAGGGCGCCAAACGGGCCATCATTCTTAAAGTCAGCGGAGCCTTTCATTCAGAACTTATGGGCCCGGCGAAGGAGAAGCTGAAAGACGTACTTGACGGGATGACGGTGACCGAACCGGTTATAGATTTTATAAGCAACATCAACGCCGCTGTGACCAGGGACCCCGAGGTTATTAAGAGCAATTTGGCTGACCAGCTCGATAGCAGGACACTCTGGGAAGCCTCGGTAAAAACTGCCTCCTCCGCGGGCGTTAAAGACTTCCTGGAGATAGGTCCGGGAAGCGTTCTCAAAGGACTTATGAAGAAGATCGATAAGTCTCTTAATGTAACATCACTCCATACTACCGAAGAAATAAACGCACTTTTCGGTGCGGAAGTTCCTGAAGAGGCAGAGACATCTGTTCAGTCGGAAGAATAGATCTTTGTTTCGAGAAGCATCATGTTTTCAAATATAGAACAATCAGTATTCTTTTTTTTAATCACACCATAGCTCATCCCGTATGTGACGCTGTTATTGCGTTTTTTATCAAGATCCCCGGACAATATGTGATCGTCTTTGCGGGAGCTCTCGCGTTTTTCGCTGGTAAAAGATATTTGAAGGTGACCGCGCTTATCTTTCTTTCATCGTTTACCGTAGCCAGATATTCATACAAAACTGTTAAATTCTTTATACAGCGTCCGAGACCGTTTCAGGCGCTTGAGGATGTCCGGCTTGTCCTCGGGTCCCATGGTGGTTATAGTTTTCCGTCGGGACACGCCACGACTTCTTTTTGCCTGGCTACGGTCATCGTCATGCGCTATCCTAAACTAAGGTATCCTATGTTCGTAGCAGCGTCCCTTGTGGCTATTTCACGACCGTACGTGGGCGTACATTATCCGAGCGATATACTTGTAGGATCTCTTCTTGGTATCTTCATAGGCTATTTCGTAACAAAGACCGCTACTAAGTATCTGGAGCAACCTGTTTAAAAATGGGTAGGGCGGGCACTTCGTTAAGAGAATTTTAAGCCAGATAGGTCGATTTAGCGATTGACAAAGAATCAATATGTGATATACTTTAAATAGACAGTTAAAATAGAAAAAAGTTTAAAAGGTACTTTTAGACGAAAGAAGATTATGACCAGAAAAATCCTATCTATCACAATTATGGTCGCGTTTGTTTTTGTTTGCATGCCGGAGGCAGCTTTAGCCATAAGCGCGCAGACAGATCTTCACCTCAAACTCACCACCGCACAACTTAAAGAAAAAATTAAACAGGGAACTACTCTGGAGAATTATTCGCTCAGAGCGGATCTCGCCGCGCAGCATATAAAAGACAACTTCAAAACGTCGCCGCGTGCTATCAGTGATGTGGCACAGGTGCATTATGACAAAGCTATTGAATATGTCTCAAAAGGGGAATTTGAAGAAGCTTTGCTCGATTTTAAAGTGGCTACAAAATTACGTCCGGATTTCGCCGACGCTTTCTACAACATGGGTATTCTTTACGGAGCCGAAGGAAAGTATGACGACGGCATAAAAGCTTTCACCACGGCCGCGAGATTGTCTGATTCGGCCGAGACGCGTAACAATCTTGGTATTTTGTACGGGCAGAAGGCGATGTACGCCGAAGCCATAGAGGAATACAAGAAAGCTGTAAGGATAGACCCGTATCTTGCCGACGCGCATTATAATCTGGCCGTTGCATACGGAGCTGTAGGCGACGATACAAAGGAGCTTTTGCAGTACAGGGAGACTATTAAGGTAGATCCTTCTTTTGTCGAAGCGTACAACAACTTGGGTATACTGTACGGAGAGATGGGCTTGCATGAGGACGAGATGAATTGTTATGAAGTCGCGATCACCATCGAGCCGGAATACGCGGACGCCTATTACAATTTGGCGGTTGCTTATGGCGTCAAAGACATGTATAACGATGCGATAAACATGTACCAGGAGGCGCTGTCTTTGGATGAAAAATTCGCGGACGCGCATTTTAATATCGGTGTACTCTATATACAGCAGGGAAAGTACGATAACGCGATAATACATTTTAAGAAGGTGCGCCAGGTACATCCCAATCAGATGGAAATATACTATAACCTGGGTGTAGCCTATGCTTCTAAAGGCTTATATAAGGAAGGAATGGAAAATCTTCAGAAAGCACTGAAAATAGATCCGGATTTCATAGAGGCGCGTTATACTCTCGGACTTATTTACACGTCCAGAAAGATGTATGACAAGGCTATTAACGAATTTATGAAAGCGATAGAGCTGGATCCGGTGTTTTCGCAGGCTTTTTATAACCTTGGGATGGTTTATGGGTTGAAGGGTGACGTAGATAAAGAGATAATCGCGTATGAAAGGGCGGTCGAACTGGACCCTGAATACGCCGCGGCGTTCGCTGATCTTGGCGTGGCCTACAGCGAAAAGGGGCTGATAGATAAAGAGATAATGTGTTACAAGAGGGCGCTTAATCTTGATCCGGGACTTCCGAAGGTGCATTATAACCTCGCTGGAGCGTATCGCTCTAAAGGCTGGCGGGGAGAGGAGATAAAGGAGCTCGAGAAAGCCATAATGCTTTATCCGGACTTTGTGAAAGCTCACTATGAATTAGGGTCCACTTACACGGATGTGGGCAGATACGAGAAGGCCAGAGAGCAGTTTGAAAAAGCCATTGAGATAGACCCCGGTTTCGGGGATGCCCATTATAATCTGGCTGTGATATGCGGAGAGCTGGGGATGCGTGACCTTGAAGTCGATCATTATCAAAAAGCCATAGCCATAGACCCGGAGATGAAAGAGGCTTATTATAACCTGGGAGTCGTATATCATATTAACGGTCTGTATAAGAAGGAAGTCGAACAATATAAGAAGGCCCTGGAGATAGATAGGGATTTCATGGCGGCTAGGACGAATCTGTCAGCCGCGTACTGTTTTAATGGTATGTATGACGAAGCTATTGTGGAAGGGAAGAAAGCTATAGAGCTTTATCCCGAGAATGGCACGGCATATTACGCGCTTGCCGTAGCCAGCTTCAATAAAAAGGAATACGATACCGCTAAAAAATACTACAAAATGTCGATAGCTCTGGGGTATAAGGACGATTCTATTTTCGCGCAGGCGATATCAGTATACGCCTCAGCGGACTAAAATAGAGGTGCAGGAAGGTATTAACCTGGTTATTTAGGTAGCCAGGTTAATTTTTACACAAATACTAACTTTTGTATTGACTAATATGTTTATGTATATTATAATTTAACCTATAATGTGTTAGGGCTCGTAAAGCGATAAGGAGATTTGGTGCTTACAAAAGGCGACATTCTATATAGATATGGTATTTTTCTACTGATATTCATATTCTGCATGAACACATGTTTATTTGGTATGGATTTCCAGACACAGGATCTCAGCCCTCAGCTGAGGACTGCCAGCGGAATAGACCCGGATATCGAAGAGGCGTTTGCTTTGTCATGGGGTGCGCGTCACGTCGTGACGGCTATTGCTGATTTTTACATATCTAATGATGGCCGGACATCCGGTCTTAAAGAATTTCTTTCACAAAAATTCGCTAATGCTGTAGACTATCTAGACAATATATATATCGATTTGCGCCAGGTACGTTTTGAAAACGGTGAGGTAAGTTTTCCGTTTTTTCTGGAGAATGTAAGAGGGCTGGCTACTGTACGCGAAAATAAGGAAGAAGATTATCCGAAATATATTATTGATGTGACCGAAGATGAAAGTATTCGTCAGGCGAAGAGGATCGAAGGTTTAATGGATATGGCGGAATATATAAGGAAGGTAAAGGGTGGAGTAAACCTGAAAGATCAGGTTTTCACTCCAGACGCCGCGGGTGATATGGCAGGCTATGTCTCTTATGAGGCAGTGCGCCTTGTTGTCTCAGGCAGGCAGGAGGAAGCTATTAAGCTGATCTTCGGAAGCGGCGCCTATCTTGGCCGGATTGAAGACCTAAGCGTTCTGGAGAACGTTCTTAATGGTTTGATAGAGGCGTATAAGAAAGATGCTTCGTCTATAGAAAATATCAGAAAATTTTCTAACGAGCTCCGGAAGACAGCGGTAAATGTGTCTGAACCTCCGAAAGACCTTGTTGAGATATCAGGCGCCGTTCAGCTTATGACCGGCCAGACCGATACTATTATATCGTGGATAGCCAGGGGAGTTCCTAACGCCCATGAATTCTCGGTAAGCGCAAATGCAGACAGAATGGCATCAAACGACAAACGCGGCCAGAGTTTTCTTGTCTCGCCGTCAGGTGTCGGGATAGACGAAGTGCCGGGAGAGGGCGAGGCTGGTTTTTACTGGAGAGGAATAGAGAAACTTAAAAAACTAGGCCACAATGTTATGGACGCGGCCAAGGTAAACGTTCCTCTTTATCAGGAAGCCGAAGGACGCGTTGTTCAGTATCTAATGGACCATGGTTTTTTGCCGGTCCGTGGTGGACTTAAAGAAATAACGGAAGATGGAACGTTAAGCACTATACATGAGACGGCTTTTCTGAACGATGTCCTGCCTGGTTCTATGCAGACGACTTCAACTGGCGCCGGTCATTTTCAGGGACTTAAACTGGATATAAAGAACGTTACCGAAGGCAGAGGCGTTCAGGTAAACGTTAAGTATAACGATAAAAATGAAATAATAGAAGTCATCGCCCAGGAAGTCAAGGCGGGCGACTGGTGTCTGGCTTTGCCGGGCTATGTTGATTATATGATAAACCTTGGAGGCTTAAGGTTTAATGACATGTCGGTAGAGCTAAGTCCCAGCCAGGCGGCTATGTTTAACGACATGTTCGATACATACGACAAAAAAGCTTTCGAGAAATACACTGAAAACCTGAAACCGGAATTTGCCCCGTACATAGGCATGCAGACGAAAGACGGTCAGCTTATAGTCGAGGCCGTGGCGAATGTCCCGAATTACACGTGGATAGGAGGGTTTGATACTTTTTCCGCCAGTGCCGATGGGCAGGCAGGCCTTGTGAAGCTATACGAAAGCATTTCAAACCCGGACCTTGATTATGTGACCACACTTGGGAAGCTCAACGCGGTGGTGGGGTCATTATGGAGTGAGTTTGGCCAGCTGAAAAACAGCGGCCGTACATACGAAAGGCATTCCACCTCAAACGTGGAAGGCGAACTGCCTGTAGTTTCTTATACCGAGTTGGATCGCGCGAAACCGGAAGCGCCGGAAAAAGTTCAGCCCGCTGTATTCGACAACATAGCCGGTATCAGCGCTTACGTTAACAGTAATATGGATTTTTTTAAGAAGACTCTTATTTCGGAAGACGAGATGGTGAAAGTTATAAGGGTCCCGGTAGAGATCGTAACAGCACCGGAAGTAAAAACTTTACTTGCGGCAATACAGTCTACTCCAAACGCGCGCGTAGAACTTTTTTCTATAGAGAGCCCAAGAGATATAGACGATGTGCAGTATGGGAAATATGGCATCGAGAAAAAAGATCTGCCGAAAGATTTTGTGAAGGACAGGGCTAATACGATAACTATACTTCCGGTAAATAAAGATGAAGTCCTTACGACGGCTGGAAAAAAGTCTACGAGAGACTGGGGAATAGGCGACATCTCTCCCGAGAGTTCTATTCTTTCACCCGTGGGAATAAATTACGATAGGGCGGGTCTCATCCGCAGTATCATAATGGGCCTGCGGCTTTCAGAGATCGCCGCGAACGAAAATTATGATAAGAACAATTCTTTTGTTGTCGAGACTATGAAAGAATATCGTGATCTTTGTTTTGAGATGGGACAGCCGGTAGGCCAGTTCGATCTTACCGCGTCGGATCTTATTAATATTGCCAGAGGCGATATCAAGGTTATTGTCCGGTCCCTGAATAAACTCATAAAACTTTTGCCGATCACCCCGATCGACACCGAACAGCTGCGCCGGATGTATCAGAACGTCAAAAAATCCCTCATTGCGGCGTAATTTGTTTATTTATAATGGGTTATATGAACGCGCGCTATCTGCGTTGGCCCGTATGTTTTGTAAATAGTTGCCAGAAGCATTATTAAACGACAAATATTTTGTAAACTCAACAAAAGTTAATCATTTCCCCGGCCTTACCCTGTTTATTAGGGTAAACTTATAATAGGAAGGTGAATGATAGCAAACCGTTCGAAAGGACGGGACGCAACCATGCACCAGAACAAGTTCGGTTCATGGTTGCCGTGTACCGAGATCGCATTTCGATCTCTGGTACGTGGCAAAGCTATAGGACCTCATTAGCGGGGAGGCAGGAGCCGGGAGCAGGGGGAGGAAATTGATCTTCAAGCTCAAAGCTCCATGCTCCATGCTAAAAGGTAGCCAGCTGCCGTTGCAGTGCAACGTTAAAAAGCGTACCCGGACTTTCGAGTGAGTTCGGGTTTTTTATTGAAACTACAATTTACGGCAACGTCCGCCGTAGTCTTGGCGAAGGAGGGAATGAAGTGAACGTAAAGTGTGAATCGGTAGTGTGGTGCCGGCTGTAAGAAGGAGGTTTAAGTCAAAGGTGTAGAGTCAGAGTCATAAAATCCTACCGAAGGCTGCGGATAGCGGCGGGTGAGGTTTAAAAAACCCGGTCTTTTGGCCGGGTTTTTTAATGGAGCAGCAGCGGTCCGGAGGAGTGTATTCTGGCTCAGACAGTTTTTCCCTCTGGGAAAAAACTCGCCCGAGCACACCCCTCCGGACCTTTTCCCGTTTCTATACCCCAAAGACACGAGAAATGCAGTAGTCCGCGCCCCGGTCCGTTCTTATTTCGGCGCCGAGTTACGGCCCGCACTATACCGCTTGCGGTATAGTGTTCGACCTCCGGCCGCTGCTGTTGGTCGTGGGCCCGGCACATCCTCGGCCTTCCGCCTTCGCTGAAGCTACGGCGGACTTCGTTGTCAGCCCCGGATGTAGTTGGAGGGAGTTGCTTAATTTATAAGCTGTGTATATTCAGGGACGTTTGTCGATTTAATCCCAGACCCGTCCCTAATTTTGTGTCTAGGCCTGTCCCCTTGTATGAGATTCAAAATAATTCAAAAAAAAGTGCAAGAAAACATCCCCAAAATCTGTCTATATAAGTAGAGGGGTATTTTGTGTTCAGGTATTGGAAAAGGGAGATTCTATGGTTAAAAACAAGAAGTCGACAGAAGTGGAAGGTGTCACGCAGGGTGTAGTCGAGGGGAAAATATTTTTGATCAGAGGTAAAAAGATAATGCTGGACAGAGATCTGGCAGCATTATACAAAGTGTCCACAAAGGTTCTTAAGCAGGCAGTAAAGAGAAATATGGTACGTTTTCCGGAAGATTTCATGTTTCAATTAAGGAAGGACGAGTTTGAAAGTTGGAGGTCACAATTTGTGACCTCCAATCGAGATAAGATGGGCCTAAGGTATCGGCCATACGCTTTTACAGAGCAGGGAGTTGCAATGCTTTCTAGCATTCTTAACAGTAAGCGGGCCATATTAGTAAATATCCAGATTATAAGGACTTTTGCCAGACTGAGAGAGATGTTGGCAACTCATAAGGAGTTGAGGAAAAAGATTGAAATTATGGAAGCTAAATATGACTATCAGTTTAAGGTTGTTTTTGATGCGATGAAGGAGCTTTTGACGCCCCCGGTGAAACCAAACAGGAGAATAGGCTTTCATCGTGACTAAAAAATTGATGTCAAGCGCAGTGGGTTAACCTGGCAGAAACTAACCAGGTTATAAATGCAGGCAGGTAATTAAGATCACCACAAAGGGTGATTTTTTAAAGCATCCATACTTGATGATAAGCAAAATATATATTGACAAAAAAGCAATATATGGGTTAGAATAGGTATAGTTCTTTACGCGAAGTGACAAAGGTAAACCTGCCGCGAGGCAGGGACACAAAACCACGGATGCCATTTCCAAACGTTACTTCCTGAGGTTTGGACAGGGAGTGACGCATGGCCGGGTTGCCAAAGGATTTTTTTGCGCGAATGTTCGCGCTATGTCCAGGTGCATCCCGGCTTTTTTTATTGAGACCACAACTTATGGAACGAAGGGAGATAAGTTGTATGGCCGAAATAATCCGCCGTAGCCAAATAGTATAAAATGGGTTGGCAAAGGCGGATATATCTTCTGGGGGTTTGATGCAAACAGTTGATAGACCAGGAAGGTTCCTTAAGACTATTGCGGTAATTGTGGCCGTGGTATTTTTCTGGGACCAGCTCGTCTGGGCGGGAGGACTGGCAGACAGGCTGGCTGCGTATAACAACGACCCTTCCTCCGCAACAATGACTTCCGAAGACCTGGCAGCAAGCCAGGTAAATGCTCAATCTCATATAGATACCAGAAACGCTATTGAAGATTATTTCCCAGTGGTTGGCCCAGAGACGCCTCATGGGTTGCAATATGACAGCATGGATGAGAATTCGGACGGGTGGACATATTTTTATTTAGGTACCGTAGTGCAGGAAAAAATATATTCTGACGGACGCGCTTATGTATATAAGGAAAGGTATGAGAATTGTAAGGAAAAAGTAACAGAGTACTACAAGACCAACGGTGATCTTGACAAGATAGTGGAGGACCGGTATGACGACAACTGGAATTTTTCCGGGCGGACAATAACTTTTTCCAACGGGAAGTCTTACGAGCAGGACGGGAACAGACAGACTACGAAAATAACCCATACTGACGGGACATATCTTACGTATGAAAGGCATGACGGCGGAAGAATACAAAAAAGGATATATTCGAACGGGATGGTGGAAGAATTTAGCGATGAAGACTGGAATGGCAGGGATTTTGGAAAGCTTATTAAGAAGACTGTTTCATCATACAAGTGCTATACATATTCCGACTATTTTTCCGGAACCGATCAGGCCAGATACATTACGGACTCTAACTGGGGAATGTCCTACACTTATGAATATGACATAACAGGATTTCTTCTCAGCAAGAGGCGTTGTGATGGCCTGACTGAATATTATTATGTGCCCAGCGGGAGGTTGGAAAGATTTGTCGGCCCGGATGGATCGTACAGATTGTACAGAGACGAGGACTGGAATGGATCAGGACAGGGAAGGCTGACTCAGTGGACACGCCATGCTACGACAACAATATATGAAGCATATTTTGAAGGTACAGATTATGCAAGATATGAGAAAGAATGTGGCGGTGGTACGGGTCTCAGGGAAATTAGGGAATACGATATAGAAGGATATTTGATAGCAGTAGAGAAATACGGGTACAGCAATTATACGTTCGGGGTATATCTGGGGACGGTCTATTACAGCTATTACAAACCGAGTGGAAGGCTCAAGTCGGAGACTTTTATTGACGGTACGATAGAAGAATATAGTGATGAAGACTGGCTGAGAACAGGTAAGGGTGCTCTTGTAAAAAAGACACTACCTGATGGTAGAAGTACAACATATGGGTCGTATTATGAAGGAACGGAACAGGCGATATATGTAAGAGAATACGACACTCAGGGGAAAATAATTGAGGAAAATGAGTACACTATTGACGGCATTCTGGTTGCCACATCTACATACGAATATGGTCTGGATGAGCGCCTGTTGAGGTGTGTGAACAGCGATTCGACTTACATAAAATATTTTTACGATATTACGGGAGAGTGGGACAGTTACCACGTGTATCTAACCAGTGGAATAATAGAGGTGTTTGACACCGAAGATAATCTCATCTATGAATACGATCCGCTGGTGGAAGTCATTGCGCCGGATCCTGATTCGCTTGTATCCGTAACTAATTCGAACGGTGATATTATACGGTATTTTGACGGCCAGATAGTTTCGGTAACACTGGTCCAGGATGGTTCTACTATCAACAATATCGAACTTGATATCGAAGGAAAACTGAAAAATGCCATTATCAGTTATCTTGACGGCTCGAGAGGACTGGTCTACGACGGTATGCTGCTCCAGAAGATGCTGGCTACCGGCGCCTTTATAAGATACGACGAAGAAGGAAGGGTAACTACCGAATATTCTGAGGATACGGGTCTTTCGGTCTATTATTACATAGCGGACGAAACCGGTACCGTATTAAACATACAGACTGTTGGTGATGAAGGTAGATGTACTTATGATACTGCCGGAGCTCCCGTACGATTCGAAAAGACAAACTGGGAAGTGACTGAATATGAGAACGGCCACATAGCCAGGCTGGTTACAGCTGAAGGACAAGAATATCTGTATCAGTATATATCCGATGGGGATTCTTTCAGGTCGGAACTTATCGGGAGCGCGACCGAGACATATATACCGGTCGTGATACATTATTCTGCAGACGGCCAGGTTTTGGAAGTATATAACAGCGCCGGGAACAGACTTACTTATGAAGATGGAGGCATAAGCATAGTTACATCTTTGGGGACGGCATCAATAAATGTCGCTGATGACGGGGTAGGGCTGATCAATGAGATAGTTGTTGAGAGGGACGGTGTTCTTCGGCGGTATGACACCGAAGGCAATCTTGCCAACCTGATAACCGCCGACGACCTGGTGGTTAATCTTGATCGGGGCGGAGTCCTTTCGTCCGTTGTTAATAACGATGGTGTAGAATTTTTATTTGCCGATGACGAACTATCTCTAATTATTGATGAGGAAGGTGTTGAATACAGCCTGGATGATCAGGACAGGATCAGCCACGCGGTTCATCCTGACGGCAGGGAGTATGATTATGTATACGATACGGACGGCAACGTCAACCCGATAGTCATAGTTGTTGATCTTCAGACAGGAGCAAGCAGATATTACAGGGAGGATATTCTATATTACCAGATAAACGATCTGAACCTGGAATCATTCTATGAATATGACGCACAGGGAGCGCTGAGAAAGTTTACCCAGAAAAAAGGAGCTAAAACCGTCAACCATTATACGTATATTTCTACGGAAGATGGCGGCACCATCATAGAAGATCTTGGAGGAGAGCTGCGTATATATGATGCTGACGGAGTGCTTCAGGAATTTCATGATACAGAAGGTCATGTTTACAGATTCTATCATAATGATAATGGTGAAATGATATCAGAACTTGCCGAACTCCACAAAGAGGACGGCAGGATCATCTATTATTCGGAGGGCGCTGTGGATTATGTGGAGAATCCCACGGGCACGGTCTTGACGAATATAGAATTCAATGACGAAGGGATCCTTAGGCGATTCACCGTTGTGTTGCCTGCCGGGACTACAAGGACATGTTTTGTGGACGGAGAGTGGGCGGAGATAGTAACGGATGACGGTACAAAGCTTATATATAAAGGATACCGCCTCGCGGCCGTTAACACTAAAGGGCGAGTTCTGCGGTTTCTGGAGGACCAGTGGCCTGAATCTATCACTGTGGAAGAATACGATCCGGCTCCTTTAGAGTTCGATAGTATTCGTAACGGATGCAGTTGGACCAGGCAGACTTACCAGGATAGTCTGGGTTTCTCCAGCCACACCTATAATAGTGCAAATGATCAGATCGTCATAAATGCCGCGCTTAATGGTACGCAATATGGTTATAAGCAGGGCGAATGTTATCTGGATCTGCAGTACTACGCATCTGGTGTGTCGGGGCCGTTAAGTCTGAAAGACCAGGAGATAAGTTTTCTGATAAAACTGCCGGAAGGCGCGCTTGCTGACGGAAATCCGCTGGTCGCACAGGTATTTGCCAAAGATGCGGGCTGGAAAAGCCAGTAT
Source organism: Candidatus Tantalella remota (assembly GCA_030765685.1). Taxonomy (GTDB): domain Bacteria; phylum Omnitrophota; class Gorgyraeia; order Tantalellales; family Tantalellaceae; genus Tantalella; species Tantalella remota. Next base: position 17,698 of record JAVCCB010000032.1, on the reverse strand, counting down.
GGAACTGAGGTTACGCTAACTACCGACGGGGCCTGGTACAGAGTGAGTCTGGTGCCGTCCGATACTACTTATGCCTGGGGTGTTAAGGATCCAGGGTTTAATCCCGAGAACATAAGGTTGATCGGTTTTAGGATCAAAACACCATACTATAATAATTCCATATACAACGGACAGATACTGGTTAAGGATGGGAACGTCTTTGAAATTCCGGACGGGGACAGATATATAGAAACCCCATTTCTGGTAAATAAGGAATCAGTGGAGCCGTATGTGGGATCTCTTCCTGACCTTCAGCCTGATCCCGGGAACCCCAATTACATAAGCTGGGAGGGAATAAGGACGTATATGGATCCGGGAGAGATGTCGGAAATAGGACTCCTGGATATCAAATCGGGAGACTGGCGCGCGCAGGATATCGACTATATCTCCGGGATAAGGTCGCTTGTGCGTGACAACTCGAACGACCAGTGGGTAGCGGATACGGTGCTTAGAGCGGGTGACGTCAGCTACAATCACGGGGAGATGTTTGTCGATTTGAGGTACGATATTCCCGGCTATAATTACGCGGGTCCGGTCGATCTAAGAGGCAAAGAACTTGAGTTCAAGGTGAAGATCCCGGAACAGCTTATACCTTCCGAGGGTGAACCCTGCTGGGCGCAGGTATTCGTAAAAGATGAGGAATACGATTTTCAGTACGGCACCAGTGTTTTTCTGTCCGATGCTGATACTTGGTATACGGTCAGGCTCAGACCAGGCAGCTCGTATATCCTGGGCGGAGAGACATCGGAAGGTTTCGACCCCTGCCGCATAGTCAATATAGGCGTTAAGATATCCTGTGGACTGGGTTCGAACCTTGATATAGGCCGTATTACAAAAGAGAAGATCACGGCGGTAACGCCGTTCACTGACATCTTATGGAACGATCTCTTAATTAACGGTTATATAGACCATAGCGGAAAAACTCAGGATAAAGTAAAGGCGCTGGCCGGTGTGGAAGACCTCACGCTTGACCACAGTTATGCCGGCCAGGAAGAAGCTATCTTTAACCTCTTGCAGCAGACTTATCAGGGGGGCGAGGTGCTGGTCAAATGCGAGACTCCCCCCAGTGTTTTTAGTGAGAATGCTCCTAAACTCCAGATAGATGTTAATGGTCTTAAGCAATACGCTGTTGAGAATGACCTGGTGTTGACGTTTGAGGAACTTCTTGGTCCCGAGGTCCAGCTTGCCAAAGAGCAGTTGCCGAATTATTTTAAAGACGATTCCTGGACGATGATGACGACGTTTGACGCGGAAGGAAAGATAATATGTGCGTTAAAGGGAAATATGAGGGTTGAACACTTCGACGAGGATGGGCGTCTCGTAGAGATAACCGATCCGGAATGGGATTCCGTTGTCACATATTCGTATGATGATAGCGGGAACATAATCGATATAGACTATGAAGGTACGAGGATAAGGACAAGGAACGCTATACAAAAAGCGAAGACTGAGATAGAGACTAAGACAGACCAAGCACTTATTGACCTTGCCGAGGCGAAGAACGGGGCCTTGCAGTATGTTAAGGATAATATAGAGTCGCAGATAGCGGCATGTAATAGGGCTGAACAGCAGCTTCAGTCTCAGCTGAACAGTGTGAATAGCTGGAACCCTTTCTGGTCGTGGGACAGAAAGAAGAAGAACAGCATTCGGGGGGATATCGAACGCCAGCTACAGCAGGTGAGGGATACCAGGCGAGATCTTGTGCGTGCAGCGGCGGAAGCGTATGAGCAGATAGACGAGGATATAGCTTCTTCAAAAGCGTCCATAGAAGCCGAATATTCCACGGCTATGTCTATGGTTCTTGAAAGGGAAGAGAACGCGGAGAGGGAGATACTCAAGCAGGAAGTAGAACAGCTTCTCAATATTTACTACATGAAAATACTCGGACGTAACCCCGGGCGGGATGAGGTGGCGTCATGGTTAGATGTGGCGAGCGGACAGGGATGTCTGGATCCCGATAACCGTATAGTTTTTGATGTGTCTGTTCTCAGGGAAGCCCTCTTGACCTCCCAGGAATACGAGGACAGGAATACGTTCAATACCGGTGTGAGAGAATCTGTCGCGTCGTTTCTAAATGATTATTTGGACGTAGGAACCACGGAAATTGCAAGGCTGGCGATGCTGGAAACCCTGGGGCTCACACTTGCAGAGATAGATATGCTCAACGAAGCGTTGTGGGGCATCAAGGATGTTGAAGTTATAACGAAATGGCTGGCAGAGACCAGCATAAATTTTGGAAGATGCGCTTTCGAGACCGCTCAGAATTTTCTTCAGGGTAAAGGTGTTGTGGAGGATTTGTCAAACATAGCCAGGGATCTTATTTTGATAGATATCCTTGCCGGAGCAATAGACTGTTTTACTGAAGGCGCTCTCGAAATATCGCTGTACGCGATGAATAGATATATTAATAAGCATCTTGAGGGCACGGGGACGGTCACATATAATGCTAAAACGGATTTTGACGACCTGGCTGGTATCGTTCAGGGTGGCGAAGACGTAATAGTCCATTTGAACGGTGACCATTTCATTATAATCACGGATATCGACGCGGAAGGCAATGTTACCTATTTTGAGACGAATAACGGTACTGCCGGAGAGGCGATAACGGTCAATAATGTTGATTTCAGGATGCAATGGTCAGGTTATGTTATATCCGAAAGGGCTCCGCCGGTTGGACATGAAGTATCAGCCCAGGAAGCCCTTTCAGTTAAAGGCAACTTCCTTGAATGGATCTTCCTTGGTCTTGCCATAATTTCAGCCGCGCTTTCCTTCATAGATAACGAGATCTGCCAGACGATAAGCAAAATGTTAGGTGTAGCCAGCCTTGTCTTAAGTATTTTTACAGTAGTAGTCAGCTTGCCTACCATTCTGGAGACATTTTTTACTAACATAGCCAATGCCGGCAATATGGTATCGGAGACCCTTAAAAGTGGTTTCAGTGTTCTTTCTAACAGCTTTACGGGACTTATGGAGAACCTGCCGGCACTTGCGTTGAACACCATATCGGCTATTTCATACAATATAGCGCTTACCCAGGGGATGTCGTTCCTCAACATAAACGCTGATATTGCCAGGCTGACGGCGTCTTTTTTTACAGGCGGTTTCATGGTCGAAGGTTTCCTTATGAATGGAATAGAGCTGACTGGAAACTTTATGCCGGGCGCTTTGGTGGCGGTGATGAATACGGGTATCAGTATTTTTGGCAGGGAAACAGGTCTCGATCCGTATATAACAGATCTCTTATCTACATCGGCATGCGCATTGGGACTTTCATTTTTTAGCGGAGGGATCACAGCAGTTGCCGAGAGTCTGCAGACGACAATAATTCCCAACGTTGTGTCGGAACTGGCGTATATAGGTATACAGGAACTTGGCGAAGCCCTCGGACTCGATTCCCGGATCTCCTATCTTGCAGGGATAGGCATAAGAAGCAGCTTAAGATCTGGACTTGGAACATTCGGCCTCGGTGGCGGCTCCCCTGGTGATATGTGGGATGCTGCAAGAAATGGGATGGTTAGAGGGATTACGAGTGTTGGACTACAATGGGGGGCGCAAGAATTAGGGATCTCACCACTAATGGCATCTTTGATAACAACCGCGGGAGTAGGGGCTTTGGAGGGGGTTCTAGAAGTAAGAAATCCTTTAATTGGTATTTATGACGCATATTTTAAAGCAGGAACTGGATTTTTAACTTTAGGAGGAACAGGCGAAACTCCGTGGGAGCAAGCTGCCTATATTGCACAAGTTCTTGATTTTTCAGAGATAACAAAAGAAAAAGGTATAGTAGAAGCGCTGGAAACATATGCTACTGGATTTTTGCATCAGACTACAATTGACAGCATATGGAAACTTGGTGGGGTTTATGATTTGTTAATGAATCAGGACCAAATAGAGTTTGTTACGCAACCTGATGGAACAGAGGCAAAAAGGATATATACAAATGAAGGGAAGACCGATTATATAGAATTAGCTTTAGATGATGATAGACTTATTGGCAAAAGAGAGGGCAACATAGTAATGCATTGTGAGTTTGTGAAAGGGCCAGATGGACAGTTTAAGTTGAAGAATGGAGACATAGATGTTTATTCTGATGGCGGGACTAAAATTATACGACAAGAAGCAATCAGAGATTTTAAGCTTGTTAGAGTTTTTAGGTATGGTGATAATGGTCAGTTGATGGATGAAATATATCAGGTTGATGCTGAAAGCATACAGATAGATAGCACTGGAAGAGTGACTCATGGAAGACGGTTTAATTTGATGGATAATGTTACTACTGATTATGTAAATGGTGATGTCAAGAGTCTGGAAATCAATAGAAATTACATTCCAACAGATACGGAGAGACAGGAATATTTAATTGTTGGATATACTGATGAAGAAATAAGTAGTTTTAAGATAACGCACATATATGATTCATATGAAACCGCACATGAAGTGAAGTCAATCATAAGCGACGATAACGGAAACATAATGACAACAACGCTTGATAATAATCGAGTTCAAAGTATTTGGGAGAACGCGGTCAAAATAATGTCAAACGGTATATCTGAAACACACATTACTCTCGATAGAGATAAAGGGGTGGCAAATATTGATATGAGTTTAACTTATCTTGCGATGCCAGATGTAGAAGTAGAGCAAGAAATCTTGATGCAGGCATATGATTTAGCAAGATATATCGTGGGAAATCATACAGATTGGCATATGGCGATAACAGATGCAATTCCTGAAGTGGGGAGCATGATTGTGAATAATGATGCCCAATTTGTTTACATAGCAGGAATCAATGATACGGGTAAAGATGTTTCAGAGTTAGAATACATGAAAACTTCCTTGAAGACAGATAAAACCGTGGTTGTTGGACACAGCGCTGGAACCGAAACAGCAATAATGTCAGCGTTTGCAGCAAAGGCTGAAAAGTATATAATAGTCTCACCCAGGATGAAGCCGGAGAAGTTTTATGCTATAATGCAAGAATCTGGGGTGTTTCCGAGCCAAGTGATAATAGTCAGTGCAAAAGGAGATTTTTGGAATTGGGGAGGGTCGTATTTTGATCACGCTCCCAATAGTTGGACTTCTGTATATATCGAGAATGGACCTGGAGTGGATATCTTGAATCCAAAAAGTAGCCATAGTGTACCTATAGATGGATGGTTATCAGGTAAGGAGTATAGCATAAGAATTGATGGTGGTGAATTGTTAGAGGGGCAGAAACTAGCTGATATTTATAGCGGAGAAGTGAATAAGTAGAATTTTAAAAGAGTCGTTTGATATGAATATGTGGAGTTACCATAAGTATAACAGATTTGAGCATATCCTTCGGATATTTGGTGGAGTGATTAGTCTTCTAACAGGCCTTTTTTTTGTTGGAATGGGAGCAATATACATCATTTCTGATTTTAGGTCGATTTTCGAAGGGGGATCGGGCTATTTAGGATTGGGTTTAGGTTTTATGATAGGAAGTGGGATATTATTGCTGATAGGCGGACCTTTAGTAGCAGTCTCCAGTTTATTATTTAAGAGAAAAAAGCAAAAAGAGGATAATAAACAATGACTCGAATGAAACTGTTAATATTGATTATCGTTTTATTTTTAACGTATGCTAATTTTTGTTATGCTGAGCTTAACGAAGCAGAAGAACAGGTTGTTTTTTATATGAATTATTTGCAGGAGATGTCATACACTGCTGAATATTCTGAAGGAATGTCGAAAAAGGATGTAGGGGAATATTTGAATGAGAATATTAACTATATTTCTGAGATTTATAGAATGTCCCCTGATGATATCCTTAGCCTTATGATTTATAAGAACAATAACAAACCTTTGCCAGAAACTTATAAAAGTCCAACTATGCCCATAGACGATCAAAAAATGGTGCTGAATGACAAAATGAAGGAGTCAGTGGAACGATACAGTAAATATTCAGAGAGTCAACCTGGTCGAAAGTAACCAGGTTATAAATGCAGGCTTTTCTGTTCAACTAGCAGTAAAAACACACCCGCCGTCGCTGGTCTATTCACACTATTCGGCTATGGCGGGTTATTTTGCACTCATGATTTACGCACATTTATATGTGCGTAAATCATGTGCTCAATAAAAAAAGTGCAAGAAAATGTCCCAAAAATCTGTCTATATAAGTAGAGGCAGTTTTTATTAGAGCTGTTGATTTTTTTATAGGTAGGGACAGTGGTTTAACCTGGCAGAAAGTAACCAGGTTATAAATGGGGTGGGTAGTAGTAGGAGAGAGATAGCGTTTAGCGTAGAGCGGTTAGCCCATACGGTTAGCGTAGAGTTCGACAGTTCACCATTTTCGTACTAGTATATGGTATTTAGCATTGAGTAGATACCAGACTTCTTATAGATATCATGAGTACTCTGCTGGTCCAGCTTACCCTATAGTAGATTCATATGTAGAGTTTACGGTGTGGTAGAACAGGTGCTACTTAAGTATCTTTAAAAGAAAGACTTAGATAAATAGCGCTGTATGTTTTATCACAGAAAGTGTATAATATAATATACGCAAAGAGGCGCATATCCCACAATGGAGCGGATTAGAGAGGAAAATAGGGTTTAAATAATAGGCAAGCTTGGCGGATAGAACATACCGCCCAGAAAATCTTTTCATAACGGAATAAGGATGGAAGAATGACAAGAATTCTTTTAGCTGATGACGAAGAAGAAAATATCAAATTGATGAAGATCTTCTGCAATCGTATGGGCTGGGAAACCTTGGAGGCCAAAGACGGCAAAGAGGCGGTAGCTAAGGCAGTGAAGAATAATCCTAATATTATTCTGCTGGACATTCGCATGCCGGAGCTGGATGGACTTCAAGTCATCGATATCCTGAAGAAAAATGAGGACACACAACATATTCCCATTATTCTTTTAACAGCATTAGGGGCCAAAGAAAATATTCTTGAGGGCATATCTAAAGGAGCTGATGATTATCTGATAAAACCTGTTGACCTGACGGAGCTTGCGCTTAGGATAAAAAATCACCTGAAAATAAACGAATACAATGAATATCTAAAAAATAACGAGGTTCTTCTGCAAAGAGTTGTGGCTGCAAAGACCCGGGATCTGAAAAATGCCCTAGACGAGCGCAATGCTATGTATGTTAAACTTCAAGAGGGATATGTCGAAACGGTGCAACGGCTTGCCCTGGTTGCGGAATATAAAGATGAAGATACAGCCGCGCATATTAGAAGGATCGGGAGTTATGCCAAAATGATCAGCGAGATGCTTGGCATGGACAGGGAGTTTATGGAAAACATTTTCCATGCAGCACCGATGCATGATATCGGTAAGGTCGGTATCCCGGAAAGCATTTTATTGAAGACGGGTTCTTTAGATGCCAGAGAATGGGTGATCGTGAAGTCGCATACTGTTATTGGCGCGCGTATTCTTTCGGGATCAAGATCGTCACTGATAAAGATGGCCGAAAGTATCGCTTTTTCGCATCATGAAAAATGGGACGGAACTGGGTATCCTGAAGGTGTAAAAGGGGAGGGAATTCCATTGTCGGCAAGGATCACAACCATGGCCGATATTTATGACGCTTTGCGCAATAAGCGCCCGTATAAGCCCGGACTTGATCATGAAGAGGCTTGCCGGATTATTGTCGAAGGCGACGACAGAACTCGACCGGAGCATTTTGACCCGCAGATTTTTGAGCTATTCAAGCGGAGCCGGCACAAGCTTGAAGAGATCTATCGAACGGAAAAATAAATTTGAAAGACCCGTCTCGATTGTTTTGATTGACCGTATGCCCTGGGAGGACACCTGCGGAAACTAACCAGGTTATAAATGCAAGAGTAGTGAACAGTAAACGGTAAACGGTAAACAGTAAACAGAACACTTCTATAATTGAACAGCAGGATCAAAGACTACAAGATCTCGCACAGTTCACGGTTTACAGTTTACAATTTAGGTTATAAATGAGGGGGTAGGAGATTTATGACAGAGTATATTTGTCCACATTGCGGGAAACCGATAGATGACGATGAGGCGTTGTTGTGTCTGTATTGCGGGGAGGATCTGGAACGCGGAGTGGGGTTTCTTGGCAAAGTTAAGTATCCGCCGTTGAAAGTTATAACGACTGTTGTTATAATAGTGGTGTTGTCAGGTTTTTTGTTGTGGGTTACGCGATGAGGAGAGAAGATGAGCCAGAATCCCATAAAGACATGTTCCAGTTGTCCGTTATGTAAGTTCACCAGGAATGCCAAGAGCAAGAACTTCTTCTACAAGATTTTCAGGAAGATACAGGGTAAATGTCCTGAATGCCAGGCGGCGAATCAAGGACTCTATAAGGACTTTCAAAAGAGTAAATATTTATAAAAAAATGGTGAAAAATAAATGGGGTAACCTGGTCAAAACTAACCAGGTTAAAAATTCAAGCTTTTTGATTGACCTAACTTCAAAGAAACCCGCCGTCGCCAGTTTATTTTATATTATTCGGCTATGGCGGGTTATTTCGACTTCACAATTTACGTTCACTTAATTCCGTAAATTGTAGTCTCAATAAAATTAACCAGGTTAAAAAAAGAGGGGGTGTGTATGTTTAAGAAAGTTATAGTTTTGGCGATACTGGCTGTATTTGTTCTGGGGACGGGCCTGTTATACGCGCAGGATACGGATTATGAAGCGTACCAGACGGAGTTGAAAAAGCTGAACTCACAGATGAAACAGCTCAGGGACGATTACAAAAAGAAGATGAAGGATATCGATAGTACTACAGGGGCGGAATTTCAGAAGCTCGACCCTAATGACAAGGCGAGACGTAAAGCTTTGCTCGCTAAGAAAAGGGAAGAGAAGAAAAAGATGCAGATGGATTATCGCAAGCAGCAGAAAGCTCTGAGAGACCAGGTGAAAAACCTGAAGCAGGATAGCAAGGGCGTTGTGAAAACAAAGGGCGGACCAAAGAAAGATAAATAAGTCCGCAAGGCAAAAAAGGCAAATATCCTTCAGGTACCCCTTCATTTCGGTGGAGGGGTATTTTTAAAATATTTACTTTTAAAGGAGACGATATAGGTATAGAATAAAAAAAGTATCAGTATTAACATTATACCTGTCTAAGGTAGGCCAAGATGAAAATGTTTATCATAATCGTGATAGTGGCGCTCTTTTTCGGAGCTTTGACATGGATGTTCGATATTGCGGTCGACTATTTTGTATACGATCGCGGCGATATTGTGGGTCTGCTTTTCTCTGACGTATCTTCCCATGAATTATATATGAGATTTATCCCCGTTATGCTTTTTATAGTATTCGGGGTGATTATCGCTACATATCTTGCCAGATACAGAAAAATAACCGGATTTACCGACACGCTTCTAAAGACTGTCCCTTTCGGTATGGAGATAGTCGATGAGGAAGGCAACATCCTCTTCATGAATGAGCTTCTCAAGGATATGCTAGGGGGGGATGCTCTGGGGGAAAAATGCTGGCAAATGTATAAGGACGATAATGAGCAATGTGGGATGTGTCCTTTACTAAAAGGTGTCAATGTGGGCGAGACCGCTTCTATCGAGACGGAACATGCTATGGGGGGGAAGACCTTACTTATAACTCATACCGGGATGATGTACGAGGGCAGGAAGGCCATCCTTGAGATATTTCAGGATATAAGTACAAGGAAGAAAGCGGAAGAGGTCCTTATTCAGACAACAAAAATAAAGTCTGATTTCGTTTCTATGGTCACACACGAACTTCAGACGCCGCTTGCGGTAATAAAGGAGAGTGTGGGGCTGATACTGAGAGGTTCTGCCGGCGAGATAAACAACAGCAAGCAGGAAGATTTTCTCAAGATGGTGGTCAATAACTCCGAGAGGCTGATGCGTCTGATAAGTAATGTTTTGGATTTTCAGAAGCTTGAGGCGGGCAAGGAGAAAATCGATATAAAAGAGAACGATTTGAACAGCGTTGTTAAGGAAGTTTATGAAGGGATGCAGTACCTGGCAAAAGAAAAAGGTATAGCGCTGGAGATACATTTAACGGATAAGATGCCTACCGCCGGATTTGACAGGGACAAGATCATACAGGTTCTGACCAACCTGGTGAACAACGCTATAAAGTTTACCGATAAAGGCAAGGTAACGGTTACTACGTGTTTTGATGAAAAGATAGTTCAGGTGGAAGTTCGGGATACCGGAGCCGGCATAAAGAAAAAAGATCTGCCAAGACTTTTCATCGCATTCGAACAGCTGCATATAGAAGAAGGCAGAAGAGCCGGAGGTACTGGGCTGGGGCTGTCCATATCGAAAGAGATAATACGCAGGCATAAAGGCAAGATATGGGCCGAATCGGAAGAAGGTAAGGGAGCAGTCTTTCATTTTGTTATTCCGAGGGGAGCGGAAAAGATAGAGAAGATGGACTATGCGATTTGATACGGGCAGAAAAAAAATCCTTGTAGTAGACGACGAAGAAGATATCCTGAAGATCCTGGATACGATCCTTTCTGACGCGGGTTTCGAAGTGGCGACGTACAATACCGGCAGGGGAGTGCGGGACAAAATGATCGAGTTTATGCCTGAGTTGGTGCTTCTGGACATCATGCTCCCGGGAAAAGACGGTATATGGATCAAGAAACAGCTTAACGCCGACCCGCAGCTCTCCAGTGTCCCTATCATTTTTCTTACGGCAAAAAAAGAAACCGATGATGTGGTGAAAGGTCTCGACCTGGGGGCGGATGATTATGTAACCAAACCCTTTAACGGAGAAGAACTTGTTGCTCGGATCAAGGCGATACTGGGGAAAAAGAGTTTCTATGAGGATATGGCGATGACGGACGATCTTACGGGGCTTCCGAACAGCCGGTTTTTTCAGAAAGAGTTCTCGGTAACGTTTACTACCGCCAAAAGATACGACAAAGTGTTTTCCCTGGCGATAGTCGACATCAATGATTTTAAGAAGATAAACGATACCTACGGACATGCTGCCGGAGATTTTGTCCTTAAGGCGTTTTCGTCTGTCGCGAAAGATACGCTTCGGGAATCGGATATGATAGCCAGGTTCGGAGGCGATGAGTTCGTTATTATCATGCCGGAGACTGATTTCGAGCAGGCCGTCATGGCGATGGACAGGCTTAAAAAAAATGTTGAAGACAGATCATTTATGGACGAGGATATTAACAAAGAACTTACTTTTACGATAAGTGCCGGGGCCGCCACATTTACCGACAGTCTCGCTGATGAGTCTCAGATGTTCAATATGGCAGATTCGAAGCTTTACGAAGATAAGCGAAGAAAAAGAGGCTGAGGGCTCCCGTATTTGTCAATCCCGGTGCCATAGTGTATATTACTGTTATATTAACAACATAAGGATCGGACACGTATCATGGCAAGAATAATAGTTATTGATGATGATTACGACTTCAGGAGTATTTTGAAGACTATTCTGGAAAATGAGGGTTATGAAGTAGAGGCGGCGGAGAGCGGGGATGAGGGTATAAAAATGTTCACGGAGAATCCGGCAGATCTTGTGATAACGGATATAATTATGCCCGGCAAAGAGGGTATCGAGACAATGGTCGAACTTCACAAGACTTTTCCGGATGCCAAGGTGATAGCGATGTCGGGCGGAGGGTTTCAGGGGCCGATGGATTATCTCGAGGGCGCCACGCTTCTAGGAGGAGCTTTACGCACTTTTACCAAGCCTTTCCGCATGAAGGCGATGCTTAAGGCGGTCAAAGAACTTCTGGAAGATAAAAAGTCTTAACACTACAAGGGTATTTCCAGCATGAAACTGGGCACAAAGCTGATAATAAGTTTTACGGGTATAGTTCTTATCGCGCTCGCGATAGTGCTGGTTCTCGTTATTGACAGCTCTTTCCGGACCTATAAGGAACGTATAGGTACCGACCTCCAGAACGTAGCCGAACTTATTTCCGAGGATATTGATTACTATCTTGACGGTATGGTGACCGACGTAGGTATATATTCCGACGCTTATGTTTTTCGTACGGGAAGCGTGAAAGATATCGATGAGTATATGATGCGGACAATAAGGGAAGTCTCCCCGTATGAGGATATATACGTCACCGATGGCGAGGGAAAGGTCATTGCCGCTACTAACCAGAAACTTCTGGGAAAGGTTCTTTTGGGCGGGCCGGGCGGCGAGAAAGAAGTTTTTACAAAGGCCAAAGCTGACGGTAAGCCGTATGTCGTTTTCTCTGAGCTAAAGATGAGTGACGCCAACAGCAAGCTAGCGGCGTTGGTGGTATCTCCGGTAAGAGGGGCTGGAGGAAAGAGTTCCGGCCGTTTCGTGGCCGCTTCAGTCAGGATGGGCGAGATGATGAAGTCCCTCTATAACATACAACAGCAGTACACTAGAGGCGGCCTCGCGTATCTTCTGAACGATCCGGGGGAGATCGTCCTGACGCGCGATGGGAAGGTAAGTATATTCGTACCCATTACTTATGTGCAGCATCAGCCCCGGTTCAGGGGGGTTCTCGGCGGAGGCACTTCGGGACATGAGATATTCAAAGATTACAAAGGCGATAAGGTGCTGGCGCGGTTTGTCGATCTCAGCAAATATGGTATAGGCCGCCGTGGAGACTGGGCCGTCGTATCATTTGTTTTTCAGAAAGACATATTCGGTCCGGCGAAAAGTCTCAGGAACAAGATAATAGTGGTCGGTTTTATAGCGCTGGCTGTCGCGTGGTTCCTAGGGCTTATTGTTTCCAGGGGGATTACCAGGCCGTTGATCCGGCTGGTGAATGTCACTGACCTTATATCGGGAGGAGACCTCTCCCAGCGCGCGGATATAAAACTTAAAGATGAAGTCGGAGACCTGGCTAGATCGTTCAATAAGATGACAAATAATCTCAATGATGCCATTGTTGATCGGGACCAGGAGATCATAGAAAGAAAGAACATAGAAGAAGAACTCAAAGAGGAGATGGACGCGAAGACAAAATTCATCTCGATGATATCCGAGGAGATCAAGACTCCGCTGGCTTCTATCAAGCAGGGCATAGGGCTTGCTCTGGACCAGGTGTCGGACAAAATAGATGGGCAGCCCCGGGAGATGCTGTCTTACGCGGCGAGAAGCGTTGGAAACCTTACGGGCCTCCTGAAAGATATCGTAGATTTTTATCAGATGGAGACAAACAGGACGAAGTTCACCCCGGAGGACAATGATATAAACAATATCATCCTTGATGTTAAAAGGGACATGTTACCGCTGTTGGCGGAGAAGAGGGATCTGGAATTCATAGTCGAGACAGATGAAGATCTTCCCGGCGCGGTGTTCGATAGCGAGAAGATATTCCTGGTGCTTACCAATATAATAAACATGGCTATCAATCTCGCGGAAAAAGGTACGATCACCGTGAAGACGGCAAGGGAAGGCGGTAATGCTATCCGCGTTTCGGTAACGGATACATCTGCTGATATTAAAAAAGAAGATCTTCCCAAGCTGTTTCACCAGTTTGACGAGACCGGAAAAAAACGGGACCGGGAAGCCGGGGGAACGGGGCTTGGGCTTGCTATATCAAGAGCTATAATAGAAATGCACCGGGGAAAGATCTGGGCGGAATCTGTCGAGGGCGGCGGAACGACATTTTGTTTCGTGTTGCCCTTAAGAGAGCGCCGGAAATGATCCCTGAAGACCCTGCCGCGCGGTATTTTTAATTCACGAAAACATAGAAGGAACGAATAAAATGGATCAGAGAGGCAGCGGCGTGTTGCTGCATATAACTTCACTTCCGTCGAAGTACGGTATAGGGGACTTGGGGCCGGCGGCGTACGCTTTCGCGGACACGCTTGCCGAAGCCGGACAAAAGTACTGGCAGATACTGCCGCTTAACCCCATCGACGGAGCTAATGCCAATTCTCCCTATTTCAGCAATTCGGCTTTCGCGGCAAACTCTCTACTGATAAGTCCTGAGCGCTTGCGGGATGAAGAGGTGCTCCTGCCCGAAGACCTGCCTGAATACAATACAGAAGATCCTCATACTGTCGATTATGATTCGGTTGCCGTGTTGAAGGGGCCGCTTTTAGATAAAGCGTATGAGAGGTTCAAGGTCTTCGGGGTAAAAGATGATCTTGAGGTGTTCTGCGCGAATCAATTGGGATGGCTTAATAATTTTGCTCTTTTCGTCGCGCTTAAGGAAGAATTTGACGGGAAGATATGGATAGAGTGGCCGCAGGGCCTCAGGGACAGGGACCCAGAGGCGGTCGCCGCGGCGAAAGAAAAACATTCCGAAAGGATAGATAAAGAGAAGTTCATACAATACATCATTTATCGGCAATGGAAGGCCTTGAAATTATATTGTAACAAGAAAGGCGTAAAGGTCATCGGAGATATTCCGATATACGTGAGTTATGACAGTGTGGATGTTTGGGTAACCCCTGGTATTTTCAAGCTGGACGATCAAAAAAAACAAAGGGTGGTGGCAGGGGTTCCGCCGGATTATTTTAGCGATACCGGACAGCTTTGGAGTAATCCGGTATATGACTGGGAAGTTCTCAAAGAAGAAGGTTATTCCTGGTGGATAGAAAGGATGAGGCATACTTTAAACTGTTACGATATAGTCAGGATCGACCACTTTAGGGGGCTTGTCCAGTACTGGGAGGTGCCCGCCAGAGAAGAAACGGCCATTAACGGTGAATGGAAAGAAGTGCCGACATATGACCTGATAGATACCATGATGAGGGAACTTCCCGATTTTTTCGTCCTGGCGGAAGATCTGGGAATAATAACAGACGACGTGAGAGAGGCGATGAAACATTATTCGTTCCCTGGTATGAGGATCCTTCAATTCGCCTTTGGTGAAGACGATCAGGAGCATCCCTACCTGCCGCATAACTACGTAAAGAACTGTATAGCGTATCCCGGAACGCACGATAATAATACTATGAAGGGGTGGCTTGACGGTGAATCCACAGAAGATGAAAGACGAAGGCTTCTGGAGTACATGAACCTTAAGGAATTCGGACAGGATATAGTATGGGATATCATACGGCTTCTTATGACATCGATAGCGGATACCGTTATTTTTCCGGTGCAGGACATCCTTGGTCTGGGCGGCGACGCGCGGATGAATAAGCCGCAGACCACTGACGGAAACTGGTCCTGGCGCATTGCTCCGGGAGAATGGACTGACGCTCATACAAAAAAGCTAAGAGAGTTGACAGAAGCGTACGGAAGGATCTGAGCGGTAGCCTGTAAAAGACGAGAGAATTGGGAAAGGGAGTACACCATGAATAGGATACTGAGCGTTGTGGTTCTGGTTGCTATGTTTTTAGGGGGGCCTTTCGCTGTGAACGCGTACGCACAGGGGTCAGATGGAGAGTCTCGTTATAGTACACCGCGTGCTGAGTCATTCAAGGCAAAAACGGGGCATAAATATCATAATTCTAGCGTAGGGAAGCAAAAGGGCGGTAAGGAAGATCTCTATGAGGGGCAGGATCCGTATACTTTTGATACTATACCGGAAGATGGTGGATACAGCACGACAAGCGATTTTTTGGGAGAGGCGGATGTCCTTCCTGAGAAATAAGGATGCGAGATGAAGAATGCCTTAAGAGGATCTATTGTATTTCTAATGCTGCTTTTTGCTGTGGAGAGCCTTTTTGCGGCAACATATACCAGTCCCGTCAGCAGTTCAATCAGAAGCAGATCAAGTTCAAGGACGTCTACAAGCAGGAACAGGTCAGCCCGGTCAGCAAGGCCCAGTACAAACAGGAACAGGTCGAGCCGGAATAGTTCGCGTAATCGCAGTTCATCTCGCAATCGCAGTTCGTCGAGTGATACCAAGTACAGCCAGGGGGTCGAGCTGGATAAAAGTTCAGATTTTATGACAAGTCATATAGATAGCAGATTTTTGGGGTATTACGCTCCGTCGTCTCAAACCGAGGTGCTCAAGCAGGCTGAGGAGCATGCCCGCAATATGGTCATGGAAGAAGGGTTGGGGAAAAAGTAAAATACGATATTTGTATAAATAAAAAAGCGGCACATTTATGTGCCGCTTTTTTTATGCGTACAGAAAAAAATTACGCGGTTTTTTTGTCCAGGACCAGCCAGGCTATGCCCACCAGAAAAATGAACAGGAAGGAATACATCGTGTACCATAGGCCTTTTTGTATGGCGATCTTGACTATCGTGCTGGAAATATCCATGGTGTAAAGGTTGTATAGTCCGGCAATGGAAACCCCTCCGCTTATGAATATCATCAATGTCAGAGATATCATTTTCTTTGAAACCGATAACGCTAGAACTGAGCAGGCGAGAGCCAAGAGGGGCATAAGGTAAACAAGATAACTTTTTTTGTCCACGTTGTCGGCACTTTTAAACATTATTTGAGCGAGAGAGAGAGCGACCTTCGAGCTGTCGTCGTTGACCAGTTTAGGTACCTGGTATCCGCTGACGGTCGTTTTTACGGAAATGTCGCCCATGCTGCTCACGGCGTTGGTGACTTTATCGATGTCTTTCACGACCGTTCCAGCCAAAGGCGAGCTGGCCACCGATCCCAATACACTTTTTGATATGCCTGTAACGCTTGTGGCCACAGTCGCCCATGGCAGAAAGAAAGCGACTAAGATCATCACCGTTGCAACTATAACCAATCCCTGAAATAAAGTTTTATTCATGACACCTCCCTGGTTTGTAAGAAACACACATAATATACATAAGGTTTAAAGGTAAAACAAGTTCTTGGTGAAATTAATGGGGTACAATGCCTCTTTGTAACATAAGTGCTTATGTTTAAATGACTAATAATTAATCAATCTCGCAGCGAACTTTGCGAAGTCTTGCTGGTTGTTAAGTTATAAAAAATTCAGAAATACGCATTGACGTATGTGTATAACGTGTTAAAATAATAACAAGCTACAATATAACTATATATTGTTCTAACCTTCTGGAGAGTATGTTTAACGGGAATAAACACACCTTATATAATTGCAGGAAGTATGTCTGGGTAAAGGCGATAGCTGTCGTTATTATCGTTACTTTTCTTTGCCGTGATATAGCATGGGCAAACCCCGACCTGAAGATATCAGGCAGAACTACTATTGCCGTACAGAGTTTTTTCGAAGGAAACATAGCTCCGGAATCATTTCAACGTGTCATATCATCTTATCTGAACAGCGATCTTTTTTCGAGAGACGGAGATAAGGCCAAGGCCCCGCCTACGGTATCAACAGTAGAGAGATTAGTGACAGACCTGTTAGAGCAGGCTGAGAAAAACGGTCTCCAGCAGAGTCAGCTCCCGCAGGTTAGCGGGGATGCTGTACAGGGCGCGGTAAAAATAACTTTTTCCGACGGCAGGTCGCTTCTATTTTTCAATCCCAAGGTCAAAACTAGCATGAGGGAAGAGGAATGGGGAGAAGGTGTTCTATCTAAGGGGGAACGTGTACTGAGTCAGGTAGCAATAAGCGAGTATTTATCTGAGTGGTTGATAGGTACAACTGTCGAAAGAGGAACGCATGAAGGTGGTATAGAGGCAAGGCAGGGGATCGGAGAAAATACTCCGAGACGGGCCCTCAAGGTACACCTTAAGAATATAGCTGATATTGACAGAGATGTAAGGGCAGACAGCGACCATAATATAACTTTCGAACAAACAGAACTGCCGCTCTACGGGGAAGAAGATGAGAGTGCATCTCGCGAGAATCTGCCCAATGGCATGGTTGGCTGGATATGGAGCCCTCTT